>CAJUJI010000087.1 GCA_910586875.1 uncultured Anaerotruncus sp. | reverse complement strand
CGTGATAGGATAGGAATATCACAATAGTTCATTTAATGAATTATTGCGCAGGATGAACGAAATCATCAACCGACCGTTTGCGCGCCGCGAAGGGAGGGAAACAGCGAAGCGTTTGAGCAAGCCCGTGCATCCATGTCAGAAATAAAAAGTAGGAGGGTTTCTTAATGGAAGTATTGATCGGTATTCTCATGCTGGCCGCCTATGCTGCATTGGTGTTTTACACCTTTAAGGGCGGTAGTATCCAAATTGGCTTTTTGGTGATCGCCGTTGTGTATACCGCGTTGGCGCTGATTGGCAACAACCTGTTGGCAAGCGAGGCATTTTTGGCCGCGAACGAGGCTGCCTGTCCCACCAATGTTGTCACCGCAATGAGCAAGGTATTTCAAAGCGGTGCAGAAAGTTACGGCGCAAACCTGGTAAACGTCATGTTCGGCGCATGGTTTGGTCAGGTAATTTTGGAAACCAAAATTGCGAGTACCATTATCCGCAAAACGGTGGAGCTGGGCGGCGATAAGCCGGGCCTCACCATGATTTTGCTGTCGCTCGTGGTGGTATTCATCTTTTCCGGCGTTTATGGTGCAGGTGCCGTCATCGCAATCGGCGTAATCGTGCTGCCGATCCTCATGAGCTTGGGCATCCCCAAGGCGGTAGCGCTTTTCTCCTATATCGCCTCGGTAGGCGCAGCGCTCTACATAAGCCCTGTACAGCACAACCAATGGGCGACCCTGTTCGGCATCACCGAGACCTATACCTATCAGGAATATTTTAATTGGGGTATCGTTTGCCTGGTTCTGCAAATGGTGATTCTGGCTGTCTTCTCGCTGATTTATCTGCGCCAGGGCCGCGCTCATGCCTGGGCGGCGCAGACCAGTGTTCCGCAGGACAGCACCACCAAGGTGCCGGCAATTGCACTGATTGTGCCGTTGCTGCCGGTCATTCTGCTGTACCTGTTCAAAATCCCTGTGATCGCAGGCTTCCTGATCTCTGGTTTCTTTGCGCTGGCAGTTTGCGGCAAGCTGAAAAAATTCAGCGATGCAGCGCAGCTCTTTGCGAAAAACTTCCATGATGGCGTTGTAGACGTGGCTCCGTTCATGTGCTTTTTGCTGTGTGTCGGTATGTTCAATGCTGCTGCATCTCTGGCCTCCCCGTATCTGGGCGTATTGTTGGGCGGACTGAACCTCAAGAATACACTGCTTATCTGCGTTCTCATCGCGGCATTGGCACCTTTGGCTTTGTTCCGTGGTCCGCTGACCCTGGCCGGAGCTGGTCCTGCTACCGCGAACATCCTGACCACCATCGGCTTTACAAGTCCGTTTGTACTGATGACCATGGGAATTCCAACCCTGTCTATGCATGTCAGCGGCTGCTTTACCCAGTCCTGGACTGCTTGGGGCATCGGCTATACCAAGGTCTCTACCGGCGATTGGCTAAAAAAGAGCGTACCGGCTTGCTGGGCGTTCTGCCTGGTGCTGATGATCTATACCTTTGTTACCTATGGCGGTGCCGCGTTTTAAGCTAATTACGGCCTGTATGCGGCGGGCTGTTGCGCAAGCTTTTTTGCCGCGCGTAGCGCGGCAAGGGCTTTGCGTGCACAGATCGGGGGAGTAATCCTCGCCGGGCGGCCTGTCATCAGATGGTGACAAAATTGTATGCCGGTAGCTTGACGCCATCGGCCATCCAAAAACAGGAGGTTTCAATTTTATGGAGAAACGAGCCATCCGAATGGGGATCGACGTGGGCGGTACCCACACCAAAGCTGTGGCTATCGATAACAGCACCAATGAAATTGTGGGCAAAGTGACCATCAAAACCACCCATGACCACCCAGACGGCGTGGCGAGAGGTGTTGTACTTGCCTTTGAACAGTGTATGCAGGAAAATAATATCCAGCCGGAGGATGTGGTGTTTGTTGCCCACAGCACCACACAGGCCACCAATGCGTTGATAGAAGGCGACGTGGCACATGTGGGGGTGGTCGGCATCGCAGGCGGCGGTCTGGAAGGGCTGCTGGCCAAGCGGCAGAGCCGTATCGATGACATTCCGCTGGGGGAGGGCAAGGTGATTCATACCTGTAATGCGTTTCTGTCCAAAAAGAAGTGGAGTGACACGGCAGTTCAGCAGGCGATTGCACAACTAAAAGAACAAGGGGCAGAGGTGATCGTTCCCTCCATGGCGTTTGGCGTGGATGATACAAGGTATGAACAGACCATCTATGAAACCGCTTCGGAGATGGGGCTGCTCACAACGATGGCCTCTGAAATTACCAAGCTGTATGGGCTTACCCGCCGCACACGCACCGCGGCAATCAATGCGAGCATTCTGCCAAAGATGCTGCATACTGCCAACAGCACCGAACGCAGTGTACGTCAAGCGGGGGTCACGGTGCCGCTGATGATTATGCGGGGCGATGGTGGCGTAATGGACATCAGTGAGGTGAAAAAGCGCCCGGTGCTTACTATGCTGTCCGGTCCGGCGGCCAGTGTGATGGGATCGTTGATGTATTTGCGAGCCTCCAACGGCGTTTACTTTGAGGTCGGTGGCACGACCACCAATATCGGCGTGATCAAAAACGGGCGCCCAGGCATCGATTATGCGGTAGTCGGCGGCCACCAGACCTATATTAGCTCGCTGGATGTGCGCGTTTTAGGTGTAGCGGGCGGCAGTATGGTGCGGGCTGGCAAGGGCTGTGTGGCGGATGTAGGGCCGCGTTCCGCCCATATTGCGGGCATGGATTATGCGGTATTCACCGATGAATCTGAAATTGTAGATCCACAGGTCGAGCTGTTTTCGCCAAAGCCAGGCGATCCTTCCGACTATGTGGCAATCCGGCTGAAAAGCGGCAAACGGATTGCAATTACCAACACCTGTGCGGCAAATGTGCTGGGCCTGGTAGATCCACAGTATTTCTCCTATGGAAATGCGGCAGCAGCACGTAAAGCGATGGAACCGTTGGCAGCATACCTTGGCCTGACGGTGGAGGAGGTTGCCACCCAGATTTTGCACAAGAGCTATGAGAAGATTAAGCCGGTCATCGACGGCTTTGCGGAAAAATACCGTTTGGAACACGACCAAATTTCACTGGTCGGTGTTGGAGGCGGTGCAGCAGCGCTGATTGGCTACTGTGCGGATAAGATGGATTTGCGTTACAGCATTCCCGAAAATGCAGAGGTGATCTCCTCCATCGGTGTGGCGTTGGCGATGGTCCGCGACGTTGTGGAACGCGTCATTCCGAACCCCACGCCGGAGGATATTCGTGCGATCAAACAGGAGGCGATCAGCAAGGCCATTGACAGTGGCGCGGTGCCCGACTCGATAGAGGTGCATGTTGAAATTGACCAGACCACCTCTAAGGTGACAGCGATTGCGCTGGGCTCGAACGAGGTCAAGTCCAGTGAGATGATGCGCCAGTGTACCCAAGAGGAGGCGCAGGCGCTGGCTGCCGCAGATATGGGCATTCAGCCGGAGCAGACGCAGCTGCTCAAGCAGTATGGAAGCATTTGGATTTTTGGCGGCGTTTCCAATGGAGAGGTACAACCGGTGCGCATTTTGGATAAAAACGGGTTTATTAAGGTCCAGCGCAGCGATGGCAGGATGCTCACCACCAAAGCGGGCGAGTATCAGGCAGCTGTGCGGGAGCTGTGGGAAAGCATGTCGGTGTTTGGCACGGACGGAATTTTACACCCGGACTTTTATCTTTGCGTGGGCTCAAAGGTGATGGATTTTGCCGGCTCTACCAGTTTAGACAGCATTCTGATGATTATGGATACCGAAATTCAGCTGCTACATCCGGAAGATGAACTGGTAGTAGTAGGCGCAAGGAATAAATTGTGATAGAATGAAAAAAGATTGGAATGATTCGTTCTTTCGTGGAAACCCGTTCCGCTCTGGCCTGAGTCAGCAGCAGCCGACCGTACAGCAATATCCGCTGCCTGAAATGATAAAAACACTGGCTGCGCTGACGCAGGAGCAGTGGGGGCTTTACGCCTTTAGCCGCGAACCGCTGCGTGGGCGCATCGACCGGCAGGCGCGGCTGGAGCTGACTGCGCAGGCGGTTGCTTGCGGGCAGCAGCAGGCGCGTGCGCTGCGCAGCAGCTATGGCGGGCTGTCTCCGGCCGGTTGCGCTGAAAAGCTGGGGCTGGAGGTGCGGCGGGAACCGCAAGCCAATGACGGCGGCTTTGTAATTTTTGCGCAGTTTAAGCCGCCGCGCCAGCTTACGCTGTTCACCGATTGTCTCAAGCAGGCGCAAACGCTGTTGGGGCAATACCATGGACTGCCCATCCGCAGCGTGCAGGAGATTGAAAATTTGCTGCTGGCACATGAGCTGTTTCACTATCTTGAACAGCAGGAGGCCACACTTTTTACAAGGGCCTATCGATTGCCGCTTTGGAAACTGGGGCCCTTTCACAGCAGCTCTCGTGTGGGCTGCCTGAGCGAAATTGCAGGGATGGCATTTGCTGCTGCCTTCTGCGGTACAGCATATGTGCCCTATCTGTTGGATGTATTTTTGGTGTACGGCTATCAGCCGGACGCAGCCTGCAACCTGTATGAAGGGATTTTGCGGGTGACGCAGGCGCCGAACGAGGAAGAAGGATAGATGACATGACAGGATATGAGTGCAAACAGGCGATGGCAGCGGGCAAAACCATCTGTGGGACGCTGATCGTTTCGCCTTCCCCAAAATGGGTTAAATATATCGACAAAGCTGGCCTGGATTTTGTTTTTATTGATACCGAACATGTAGGACTGGATTTGTATACCCTTTCTGCGATGTGCAATCTTTATGCGGCAAAAAAGCTGGCGCCGATCGTGCGCATTCCGTCGCCGGACCCCTATATGGCCTCTCAGGTGCTGGACGCTGGCGCTCATGGCGTATTGGCCCCCTATATCGAAACGGCAGAGCAGGTCCGTACGTTGGTGGGAGCAGTTCACTATAAACCAATCAAAGGCAAGGTGTTAGAGCAGGCGTTGCGGGGCGAAATTTCCCTGCCGGCTGAGGTGCAGGCGGATTTGGAAAAGAACAACCGCAACCGGCTGCTGTTTGTCAATATTGAGAGCATCCCTGCGCTGGAAAATCTGGATGAAATTCTGTCGGTCCCAGGGTTGGATGGCATTGTGATTGGACCGAACGACCTATCGTACAGTTTGGGGCATCCCAACGATTACGATAGCGAGGAGTTTGAGCAGACGGTTCTCCAAATTCTGCGCAAAACGAGAGAAAAAGGTATTGCGGCAGGTGTGCATTATATGGGTGGCATCGAGCGGCAGATTGCGTGGGCCAAAGCGACCGGTATGAATATGGTGTTTCATTCGGGAGATATGTATATCTTTATGGAACAGCTGCGACAGGATTTGCTGTCTTTTCGCGAAGCGTTGGGAGAGGATGCGGATAGCCAAGGCCCGATGCACATTGTAATCTGAGCAAGTATGCGGGCGCCGCCGCATAGCGGCAGAAAGGGGAGAACATGTACATACTCGGCATAGATGTTGGTTCATCGTTCTTAAAGAGTTCCATTCTGGATTTAGAAGGGTTTTGCATACGCGACACACATAGCACCCCTACGCCCGCGTTTCTGGAACCTGCGTCGGAGCGCAAGGAGATCCCGATGAAGACTCTGGCGGATGCGGTAGCGCGGTTAATCGACCGTGCAGCAGAGGCATTCCCTCTGGGCGGGATTGTGTTTTCAGTGCAGATGCATGGGTTTGTGCTTTTTGATCAGGAGGATGGTTCGACCGGCAATTATGTCTCCTGGCAGGATATGCGGGGAATGGTGCCGGATGAAACGGGCGAAACGCTTTTGGAGCGGCTGCGCCGTCAAATTCCGGCGCATCTGTTGGCGGAAAACGGCATCAATCTAAAACAAAATCACAGCCTTTTACCATTATACCATTATCTGAATGAAACGCCGTTGTCGCATCCGGTGCAGCTGGCGATGCTGGGTGATGGATTGACCCGCATTCTAACCGGCCAGCGGGTGCCAATTCATCCTACAGTTGCAGCTTCTTCCGGCTTGTATAGCCTGAAAAAGCAGGCATGGAATAGCGAGCTCATTGCCTTTTTAGGAATGCAGCAGATAGATTTTCCGCCGGTGGTGGAGGAGAAAGGTCCGGTCGCATTCTATCCCTCCAAAAAGGGGGACATTCCGATCTATACCGCGCTGGGAGACCATCAGGCGGCAGTACTGGGCACCTATGCTTCGGATGGCGATATGTTCATCAATATCGGCACAGGTGGACAGGTGGGCTATGTAGACGACGGAATTGCGTTTGGTAACTTTGAAACGCGGCCATTTTTCCAAGGGCGCACCATCCGTGCATTTACACAGCTGCCATCCGGCCGGTCGCTGAATGTTTTGATGCGCTTTATCATGGATGTAGGGCGGGAACTGTTCGGCTGCACAGAAGTTGGAGAGCGGGAAATTTGGCGTAAGGTTGATGCGCTGACAGAGGATCTGGAAGCGGGAGCTGATGGGCTGCATATGGACTTTTCGTTCTTTGATTCGGACGGTGGCAGTATCAGCGGTATCAGCGGAGAAAATTTCACCACACAAAATTTATTTTACAGCGTATATGATTCGATGGCAGCAGCCTATTACCGGCAGTCGAAACTGCTGCTCACACCGGTAGACAGCGCACCGGCGGGGGTGGTTTGTACCGGTGGCGTGGTCCGCAAAAATCCGCTGTTGCTGCGGTGCATCGAAAGACAGTTTAATCTTCCATGCCGTCTGGCGCCGTGCTCGGACGATACAATGATAGGATTGATGCGGTATGCGCTGTGGTGCAGGGATAGTGAGCCGCTGTTTGGCGGCGCTGTCGCACGCAATCTTTCTACATGGTAGCGCATCAAAAATTTCGTCCACTTTAAAGATAACCGAGTTCAGGGGCAGCGCCCCAACCGCCCCTATGCAAAAAGCTCCCACTGACTGCTTTTTGCATAGGGGCAAACGCATTCTTATTGTTGGGGAGCGCGATATTGTACTGGCTGGCGTGATGTGCTTACACGAGTCCGGCAAAACTTTTGGGATACCGCTGTGGTAGAATCGCAGTTGCGGCCGGTCGGATTCTGTGCTATACTATATCAGAATCATTCAGCCAAGGAGGGCCTTGCATGAACCACCTCATTGCGTGCGGGGATACGTTGGAGCTAATCGGGCAGCTGCCGCACGAGTCAATCGATCTGCTTGTGACCTCGCCGCCCTACTGGGCAAAGCGGGTGTACAACGGTGAGGGGGAGATTGGCTCGGAGGCGACGCCGGAAGCCTATGTTTCGCGGCTCGCAGATTTTTTTGAAGCGCTAAAACCCTATCTGAAACCGACTGCAAATATTTTTATCAATGTAGGCGACACTTATTTTGGTTCCGGAGCGGGGGCGTGGAATAAATATCTGGACGAACAGGGGAATATTACACAGGTCCAAAAGGACCGAAAAGAGAAATATTTTACCACAAAACCGCTTCAGCCCAAAATCAAACAAAATGGACGGCTGTACCAAAATAAACAGCTTTTGTTAATTCCGTCGCGCTTTGCAATTGCGATGCAGGAGCGCGGCTGGTTACTGCGCGATGATATTATCTGGCAGAAGCCGAACCGCATTCCTGCAAGTGTGACCGACCGGCTTAACAATACATATGAACATGTATTTCACTTTGTGCTGAACAGACGGTATTTCTTCGACCTGGATGCGATTAAAATTCCCGGAGCGAACGGAAAACCCAAAAATCCAGGGGATGTTTGGGCAATCCATACGCAGCCTTTGAAGGGGAGCCACACCGCCACCTTTCCGGAAAAGTTAATTGAGCAGATTGTGCTGTGCGCAAGCCCAGAAGGGGGCACGGTTTTTGATCCGTTTTTGGGGACTGGTACCACCTGGGTGGTTTGTGAGCGCCTAAAGCGTAATTGTGTGGGATTTGAAATCAACCAGGAGTTTTTTGATTTTGCGCAGCAGAGATTTCGGGAAAGCAGGTAGTGTCAACAATGCCCACCACAGATTTTATCGAGATAGAGCACACCCGCCTTTGCGATTGCAAGGAGGGGCTCCTCTCCTGTATTGCGGCGAAAGACTGGATGAAAAACCAAATTGGAGTGTGGCAGTTCAACTACGAGCCGCGCGACATCCGTGATAAAAAGGTTCATCCGGCGGTCTTTCCGATTGCGATGGCCAAGCGGGTGATTGAGCAGTTCACCCACAAGGGCGAGTTGGTGCTGGACCCGTTCGTAGGCTCGGGAACCACCCTTCTTGCCGCGCAGGATTTGGATAGAAACGCAGTAGGCTTTGATTTGCAGCAGGAGTATGTTGATTTGGCCAATGCGCGGGTGTCCACCCTGTTTGCGAAAGGCCGCTGTAAACAGCTGGCACTGTGCGAGGACGCCCGCAATATTCAAAACCGGATTGCGCCAGGCACGGTGAAGCTGGTGTTTACCTCTCCGCCATATGCCAACATGCTCAATCGAAAGCGAAAGAATAAAAGCAGACGCGGGGACCTGCGGCAGAACGAGCAGTTTGACCAGATCGAGCAATACAGCCAGGACCCCCGCGATCTGGGGACGCTTGCTGCCAACGATTTTGAAAAAGCGATTGCGGAAATTTTTCGAGCGATGATGCCGGTGTTTGAGCCAAAGGCGCACATCCTCATCAATATTACAGATGCGTGGATGGATGGAGAGCGTGTGCCGCTGCATATCAACATCATCCATGCGATGTGCAGCGCGGGCTATCAATTTCGCAATACCATTATTTGGGACCGGCGAAATCTTGTCAACAACATTGGAATTTTTGGATGGCCAAGCAGCTATATTACAATGGGGACGACGTTTGAGTATCTATTGGATTTTACCCTCCCGCCGCCCCAAAAGACCACCGTAAAAATACAAAAGCAAAAGGATGCTCCGTGACCGGTTACGGCCGCGGAGCATCCTTTTTTATACTGTTAGATGCTGCTGATACAGCTTTGTTTTCTCAAAGGGGCGAATGCGAAATTTGGTGCCATGGTTGTGCCCTGTGCGGGCGTCAAAATCAATGTAAATAGCGCCTGCCTGCAAAAGTGCCAGAAACTGTTCAATCGTTGGGTCCATGTAGGCTTCAAACTCACGATAGAGGAAATATTCCGAAGCGCCGACATGTTTGGTTTCCGCTTTGATATAGAGCAGGTTCTTTAGCTTTGTGCGGAGCTTTTTTTCAATCTCCGCAAAGGTCCAATAGGGGGTTGGCGTAAGGTCTGCGGTTCCAACACCCTCCCGAATGAAGCTGCGCCAGGCGGCGTGCCGGTCGTCAATTTTCGCATAATCAAACGAGACGCAAACAATCTGTTTCGCATGGTCGACGTTGACGCGAAAGCCGCGGTCACTGTAGGCGGTGGTGATGGTTTGCCGGAAGCTGCGTTCATTGGAGGGGTAGCGGGTTCCGGCCTCCTGATGCGGCCAGCCGTAAAGCGGCAGCAGAATCCGCGGGACAAAACCGGCATTCCGCGGCTTAGGTTCGCAGTGAAACAGGGTGAGCAAAGAGCCGGTTGTTGCGCGCTGGCTTTTCAGCTCCCAGGCGCCGATGTCAGGGAGCTGAAGGTTATTTTCGCTCACATGGAAAAGATCTTCTAAGGTATTTCCAACCCCTCCGACATTTCCGGGGCGCTGGTTTTTAATCCAGCCCATTTCGGTAATTTCTGCAAGACGTTCCTTTAATACAAGAAGCTCCTGTTCTCGCATGATGCGCCTCCAATTCTGATGCTGTCATTGTTTTTTTGATGGTGAGGGGATACCTGTTATAAAATGGGGTCCTCCTTTTCCGGCGGGAGTTTGTCGCGGTATACCCCCTGAAGCCGCACGATCGATTGGGACATCGGCAAAAGCTCCTCATAGGTGGGAATTGTCCCTTGCACACAGTCGCACAGCCAGTCCATATGCAAAATTTCCTCAGGGGAAAGCCACTGGTTGCCGTCGTTGCGCAAGGCTCCGCTCTGGTCGCGGATCGGGCGCTGGAAGGGCAGAATAGAGCCATCTACCACCCCCTGCCGCAGAATTCCCGCCAACTGCTTCACCCCTGTGGGCAGATCGTCCCCTAGCAGGATGTCAATGGCTCTGCTGTGCATACCCCACCAATAGTTGACCGCCTTTCCCTGGCGGGAATCCAGCGTGTCCCAATTACCGTCCAGGATGCTGCGCACCAGCCGGACATAAACATTTCCCCAATGCCAATAGGGGGAAACCAGCGAACGGAATGCGCCGTTTTGCGTTTGGCATAGTCCCCAGGGCTCGCGAATCCGGTCAGGGGTTGGGAGATCGCGATTGGAGATGAGGGAGATGCCATCCTGAACCAGAAGATTCATAGCATCCTGCTCCACGCAGGACCAGCGCAATGTAATCTGCACATGGGGATTGGTCAGCTGAGCGCCCAGCGCAAATGCGTTGATGCTGGCCGGTACGCCAAAGATCGGGTTGCTGGCCACATATCCAATCCGGCCGTCCCTGCTCATGATGCCGGCAATCGCTCCAGTGATAAATTTTCCCTCGTAAATGCGGCTGTAATAGGTTCTCACGCCGCTGTAAGGCATGGAGACCGAACAATTTAGAATACATACATTTGGATGCAGCGCCGCCGCTTTCCGGCAAGCGCCGATGAGTGGCGGCGTGGTGGCAAAGATAACCTCAGCACCGCAGGCAATGGCCGTTTCAATCGCCTCATCCGCCTCCCTGCCCGGATGAACCCCGTCAAACACCTGGATTGTAACGCGTTCATCCAATACCGCCTCCAGATATTCCCGGCCGATGGTGTGAGCTCTGGCCCAATCGCTTTCCTGCGGAAAATGTTCGCTGATAAATGCAACATTTAGATGGCCAAACGGCTTAACCTTGAATAAACGCCCAAACAGGCCATCCTCCTTTTGCTCCTGTGTTTCGGTGTGGATGGAAATGGGATCGTTCTGGGCAAGCCCTCGAATGTCGGTCCATACAGCACGCAGGGTTTTGGTCAGCTCGCTGGTAGGTGCAGACTTTAAAAAGGTAAACGGATAAACCTTGAGCCAAACCAGCAGTGCATCCGCTGCGGTGATAGGGAGCGATGCACCTCCCAGGCTGTAAAAGCTCTGCTGAAAAAATGCAAATTCGCTTGAGAACACACGGCGCTCCTCTGCGGTCCAAACGTGGTCTGGCGCGTATCCCAGCGCCTTTTGCAGCTTTGCAAAGCTGCCTGTACGGCTGAAATAAACCTGGTACAGGCCGGTTATTTGGTAGGAGTGCATAAACTCGTAATAAGCCAAAATTTCCGGCTCCTGCGACCAGACCGGTACAACACGAATGACATAGGCAGGGATGGATGGAGCTTGGTAGCTTTTTAGGACGCTGACCCGTTTATTTCCTTCCTGGACATAAAAGCGGCCCAGATATTCATAGCAACGGATCGGATCACGGATTCCCTCGTCCCCCAAATGCGCCTGACAGAGTGCAATCCATTTGGTGGCAAATTCGGTGTCGGTATCCATCAAGGGCATAAAATCGGCGGAAAATGCGCGATCACGGCCGCGCGTTTTTGTTCCGGTGATCTGTTCGGTGGGGATTTCAATAACCCCCAGCTCGACCTGGCCAGCGGTCGCAGCATTGCTCAAAATTTCGTCCAATATCTGTAGGTAGGGATAGCTTCCGTGAAGTACACAATCTTTGTAGCATTTGCGGCCTTGTTTTAGCGCCTTGGTGTATTGCTCTACTGCTTCCTGTCTGCTCAAGCCGTTCGCCTCCTTGATCTATGGTTATTTTATAGGATTTTATGCCCAGAGTCAAGAGCAGCAAAGAGAGAGAAGATGCGGAAAAAAGCCTCCCTTTGCAGGATAGAAGCACCAGCAAAAGGAGGCTTTTTAGAGAAAAGATTTAATAGGTGGATTGACGGGAGGGCAATAAGCTCTGTGCACAGCGCCGCAGCTCATCCATCGAGTGTACGCTGTCGGTTTGCTGCTGGATTTTTCCCTGTACATAGTCTGGCAGGGACATAAAGTAGGATTTTGCTTGATAGTTGGTGCTGATCAAATCGTTTAAATTACAAGCTTTTTTCTGCTGGGACATTTCAATCACCTCAAGAATAGTATCTGTTTTGGACAAAAGAAGATACGAAAAATTCACTGGAA
>CAJUJI010000086.1:4063-12214 GCA_910586875.1 uncultured Anaerotruncus sp. | reverse complement strand
AGAAAAATAAAATATCAAATACATATATGGATGAAAATATCAATGGAGATATTTATATTGGCGGAGGGGAAACCGATGCGGTTTCCTTGTTCGCCCAAATCGCCGCAGAATTACAAAAGAAATATCCTTTGCTCCGCTATCATATGTACAGTGGTGATGCCGAAATCGTAATGGAAAAACTGGATAAGGGACTCATTGATTTTGGACTTTTGGTAGGGCCGGTAGATGTGAGCAGATACGATTATATACGGCTTCCAACCTGTGATGTTTGGGGTGTTCTTATGCGAAAAGACAGTCCGCTGGCGAAACAAGACACTATTTGCGCCAAGGATTTATGGGATAAGCCGTTGATCGTATCGCACCAGGCATCTATTAGCAGCGATATGATGGCCTGGCTCAAAAGAGATGTAAGCAAACTGAATATTGTTATGACTTATGATTTGATTTTTAATGCGTCTCTCTTTGTCAAAAATGGCATCGGTTATGCCATCACATTAGACAAAATTATCAACACTACGGGGGACAGTGAACTTTGTTTTCGGCCACTGTATCCTGTCTTGGAGGCAGGGCTTTGCATTGTGTGGAAGAAATACCAAGTATTTTCAAAAGCCTCCAAGGAATTTCTGCGTATGCTAAAAAGTGAGTAGACAAAATATCTAAAGACGATATTTAGGCAAGTGTTTTTATAACACAGCACCAGCAAAGTATTATACCCTGGCGCTTTTTCATAGGCCACCGGCGCCCATGCCTTTGCCCTTTCCTCACATTTTGCGGCCAGCTTCCGCACATCCTCCGGGAACTGGAGATCGGTGGAATGAGTGCTGGACCGCTCCACCGTCTCCACCAACGCATGGGGATTATCCAGCAGAGGACAGGGTTTTGGTGGCCCTCTTTGTAGGCGGTGAACAGCGGGGCCTGGAGGGCCGCCAAAAGCGTATGGGTACGCACATTGGTATCGGAATAGTGGATAAAGGCGCAGGGCTCATAGTCCCCGCCTGCGTTGATGTGCAGGTAAAACCGGCCCCCGGCAAGGCACCCTTCCGAGTATTCGCCATCATTCCAGAAGTCCAGGGTAAAGATCGGCTTGGGCTCCCGGAATTTCCGCACCTGCTCGTATATAAATCTGCACTGATCCGCGCTCACCAGCAGCTCCGGCACCGCCTCGTTGCCTACCGGCTATAGGTAAACAGCCAGCAAAACCGAGTGCCCCAGGCGGTCATCTGGTCGAAGTATTCTTCCGAGCCGATCATCTCCACATTCTTGCTTGTGTAGCAGCAGGAAAGGCCGAAGGGCAGCTTCTTCTCCCACAGGATGCTCATAGCCCGCTCCATAGCAGCAAAGGTTTCTTCTCCCCGGCGGAAGTCGGTGTCCGCTTCGAACCCTTCCACGCTGATGGCGGGGATGAAGTTCTTCGCCCGCAGCATCTCCTCCGCAAATTCCTCGTCGATGAGGGTGCCGTTGGTGAAGGCGGTGAACTGGCAGTCCGGGTGGGCTTCGCACAGCCAGATGATGTCTTTTTTGCGTACCGGCGGCTCCCCGCCGGAGTAGAGGAAGAAGTATGTACCCAGCTCCTCGTAGCTCATATTCAGTTTGCCGCCGTGGATATTTGGAGACCCATCTGGGCAAGCTGCCGAAAAAAGAGTTTTTCCAACTCAGGGAATACTCCCCGGTGAGTGAAATTGATATACAGTTTTCTGCCATAAAAAGTCACACCACAACTATTCAAAATATTGCTAAAACAGCTTGTTACTGTTGGCAAGCATATCAAACACCCCCTTGTTGCGCGAATGCTTGCGTTTTGTTTTTTTACATTAAAAAGCCCGCCTTTTTTCAAAGACGTTTTTTTGTTTTAGTTCAACCGGGCCTGTGCATTTGCATAGGCCCGGTTTTGATCTTTCGTTCAAGACTCTTAGGGGCGCTTTCCGGCATTTTTGCTGGCCTTAACGCTGGCCCTGGCAATATCGCCGCTGAGACCCGCTGGTGTCGGGTGCGCCGCCGCGCGTTTCTCCGCCTCCGCCCTGGCGGCCTCATGGCGTTTCGCCTCCTTTGCGGCGAGCCGGGCTTTGGCTTCTTCTACAGATTCACCCTCATGGGTCAGAAGCTCGCTCACGAACTTGTCCGTGAGCTTGCCGAACCCGCTGACCACGCCCTCCTCGATCTTCTTGTAGCCGCCCACGACACCGTCCTCAATCTTTTTATAACCGCCGACCACTGCCTCTGCGATCTTCTCGTTCGCCTTTACAAATTTGGATTCTGCCATGTTGTTTCACTCCTTAATAAAATCATAATTTGCGCCGTTCTTTCCCGAAGTGTTAATCGTGGATGCCCTTGAGCAGCGGGATCAGCATCAGCAAGACTACAATGCCCACCAGTCCCACAATGATGCCAATCACCATCCGGTTGAACACCATCGACAGGCACATTCCTACTCCCAGCAGCGCCCCCACCACCCAAACGGCAACTGCGGCCACGGTCTTGCCATTGAGCTTGATGGGGGCCTTGCCGGTCATCTTCCGCCAGACTATTAAGGCGATAAGCAGGATGATCAGGCCGATCACGCCGCAGACCGTCCCCTGTGTGGCCAGACCCCACTCCGGAAGCAGAGCCATGCACATACCCAGCGCGAAGAATACACCGCCGATGGTTCCAAGGATCATCGCCACAAAACTGCTTTTTTTCATGAATAAATCTCTCCTTTGATCAATTTCAAATTTTTGGGTCTTTGCGTTTGCGGTTGATGATGTTATTATAACGGCCGAATGTTTTTGCTTTACTTGAATCGTGTTTGAGAATTATTAAAAAAGAAATGTCTACCCCAATTTTTTAGCAGAATGTGATCTGACCGATACGATTAACAAAACAAAAACAAAAGCTAAGCATTCCGCAAACAATAAGGTGATATGATGAAATCTATACATTCAAAGGGGGTTATGAAGTGGACAGGCTGATAAAATTTTTCCGTTCCCGTTTTTTCTTGCGGCACTTGGAATTGTACTGGAGTTTGTACAGCTGGTCGCTGCCTTTACGCTGCTGTATGAATATTTCCTTCCCATTACGGTCCTTGGATGGATCTTTCACATCGGCGTGCTGCTCTATCTGCTCAACCGGGAGGAAATTCCATAGTTGAAAATCCCATAGCTTATCATTCTCCTTTTGCTGCCGGTCCTTGGCGCATTTATTTTTATGCCGCTGTCCAGCAACGAAACAAGCAAAAAGGAATATATGCGTTACAAGGCGGCGGCAAAGGAAACAGCGCCTTATCTGGTACAGACAGAACGCGTACAAGCCCTGGAGAATGAAAATGCGGATGCCTTTGCACAGGCAAATTATCTGTACCACACGGCGGGGATGCCATGTTTGGGGCAGACAAGTACAACATATTACAAGTTAGGAGAGGACTTCCATACCGCGCTGCTGGAGGATTTGCGGCAGGCAGGGCGGTTCATTCTGATGGAGTATTTCATTGTGGAGGAAGGAAAGATGTGGGACCCGATCCACGCGATCCTGCGGGAAAAAGCGGCGCAGGGCGTTTCTGTCTATTTTCTGTACGACAACTTCGGCTGTATGCTGACGCTACCGGAGCGTTATTACGAACAGCTTTCTGATGAGGGGATCCACTGTGTCCCTGCCTGCAAGTTTACACCGATCCTTTCTCATATCCATAACAATCGGGATCACCGCAAAATCACGGTTATTGACGGAAAGGTGGGCTATACCGGGGGGTGTCAATTTGGCGGATGAGTATATCAACGCCGTTGTCAAAATTGGCCACTGGAAGGATACCGCCATCAGGATCGAAGGGGAAGCGGTCAAAAATCTGACGGTGCTGTTCCTTGTCAATTACAATATGCAGGGCAAAGAACATCTTGACAGTTCCACATTCCTGGAAGCGGAGGTCCCTGTTCCCTCGGAAACCGGTGCAGTCATCCCTTTTGGGGATGCGCCAAGCCCGATTGATACGGCTGAAAGTATCAAAAGGATCCCTGGTCCATGTCATCGGTGCGCAGGAGCTGGAGAAGTTTAAGCGCAAGGATGGCAGCGAGGGGATGGCTCCGAAAATCACGCTGTACGACCTGGAGTATATCCCCGGCAACGGGAAGAAAGAGGTACAGCCCCCAGCGGCACAGCAGCCGCCTGATGCCGGAAACGATGAGATCGAAGAGATCCGAGTCTCTGGAGATAAGCTGCCCTTTTAGTCCAATGGACGGGAGGGGAAACTGAGAGGAATTGTCATACCCGCAAGGCGGGGTGATGGTTCCTCTCTTTTTTTATGTCCAAAAACGGGAGGAGAGAGTATGAACGGATTCAAATTTACCGATCTCAAATGTCTGGCGATGATGTTTCTCATCATCATGGCCTTCTGTGGCGATGCAGGGCAGTATCTGCTTATGGCAGCCACCCTCATCTGGTTTATCGCCAAGGTGCTGGAGCTGCACCGCTTCTGGAAAAAGGAGCCGCTTGCACAAAAAGGGAAAGGGCCGGCAAACCCGGCTTCTTCTGCGGTTCGGCCAAAATACGCCTCTCCGGCGTCCCTGACTGGAACTTTGCGGATGTGCTTTTTGAACGCTCTAGCCGTATCAAGCTGGAGATGCTGTCCCGTTGCTCCCTTGAGGAGATCGGACAGCAGCAGGCGAAAAGCGCGCCGGCAGCCGACGGTGACGCGGTCAACCTCCGGGACTGGGATGACCTGTCCGCCTCGGCGGTAGTTCGGGCCACCATTGACGAGGTCGATACCCGCATAGACGACAGTAAGCTGGAGGAGGACCTGGAAAAGCCCTCCGGGGAACTACAGGAGACCTCCAGCGCTCCCGCCGGCAGCAGCCGGCCTGTGGGGTACTTTACTCCCAATGAAAAGAGTGACCCCAACAGCCGGTTCGATGTGAACGGAGTGGGTGAGCAGGACGGCGACCGCATCGCCCTGACCCAAACCGATGACCCGGAGGCCGAAACTGGCGGCTCTGTCGTATTCGATCAGAACTATGGCGGGGCCGGGTATGAGGAATGCGGGAAGGACATCGACCGGCTGCTCTCCAGTGTGGCGGAGGACCGTGTCAACACGCGGATGGAACAGGAGCTTTCCGAGGAACTCCAGGCAGAAGCCAACCATATCCACTATGGGAATGCCCATCTGGGCATCCATGTGACGGTGAACCGGATGAGCGTGGTGCCGGAGTATCTGGCCCAGGAATACAGCCGGGTCTCGGCGCCCCTGCTGCTGCTCTCCAAACGGATGCAGAAGCAGGTGTTGCAGGCGCTGAAGGACCGCAGGCAGGGCGGAAAGCAGAACGGCCATGGGCCAGCATCGTCATCTGTGATTTCTGCAAAAGGTTGCATATCCCCGTGATGATCATGGGCCATACCGCGGGCGGCAAGCAGGTGGAGCTTTTCTCCTACGCCGATTTTCATTCCATAGACGGCAAGGACTGCTACCGCATGATGGATATGTCCGCACGGGGCTGCAACCGGGACGGCGCTGCCCTGCGCTATGTGGCGGAACACCTGGTCAAACGGCCGGAGCAGTACAAGCTGCTGATCCTCATTTCGGATGGGCAGCCAAGCGACGACGACTATTTCGGCACAGGTGCGGAAGCAGACCTATGGGGGATTCGCCGGGAGTACACAAACAAAGGCGTCACCCTGTTTGCCGCGGCAATCGGGGACGACCGGCAAAAACATTGAGCGCATCTACCAGGAGGGGTACCTGGACATCAAAGACCTGAACCAACTGCCTCAGAATCTGGCGAAGCTGATCGCCCTGTATATCCGAGCGGCGTGATTGTCGCATGAGCCGTTTTTGCGGCGGGAAATAGACAAAAACAGAAAGCGAGGAAAGAATCATGTTGATCGCAAAACAGTGAGCGTATCCCCCGATGTCCGAAGGTATGTACGAGGCCGTCTGCACCATGCTCATTGATATGGGGGTACAGAATAATCCCCTGTTTGGGACCAGTTTCCGTAAGATCCGTCTTGTCTGGGAGGTACTGGGCCAGACTGTCAAGATTGGCGACCAGGAGTACCCCCGGCAGATCTCCAAGGAGTTCACCAACTCCCTTTCGGACAAGAGCAATCTGCGTAAGGCGCTCCAGTTCTGGCGGGGCAAGTCCTTTACGCCCCAGGAGCTGAAAGGCTTTGACCTGCGTAAGGTCCTGGGCGCCGGGGGCTGTTCTCCAGGTGATGCACAAGACCGGTGAGAACGGCGACTATGCCAACATCGAGACCATCATCCCCATGATGGGGAAGAAGGCTCCGACAGTGGACCCGGTCATCTTTGACCTGGACGATGCGGGCACCTATCCCACCTTTCAGACCCTTCCCCGGTACATCCAGTAGGGGATCGCCAAGTCGGAGGGCTTTGAGTTCACCGGACTCAAAGTTGCTCCAAAGAACAGCCAGACGCAGCCTCCTCTGCCGGATGATTCCTGCGCGCCTCCTACCCAGGCAGTATGTATCCTCCGGTGGACGACCGGTATGAGGAGCCCCCTGTGGGAGAATTCTACGACATTCCGGAACCCATGCCAGCAGCGGCATTTTAGGGGCTCGGTTTCATCAGGCGCTGCGGAAGCGGCAGGAAGCGGCAAAACGGCCGTCTGCCCCTGTATTTCATTTTGAAAGGGCGGAATGAACTTGAAGAATGATGCTTCTGCGGAAATGATCAAGCGGCTCGACCGAGTCTACGACAGGTTTGACAGGAGGCATATCTGACAGCCTGTCAAATCAGCAACCGGACAGACCCGGTCCATCTGAGCAAGCGGCTGAAATCAGCCGGTAAAATTCGGGAGCAATATACCAAACAGGAATGGGAGCTGTTCTCCGAAATGTTAGGGCTACTACTTGATGCAATTTCTGAAAACAACCGCACCGGAAAACTGGAGGATATTCTGGGAACCGTTTTTGAACAGCTAGGAAGCGACAGCAAAACCATGGAGCAGGATTTTACCCCGTCCTCTATTTGCCGTTTAATGTGCATCCTCCCTTTTTCGGCGGAGGACTCGCTGCCATCTTCCAACAGGAAAGGAAGTTTTTTATGGATAAGATCATGCAGATACATGAGCTGGCTGCATCATGGCCAACTCCCCCACCCAGACCGTGGGCTACCAGGTGGTAGACGGCTTGGAAAAGGTTTCGCACCCCATTCCGCTGCTTTCCTTGGATAAGACAAAGTTGATGGAGGAGGTATCAGCCTTTATCGAAAGCCGTCCGGTGATGCTCATGTACAAATACGACGGCCTGACCGTGAAGCTGGGGTATGAAGATGGTAAACTGGTGCGTGCCTCCACCCGTGGCAACGGGGATGTAGGCGAGGACATCATCCACAATGCGCCGGCCATCGCCGGTATCCCCCAGCAGATTCCTTATCGAGGCCGGCTGGTGGTGACAGGTGAGGCGTACATCCGCAAAGGTGATTTTGAAAAGGTGAAGGAGCATCTGCTGGACAGCTCCGGCAGGCCCCACAAAAACGCCCGCAAGCTTGCGGCGGGCTCGGTCCGCAGCTTCGATGCTTCCGCCTGTGCCGAGCGCCGCTTTCGGTTCAGCCCCTTCGGTGTACTGGAAGGTCTGGACGGCTTTACCCTCACACCGAACAGCAAGCACGCCAAGCTCACGGTGTTAAAAAGCTGGGCTTTTCCGCCTGCGGCCGCTATCTGCTGAAAAATCCCACTCCGCCGGTAACGGTGGATGAGCTGGAGCAGTGGATCGGCAACCTGCGGAATAAGGCGGCCGCCGAGGATATTCCCATCGACGGGATCGTGGTGTCCTTTGATGAGATCGACTACTCCCGTTCCCTGGGACGGACCGGGCACCATTATCAGGACGGCCTGGCCTTCAAGTTTGACGATGAGCTGTATGAAACGGTACTGCGGGGGATCCAGTGGAATCCCACCCGCACCGGCCTTATCAACCCAGTGGCCGTTTTCGACCCGGTGGAGATCGATGGGGCGACCGTCTCCCGCGCGACGCTGCACAATATCAGCTACACCTGGTTCGAGGAAGCAGGGCATAGGGCTCTGTGGGAAGAAATGAAAAGGGAGGTCATTTTTATGGACATGAATATCGAGAAGGCTGCGGAGAATCCGTTCTCCGGAAAAACGATCGTTGTCACCGGCACGCTGGAGAATTTCACCCGCGCCGGTATCCAGGCCCGGATCGAGAAGC
>CAJUJI010000086.1:0-4053 GCA_910586875.1 uncultured Anaerotruncus sp. | reverse complement strand
AGAGCTGCCAGCAGCGTCTCCAAAAAGACAGATTTCGTTCTGGCGGGAGAAAAAGCAGGCAGCAAGCTGACCAAGGTAAGGGATTTAGGAATCACGGTCATCATTGAGGAGCAATTCCTTCAGATGGCCGCCGAATAACAAAAAAAGGGTGCCGGGGGATCAATCCTCCGGCACCTTGGTTTTCAGAAAGGAAATGAAGATAGAACAGAATTTCAGAGTCGTTGTTTGTGACGGCAAAAAGCTGAGGCGGATCGACCCTGCTGATTTTGGCGTACCCGAAAGGTTAGGCGTTCTCAATGTGATCGGTCCTGGTAACCAGCTTGCTAACGCTGTCTATATCCTTCTTTCTCAAAGGCCCCAAAGGGTCTGCTGGATGGGAGCCTTTGCCGATGAGACCTATCAGCCTGGCATCGACCTTTATGTGGATGCCCTGCCGGAGGAGGAATTCATGGAGTATTACGAAACAGCGCGGGACAGAATCAGCGCCAGCCGGATTATTTTACCGAAACAGTTCCCTCCGGATATGCTCCAATTTGCCGTTCAGATCAAAACAAAAGGGGCGTACCTCATCAACCACAGCAAGATGGCCTACCTTGACATGGGGAATTATATCGGCTTCAGCCGCACCGGAGACAGCTGTCCGGATCCGCTCCCCCTGTGCTATAATGAACAATAGGAACGAGGTGATCGACCATGACCTTTATCATAGGCGAACAGCTGCGCCTGCTTGCGACTCCCAAAGAGCCGCGTCGACAGCTGAATGACCTGATGAACTATTTAGACAGCCAGAACAACGGCTGCTTGCGCGTATGCGCTTTATATGGCTTGCGTCGGACAGGAAAGACCACCCTTCTGCTGCAAGCGATCAAAAAGCTGCTGGCGCAGGGCGTTTCCGCCGATGAGATCGGCTATTTCACAGGGATGAAGGGCGACAACTTTGACGACCTCTATCTGGAGCTGGAGGCCCACCGGAAGCTTTCCTACATCTTCATTGATGAGATCAGCTTCTTCTCCAATTTCCTGAACAGCGGAAGCTATCTGTACGATACCCAGGTGCGGCTGTATGGCCATAAAGTTGTGATTACGGGGACGAATCTGTTGGCCCTTTATGTGGCGGGAAAGCGGACGCTGTATGACCGCTGTGATGTGATCCGCGTCCCGTACCTGAGCTTCTATGAACACTGTCGCTTTGTACTGCAAACAGAAGGCCCCAGCTTCGACCAGTTCATGGAGTATATAAGATCCGGCGGGCTGTTTCAGACGCCGGTGGATATTCCCGACTATGTGCAGACCAGCCGGAAAATGAGGTCTTCGTCTGGCTGAAGCCGGAGAATGAATCGGTGGACTGGAAGGGCTATGTCAACACGGCGCTCTTCCTCTCCAGCAACTATGTTTCCAACAAGAGCTTTCAGCTGCCCGTTTCCCTGATCAGGGACTTTGAGGTGCTGGACGCCCAAATCTCCAAACAGGTGGCCAGGGAGTTCAAGGAATACTTCAGTCTGAACCGAACAGACCGGGGGCTACCGGATGAAGCGGACGGAAACGGTGGCGCTGCTGGACTTCCTGGTGGACTGAGGCGTGATCACAGTGCTTCCCAATCTGTATGAGGACTCCGAGTCCTATAAGTGTTATGTGCAGGCGCCGTTCCTGCGGTTCCATTTTACCGAGAAGCTGCGGCGGATGGCAGA
Organism: uncultured Anaerotruncus sp.; assembly: GCA_910586875.1. Classification (GTDB taxonomy): domain Bacteria; phylum Bacillota; class Clostridia; order Oscillospirales; family Ruminococcaceae; genus Anaerotruncus. Next base: position 2,365 of record CAJUJI010000086.1, on the reverse strand, counting down.
GGCCCAAATTGCCGATGAACACAAGCCTTTGTTCGGAGATCTGCTGGAGGCGGCTGTTGTCAGCGAGTACCAGCAGAGCCATCCGGGTACCGACATCCGTTTTGCCCGCACCCACTGCCCTCACGGCGGTGAGACGGTGGCGGAAAGCACTCTGGTGGACTGGGAAAAGAAACAGGCTTTTGAGGTCAAGCTCACCGATGGGACAGGCTACAAAGGTTTCTCCCTCCTGTCAGACTGGCAGGAGCTGCAAGGCTTTACCTTCACTTTGCTGGAAGGGGAATCTTGTATGCGGCATATCTACCGCTGGGGGGAATCCTCCTACCGGAGCAGATAGCGGATAACCGCTTCTCCCGTGACAGGATTTGACAAAGGTTCATAGGTGTTTGTGAAATAATATCCTTGCACAAACCATTTCGGAGCGGTCACTGGTTTCTGCCGGCGGCCGCTTTGTTGCCTCGGCACGATTGATTTTTACTTCAAAATATTTACTTTTAATTCCTTATTGTATTGTCTGGTAAGATAGTATAAAATAGTAAGACGAAAAGGAGGCTTGGCGGATGACGAGCGAAACAATCTCAGCTAATTTCGACGGGCAGCAGCTGTTTGCCATCGTTGAGACCCGCATTGAAAAGTACCCCTACGCCGAAGAAAACGACGAGTATATGCCGGATTTCCTCCGTGTTTACAGCGAAAGCACCGAGATCGACTATGACCCCCAGGCAGATCTGACCTTTGATTCCTGGGAGGAGTTGATCCGGTGCGTATATGAAAGGCGCGGGGAACAGCTGCCAGTTTCGGTCCGGCCGCTGGACGAGCTGCTTGGCCAGGAGATGGACGGGCAGGAGGGCGAGAAGGTTCTTATCGACGGTGTGGAAAGCTACCTCTACTGCTATGGTCTGGAGAGCGCGAATCTTTACTGGATCCGGGAGGTTCCGGCATATGCCGCGTTCTGTGCGACCCGGCAGGAGGCCGAGAAGCTGCTGGAGGCAAACCGTGGCCAGCTGCGGGAGCCTAAGATCCAGCTGGTGCCTTTGGGGAAACTGCTGAAGCAGTAAACTCATTTCTACGGCAAAAGGGACAACTCATTTTTTGGGGCTGTCCCTCTTTTCATCTGTGGGGAGCATAATCTGTTAGCCAATCCAAAACATTGACCACCTGTATCCCCTCATAGTTGCCAACCGTGAACCGGTCCAGTGTCAGCACGATTTTTTCGTAGTTATCCCGAATGCTTCGTAGCGGACGCAGTTCCCGTTCAAAGGTTTCCTCTGCGGTCATATCCGCCGTGACCTGGAAATAGGTCAGCACCCCCTGCCTCTGTGCTACAAAATTTACCTCGGCGGCGGCATATTTCCCGATGCTGACCTGGTATCCCCGGCGCAGCAACTCAAAATAGACCACATTTTCAATAGAAAACCCCAGGTCATAATTTTTTCGCGGAAGGATATGGCTGCGAAGTCCCAAATCGACCATATACCATTTGCGGTTTGCCTTCAGAAGCTGCTTGCCAACGATGTCGAACCGTTCCGCCGGATAAAAGACGAAGGACTCGGTGAGGGCCTCCATATAGTCGTTTACCGTGTTGGGAGAGATTTTCCGGCCGCCGGAAGTGAGATAATCGGTGACGCTTTTCACCGATACAGGGCTGCCGATCACGCTGGCTAAATACCGCGCGATGGTTTTGAGCAGCGCAATATCCCTTACCTTGCGCTTTTCAGGATCACTCTCCTTGCGGCTCTGTCTGTCCTCAATGTCTTTGACAATAACGGTGTTGTAGATCCCCTCCAGGTAAGTCTCCACCTTTTCCTGGGTCCGGTCCATAGCTGCGATATAAGGCATCCCGCCGTTTTGCAGGTACCCCGCAAACGCCTGGTCGGGAGAACGGCCGGCTATTTCGCAGTATTCCCGGAAAGAAAGGGGCAACATGGAAATCTCCACATATCTCCCCGTGAGAAAGGTCGCCAGAGCCCCGGAAAGCAGGTAGGCGTTGGAGCCGGTGATATAAAGGTCGGTATTCCCCTTAACATACAGGCTGTCTACCGCCTTTTCAAAGGCAGGGACTTTTTGAATCTCGTCCAGGAAGATATAGGTCATCTTCCCGGAGCAAAGCCTCTCCTTGATGTACTGATACAGCGCCCGATAATCCAAAAGATGCTCATACTCCAGCTCTTCAAAATTGATGGAGATGATCTGCTCCTCTGTCACACCATTTGCCAGCAGGTGATTTTGGTATTGTCCCAGCAGCGTAGATTTGCCGCACCGGCGGATCCCTGTCACTACTTTGATCACCTGCTCGTCCTTCCAGTCGAGCAGCCTTTGCAGGTATTCTTTTCGTTCAACCATTTGGTGGTCACCTCCTATCCCTGTC
>CAJUJI010000085.1:8604-12296 GCA_910586875.1 uncultured Anaerotruncus sp. | reverse complement strand
GCCAGCAGCAGCCCAGCCCGCCGCCGCAGGCGGCAACCCCAAGCCCCGCCACGCGCAGCGTGGCACCCCTCACCGCAGGCGGCATCAGGAACGCTAGCAAGGGATGCTTTTTCTCTTGCAAAAAGCACCCCTCTTGCCGCTGCGCGGCAATTCACCCCCAAAAATCCGCTTTTACGGAAAAGGAGTTCCGCGCTTTGCGAAGCGCGGCCAAAGGCGCCGCCTTTGGAATCCGCAGCCTTTGGAAAGGCTGGCGAAACGTTTGCATCGCCCGCTGGCGTGAGGCGGCTCAACTTTCCAGCCGCACAGCAAACCACCCATGCAGCCAACAAAGCAGGTAATACGAAACCGGAGCGGCCGCAGCCGAATAGATCACAGTGGGCAGCATCTTATAGACCAGCACCATCCAGACCCCTTCATAGCCCCACATATAATAATTGAGCAGGTAATCCAGCAAGGTGCGTGCCAGCAGTGCGCCAAACGCCAACAGCACAAAATTGAGCACGGTTGCACGCAGCATATAAATGACCATCAGCCCCGCCAGCACGCAGGCGATCAAAAGGATGATCGCGTTAAAGCCGAAGATGCAAAAGTCCCCCAGATCGCACAGCGCGCCCGCCAGCGCGCCATACAAGCCGCCGGTAAACTCCCCCTCGAGCATCGCGATGCAGATCGCGGCAGGGATGACAAGGTTTGGCTTGATGCCGAACACCGCCATAAAGCTGGGGGTGGTTTGCAGCACATAAAGGCACACCAGCACAAAGAAATACGCAGTATATTTTGCCACATAAACGCCGCGTTTATTGGTCATCCTGCACCTCCTCCTGGCCGTTGAACGACTTGATAATCATAACATCGGTCAGGCCGCGGATGTCCGCAGTGGGGGTGATCTGCGCATAAAGCGAAACCTCCCCCTTATCAAAGGCGACGTCGGAAATTTTTCCAATCACAAGGTCCTTGGGGAACAGGCCGCCGCCGGTTGTCACCACCAAATCTCCCACCGAGGCGCCGCTCTCCCGCGGCAGGTAGGACAGCTTACACATCCCCTCCGCCGCCAGGTGGATGTCCCCCGTCACAATTCCGATATCGCGGGTACGCACGTCATAGGCGCCCGCGTTAACCCCCACGTCCAGGATGGTCAGCACCTTTGCCCAGTTCAGCCCGACCTCATTGACCACCCCGACCAGTCCCTCCGGCGAGATCACCGGATCGCGCAGCGAAACCCCGTCGAGCGTGCCCTTGTCCACCGTGATGGAATAAAAGCGGTCGTTCGGGTCACGCGCAACAATCGCCGCCGGCTCCAGCGCAAAGTCCGGATTCTTCTGCTTGATATCCAAAAACTCCCGCAGGCTTGCGTTCTCCTGGCGGAACTGCTCGAGCTCCACCAGCTGCGCGCGCAGCTGGTTTACCTCCTCTTGCAGCTGGTCATTCTGCTTTGCGATCTGGTCCACATAGGTGTAACGCTGGAAAAAGCCGCCCACCGAATCGGCAATTGCGGAGGAGGTCCGCTGCAAAGGTGTGACAATCAAGCCCAGCGCCTGTGAAATCAGCGGGGACAGACCGCCGGTATAGGCCGCCCGCAGCATAAAAAACAGCAGCAGGATGAGCACACCCAGCAATATTTTAAATCGTGTGCTTTTGAAAAAATCTCCCAAGGGTTGCCTCCAAACATTTACTGCGGCCGCAGGATAGCCCCACAAAGCCCTGCCTGCCCAAAGGCAAACAAGGCTTCGCGTTCATGCAGTATCAAAATCAATAGCCTCTGTCGTCGTCGGAAAGCAGCTCGCGCAGGCGGTCGATGTCGTCGAGCACCTTGCCGGTGCCCAGCGCCACACAATCCAGCGGATTTTCCGCGATATACACCGGCATCCCCGTCTCGTTTGCGATCAGCTGATCCAGCCCGTGCAGCAGCCCGCCGCCGCCGGTCAGGGTGATGCCGTGGTCGATGATATCCGCCGAAAGCTCCGGCGGTGTTTTCTCCAGCGTGACGCGGATTGCATCAATGATCATCGACAGCGGGTCCGCAAGCGCCTCGCGGATTTCCACCGACGAAATGGTGATATTCTTCGGCAGTCCGTCCATCAGGTCGCGGCCCTTGATCTCCATGGTGGCCTCGCCCTCAAACGGGTAGGCCGAACCGATGTTAATTTTCACATCCTCCGCCGTGCGCTCACCGATGAGCAGATTGTATTTGCGTTTGATATATTGGATGATCGAGTTATCCAGCTCATCCCCGCCGACCCGCACCGAGCGCGCCGCCACGATGCCGCCCAGCGAGATCACCGCTACCTCGCTGGTGCCGCCGCCGATGTCCACCACCATGCTGCCGGTCGCGTCCGCCACCGGCAAGCCCGCACCGATTGCGGCCGCCATCGGCTCCTCGATGATCGAAACATGCTTTGCACCCGCCTTGAGCGCCGCCTCGCGCACCGCACGCCGCTCCACCGCCGTAACGCCCGACGGAATGCAGATGATCACCCGCGGGCGCGCCATCACCGAGCTGTTCAGCGCCTTCTTGATAAAAAGCTGGAGCATCGACGCGGTGATGTCAAAATCCGCGATGACGCCGTCCTTGAGCGGGCGCACCGCGACAATGCTGCCCGGTGTACGTCCGATCACCTCTTTTGCCTCACGCCCCACATAACGCACCGTGTCATTGCGCGTATCCACCGCCACAACCGACGGCTCCCGCATGATGATGCCCTTTCCTCTCATAAAAATCAGTGTATTCGCAGTACCCAGATCAATCCCGATATCCTTACTAAACATTGTCCCAGTCCCCTTTTATTATTACTGCCTTGTTTTATCTTTGTTGAGGGCAGCGCTGCCACCCGCAAAAATCTTCTTTCCTTACATTATACCTTGTTTGTGGAAATTGCACAATCGACTTTTTCTTGCTAAATCCTTCGTTCTGGATACAAATTATTGTACAAACTGCCCAGTTTCTGATAGATGCTCTGGATTGGCAGCCCCATCACATTAAAATAGTCCCCATAAACCGCCCGCACAAACCTTGCTCCATACCCTTGGATGCCGTAGCTGCCCGCCTTATCAAACGGCTCCCCCGTCGCGAGATACCACGCGATCTCCTGCTCGGAAAGGGCCGCAAACTCCACCTCGGTGCAGCAGGAAAACACCTCGCACCCCTGCTCATGGCACAGCGCCACACCGGTATACACCTGGTGCCGCTTGCCCGAAAGCCGCCGCAGCATCGCTGCCGCATCGGCCGCGTCCTGCGGCTTGCCCAAAATCAGTCCATCCACCGCGACCACCGTATCCGCGCCGATCACCAGCGCCTGCGGGCAATCGGGCAGCACCGCCTGCGCCTTGCGCTGCGCAAGCAGCTCCACCGCCCTGTCTGGCGCAATCCCCTGCGGCAGCGTCTCCTCCACATCCGAAACGCGGATGGTAAACGAATCCAACAAAAATTTCAGCAGCTCCTGCCGCCGCGGCGACTGGGAGGCCAAAACCACCTCAAGCCTTTTCATTCTGATTCAGCCCCATCGCCTTGACCGTGTAGCGATATCCAAAAAACGCCCCGATAAAGCACAGGATATGCGCGACCGTCACACCAACCTCAAGCCCGAACGCAATTTTAATCACCGACAGATCCAGCACCATCGGATTTTCGACCGGCAGCCCAATGCTCTTGCCGAACGCCAGCCAGGACAAAAACGGCACCTGCGCCGCCAGCG
>CAJUJI010000085.1:0-8594 GCA_910586875.1 uncultured Anaerotruncus sp. | reverse complement strand
GACCGCCGCAACGGTAAAAAATACAAACAGAATCAATTTCCGCATCTCTCTAACCTCCTAATTTTCCGGCGCTCAGCGCTCGGACCCCAGCCCCGTCGAGCCGAACCCCCCAGCGCCGCGCTCGCTTTCGTCCAGCTGCTCGCAAAGCTGGATTGGCGGCGTATGTACCGGCATCAGCACCAGCTGCGCAATCCGGTCGCCCGGTTGGATGGTGAACGGCTGGGAGGAATGGTTGTACAGCCCGATCAGCAGCTCACCGCGATAATCGTTGTCGATAACCCCCACACAATTGGCCGGCACGATGCCATGCCGGACCCCCAGGCCGCTGCGCGCAAAAATAAAGCCTGCGCATCCCTGCGGAAGCTGCGCCGCCAGGCCGGTAGGAACCGTCTGGGTCTGGCCAGGCTGCAGGGTCAACGGCTGCTGTAGGTCCGCGCACAGGTCGTAGCCCACGCTGCCGGCGGTCGCCAGCTGCGGCAGCTGCGCCGACTCCCGCAATTTTTTCAGCCGCAACACCTCGTCCTCCCGCTTCCACTGCTCCTGTGCCTGCTTTAGCGCAAGCGCAAGCTCCTCGAGCTCCTCGCAGCTGATGTACGCCTGCTGAATTTTGGCATTCCGGCAGTCATGCGCGCCGCGCTCCTTGTCATACGCCAGCTCCGCCGCCAAAATCCGCACCTGCGCCGCATCGCGCACCGCAAAGACCAGGCAGCCCCTGTCGCTGAGCTCCTGCGGCGAGAGCTCATAGCGGTAGTCCTGCTGGTTATACACCCTGCTGTAGAGTGTCTCGAACGCCTGTGCTTTTGGCGCGCAGAGCAGCGCCTCGTCGGTCGGGATGTGCGCAAGCTTGTCGCTGAGCTCCGGAGCCGCACACACCAGCGTCACGCTGACCAGCTGCTTTGACGGAAAGCAAAAGCCGTCCACCGAAAAGGTCAAAAGCCCATTGCGAAAGGCTTTGTTCGCATTCCACAGCTCGACCTCCCTCATAGAGATCGCAAATTCAAACGGGTTCCCTGCTAGCATACCGCCACCTCCTGGCTGTTATTGGATGGTCTTGTAAAGAAGCCCTCTGGTAAAGCTCTCCGGCCACTCCTCGCCCCGCCGGCAGGCGTTTAGCACCTGCTTCACCTGCTCTGGGCGCTCGGTGGTAAACCACATCTCGTAAAAGTCCAGCCCCCGCAGCTCGTCCAGGCGGTCGCCCATATAAAGCGGCACGGTGTTCAGCAGCTCGGCGCAGCCGTAGGCGCAGCTTGTGTAAAATGCCGTCCCGCGCCGGTCGGTGATGGCATTCTCGCCCTCCTTGCAGCGGGCGCAGCCGGCCGACACCTGCACCGGACAGGTGCGCATGGTCATCAGCGGGAGCCGCCCATAGGCGACCACACCGGTCGGGACGGGGCTTTTCAGCCATTTTGCAGACTCCAGGGTCGCCTCCAGCGAGAGGCACACATCGCTGCACTCCCACTCGGCCAGCGTCTGGGTGGCCAGCGGGTTGAGCACATTGAAGAACGGCTCGGCGTGCAGCAGAAGGTCATGCTCCAGCGCGATGTTCAGGCTGCCCAGGTTGCCCACCGACGCATGGAGGATGCCCAGCTCCCGCAGCTGTGCAAGCTGGCTGTGCAGCTGCTCCGACCCCTCAAACAGCATCCGCGGCAGCCCGATGCACAGCTTGTCCAGAAAATCAGGGGTCTTCTCGCTGCAAAGCCGCAGCAGCTCGGGCACCGGCAGCGTGATAAGCTCGGCGCGCTTTACCAGCTCGGGTACCAGCTGCTCCAAGCGGTACAGCCGCGCGCGCATCGCAGGCCGCTTTGCAACGGTATGGGTCAGCAGCTCCGGCGCCTTTTCCCGCGCAAACGGGATCGGCTTGCATTCGCCGCGCAGCTCGTCCAGCTGGATAAGCGCGTCGCGGCGCATCGCATTGATCGCCGAAGCGGGCAACATCAGCCCCTCCCCGACCTCGCAGTTCAGCTCCTCAATCCAATAGGGGGTGCCGCCGGTCTTCTGCAAGGCAGCCTGCGCGCGCTCCTGGGTGGTCGACTTATGTAGCGCAACCTGTGGCAGCTCGCCCTGCACGCAGACGACGTTTCCGTCGCAGTCCTGCACCTGCAAATCGGTGAACTGCCCCTGCTGCATCGAAAAATCGAGGCGGATTCCGACCTTCTGCACCTGCTGGCGCGGGTCGGTGTAGAGGGTTTCCAGCTGCTTTAAGACGCCGGAAGCCGCGGTGACGTCCTCCTTTTTGCGGTATCCGAACAGCTCCAAATCCCGATTTCCGGTAAAATAGCCGTCGGTGAAGCCGCTGCGGGAAAACACCGCCGCAAGCCGCTCCAAATCCGGCTGCTCGCCGCTGCGCGCAGCGCGGCAGGCGCTCACCGCCGCCGCAACATACTCCGGCCGCTTCATGCGCCCCTCAATTTTCAGCGAGCTCACCCCCAGCTCGATGAGCTCCTGCAAGTGCGAGATCAGGCAGCCGTCCTTGAGGGAAAGCGCATGATCGCTCGCGCAGCTTCGGAAGATCAGGCGGCAGGGCTGGGCGCACAGGCCGCGGTTGCCGCTGCGCTGGCCGAGCACCGACGAAAAGTAGCACTGGCCCGAAACGCTCATGCAAAGCGCGCCATGCACAAACACTTCCACCTCCAGCGAGGTGCCCTGTACAATCCGCTCGATCTCCTGTCTGCTGCATTCGCGCGCCAGCACCACCCGCGAAAAGCCGAGCTGCTCGAGCATCCGCACCCCATCCAGATTGTGAACCGCCATCTGGGTGGAGGCGTTCAGCCGCAGCTTCGGGCAGCAGCGGCGCAGCAGTGCCGCAACCCCCAAATCCTGCACGATCACCGCGTCGACGCCCGCTTCACAGGCGGCCTGCGCCGCCTTTAGCAAAAGCGGCTGCTCCTGCTCAAGCACGACGGTGTTGAGGGTCAGATACACCTTTACCCCGTGGATATGGCAGTTGCGCACCACCTGTGGCAGCGTCTGCGCGGTAAAATTTTCAGCGTTGCGGCGTGCGTTCAGACAATCGATCCCCAGATAAACCGCATCCGCGCCACAGGCGACCGCCGCTTTGAGTGCGCCGCTGCTGCCCGCAGGTGCGAGGATCTCCACCCCCCTCACGATTTCACATCCTTCTCGGGTGTGCGGGTTTCCTTTGCGCTCTGCTGGCGGCGCAGCTGTGCATTCTCCCGTTTGACCTCATCCAGCTCGATGCGCGCTTTGGCCGCATCCTCCAAATACTCCGAAAGCTGGCTGCGCATCCGGTCGGCATTCTCCTCGCTGCGCTTGTAGGCGTCGATATAATTGATGGCACAGAGCACCATCACATCATTAAAGGAAATACTTGGATTCTTTTCCAGAATTTCCTTTACCGTATCGTCCAGTTCCTTTGCCAATCCCTGTACATATTGCTCCGGTTCGGTGGTATTGATATGATAATGTACCCCATTGATACAAATTTTGATGCTGTTCGCTCTATTCACGGTTTTTTCCTCCAATCTGCGTTCGGCTGCTTTTATTATAATACATTTTTCGCGCCGATTAAAGTATCTTTGTAAAAAAAGCACGTTTTGGGCCTTGTTGTGCTGTGAAAATGAAATAATTTCAGTTTTGTTTCTTTTTTCTTCCAGTTTTTCCTTGCACATTTTTTAAAAATCCGTTATAATAAAAGCATGTTGACGACTGAATTGCAGCCGGAACTGGCAAGTTTCCAAAATGTAGGAGGGCAGAAGAATGAGCAATCCACGCTATTCTAAAGAGGCTTTAAAATCGTCTCTGCTGGACACCTTTAAAAACGACATGCAAATTGATCCGGACCATGCTTCGGACGACGCTTATTATGAGGCACTCTGTCGGGTAGTTCTTGACATCCTCAGTGAACAATATAAAGTTTTCAACGCGCGCGCCAACGCCTGCGCACAAAAGCGCGTTTATTACCTCAGCATGGAATTCCTTATGGGCCGTTCGCTCAAGAACAGCCTGTATAATCTGGATATCCAAGAGCCGATGGCACAGGCGCTACAGGAGCTGGGCATCGATCTGGAGCGGATGTACGCGCTTGAGCCGGACGCGGGACTGGGAAACGGCGGACTGGGACGGCTGGCCGCGTGCTATCTGGACGCGATGGCGACCGCCGACCTGCCTGCAATGGGCTATTCCATTCTGTATGAATACGGCATCTTTAAACAGCGCATTATCGACGGCTGGCAGACCGAAACCCCTGACTACTGGCTGCCCGGCGGCAGCGTCTGGCTCAAGAGCAAGCCCGACCGCACCGTCCCCATCCACTTTGGCGGCCACATCGAGGAGAGCTGGGAGGGCGGACACCACAACATCAACCACGTGGACTACCAGACGGTCTACGCGGTGCCGCACGATATGTACGTCCCTGGCTTCCGCACCAAGGGCGTTGTTATGCTGCGGCTTTGGAAGGCACAGAGCCCAGGATTTGATATGGAGTCGTTCAACCGCGGGGATTATATCAACGCGATCGGCGCCGCCTCGGTGAGCGAGGCGATCTCCAAGGTGCTCTACCCCAACGACAACCACAACGAAGGCAAGATGCTGCGCCTCAAGCAGCAATATTTCCTGGTGGCCGCCTCGATGTCCGACATCGTGCGCCGCCATATCGTCTGGTACGGCACGCTTGACAACTTTGCGGAAAAGAACGCCATCCAGATCAACGACACCCACCCCACCCTCGCAATCCCCGAGCTGATGCGCATTCTGCTGGATGACTGCGGCTACGAGTGGGACGACGCCTGGGATGTTGTCACCCGCACCTTTGCCTATACCAACCACACGGTTATGGCGGAGGCGCTGGAAAAATGGAATGAGGACCTGTTCCGCAACCTGCTGCCGCGCATCTACCAGATCGTCTGCGAGATCGACCGCCGGTTCTGCGAGCAGCTGCATCAGAAAAACTACGACCAATACGACATCGACCGGATGCGTATTATCTACGATTTCCAGGTGCGCATGGCCAACCTGTCGGTCATCGCCTCCCACAGCGTCAACGGTGTTTCGGCGCTGCACTCGCAGATTATCAAGGACAGCGTGTTCCACGACTATTACAAGCTGACCCCCCACAAGTTCAAAAATGTCACCAACGGTATCGCCTCCCGCCGCTGGCTCTACCAGTCCAATCCAGGGCTGACCCAGCTGCTTTACGATACCATCGGAGACGGCTGGCTGCGCGATATGTCCCAGCTGGCGAAGTTCGAGGCGTTCGCGGAGGATGACGCGGTCCTCAAGCGGCTGGCCCAGGTCAAGCTGGAGAACAAAAAGCGGCTGGCAAAATATGTGCAGGAGACCAGCGGGGTGGTTTTGAACACCGACTCGATCTTTGATGTGCAGGTGAAGCGGCTGCATGAATACAAGCGCCAGCATCTGAACGCCATGCACATCCTTACCCAATACCTCTGGATCAAGGATCACCCCAACGACCCCTTCACCCCCAAAACCTATATTTTTGGCGCGAAGGCGGCCCCCGGCTACTTTTTGGCAAAGCAGATCATCAAGTTTATCTGCACCCTGCGCGACCTGATCGAAAAAGACCCTGTGGTGCGGGATAAGCTGCGGATTGTCTTCCTTGAAAACTATAGCGTCACCCTTTCGGAGCTGCTGATGCCTGCATCGGAAATTTCCGAGCAGATCTCGCTGGCGGGTACCGAGGCGTCTGGTACCGGCAACATGAAGCTGATGCTCAACGGCGCAATCACGCTGGGAACGCTGGACGGTGCGAACATTGAAATTGACGAGCATGTCGGGGACGGGAACATTCTCATCTTTGGTATGACCACCTATGAGGTGAACAACCTCAAGCAGAATGGTTACAAGCCCAGCATCTACTACAACAGCGACCCCGAGCTGCACTGCGCGATCGATCTGCTGCGCAGCGGATTGGATGGGCAGCAGTTCCCGAACATCGCAAACTCGCTGTGCTACAGCGACCCGTATATGGTGCTCGCTGACTTCGACTCCTACCGCAAAATTCAGCAGCACGCCTCTGCACTTTACCAGAACACCCAGAAATGGCAGGAGATGTCTTTGCATAATATTGCTCAGGCAGGCTTCTTCTGTGCCGACCGCTCAATCCAGGATTACGCTAGACTAATTTGGAACCTCTAATGCAAATGTAGCTGCGATAAAGTATTTGGAATGGCTTGTTGTAGACAACAAGGAGGGCGGGCCTTTCGACCTGCCCTCCTTGTTTGGACAGGTATTTTCTCCTTCATCCTATTTATTTGGGGGTTTGAATTTCTTGAATACCACAATTTATGATAGCCAGGACCTGCGATGTAAAACTCCATTTGGTGCAGTTGCTACCGGCCAGCAGGTTGCTTTTCGCATCTTCCTGCCAATCGTCTACCAGCTACATTCTCCAAATCTGCTTCTTTACAAAGCGGATCAGTGGGATTCCCCCGAGTATATCCCCATGGAGTTTGAGTCAAGCGATAACGGTTGCAACTGCTACCGCTGCATCCTCGAAAAGCCCGAACCACAGCTGTATTTCTATCTATTCCAGGTGGAAAATAATAGTGGCATCCTGCATATTACCCGCGACAAGGACGGCTTTGGCCAGTTGACCCCAAACAGCGGCGGTTATTGGCAGCTAACGGTCTATGACCAAAATTTCCGGACCCCCGAGTTCCTCAAAAAAGGGGTTATGTATCAGATTTTCCCCGACCGGTTTTATAACTCCGGCAAACAGAAAACCGGCGTCCCCAGCGACCGCCGGATGCACACCGACTGGTATGAGCTGCCCGACTACCTGCCCGACCAGAACGGACAATATACCAACTCGGATTACTTTGGCGGCGATCTGGCTGGTATCACCCAAAAGCTGCCCTATCTCAAATCGCTCGGGGTGAGCTGTATCTACCTCAACCCGATCTTTGAAGCGCACTCCAACCACCGCTATAATACCGCTGACTACGAAAAAATCGATCCGCTGCTGGGCACCGAGGAGGACTTTAAAACCTTGTGTACCGAGGCAAAGGCGCTCGGTATCTCGATCATCATTGACGGCGTGTTCAACCACACCGGCAGCGACAGCGTCTACTTCAACCGCAACCGGCGCTATGGCGACGGCGGCGCTTACAATGACTACAATAGCCCTTATCATAGCTGGTACGAATTCACTGATTTTCCAAATTATAACTCCTGGTGGGGCTTTGAAACGCTGCCCAACCTCAACGAGAGCGATCCCTCCTACAGCGAGTTTATCTGCGGAGAAAAGGGCGTGCTGCAAAGATGGCTGCGTCTGGGACTCTCGGGCTACCGGCTGGACGTCGCCGATGAGCTGCCGGATGTATTCCTCGACCGAATCCGCAATAGTGTGAAGCTCGCAAATCCCCAGGCGGCAATCATCGGAGAGGTCTGGGAGGATGCCTCCACCAAGGTTTCCTACGGCGTGCGCCGCCGCTACCTGCTGGGCAAGCAGCTGGACTCGGTCATGAACTACCCGTTTAAAAATGCCATCCTGGACTATATCCGCTACGGAGATGCAAACGGACTGTATCATACCATCATGGATATCTTGGAGCATTACCCCAAGCCGGTGTTGGATGTGCTGATGAATTCGCTTTCCACGCATGACGTGGAGCGAGCAATCACCGCATTGGTGGCGGAGCCAATCGGCTCGCGCGGACGCAAATGGCAGGGCCAGAATAACCACCTCAATCATGAGCGCTATCTGTTCGGACGCCGCCTGTTCCGCCTGGCCAGCGTGATCCAGTATATGTTGCCCGGCATCCCCTGCCTGTATTACGGCGATGAGGCGGGCCTGGTCGGTTATAAGGACCCGTTCAACCGCTCCTGTTACCCCTGGGACCGCGAGGACCAGGAGCTGTTGGAGCATTTCCGCCAGCTGGGTAAAATTCGCACCCAGTATCCAACCCTCTCCTCCGGCGGATTTTCTCCGGTCTCCTTCACCCCAGAGATCGCAGCGTTTGTGCGCTATTGCGGTGCGCGGCAGTTTTATGTAGCGGTCAACCGCAGTGAGTCAACGGTCGAGCCACCGGTCCCAGTCGAGTTTGCAAACGCAAAAGTTTTGTATGGCCAGCTGGAACATAATCGACTGAACCCCTATGATTGTGTGATTTTGATAAAATAACACGGTCGTAATTCCCCCGCCTCGGAACCTCCATAAGCACCAAAGTTTTCGCCAGCCTTTTTCAAAAGGCTGCGAGGTCCAGGGGCGGAGCCCTTGGTCGCATAAAAAAAGGCCCTCAAAGGGGCCTTTTTTTATGCGAAACGCGTCTTTTTCGTCCAAGAGCCGGACCGCAGTCCGGCGATATCCCCTGCAAGCGCCGTGACAACCTCCGGTTGGCGCGATGCGCTTGCTTCCTTAGGATGCGCAGGAGTTTCGGCCCCCGTCCGAAACTCCTATAACTCCTCTCGGATGCGCAGAAGTTTCGGCCCCCGTCCGAAACTTCTATAGCTCCTCGCTGCTCGCCTAATGGCTCGCCCGCGCTCGTCGCGGCGCACCCCATGGCAAGGCACTGCGTAAGCTTCCCGCCGCAGGCGTATCAAAGTTTTCGCCAGCCTTTTTCAAAAGGCTGCGAGGTCCAGGGGCGGAGCCCTTGGTCGCATAAAAAAAGGCCCTC
>CAJUJI010000084.1:6057-12450 GCA_910586875.1 uncultured Anaerotruncus sp. | reverse complement strand
CAGCTCTGTATAATTCGCGTGGGTCTGCCTAACAAAGCGCGCTTTGCCCCTACCCCTTACAACCAGGTCCTCCTGAAACACTTTGGGGGTAAGCTATCTGCCTCATTCCAAAGGGCAGTTTAAGTTATAAAAATGGCTTTACTAAATTATCAGGGCACCTTGCTTCGTTAGGAGGTTATGGCGGGGCGCGCAGCGATTCAAATTAGATGCGCCAATAGATCGAAAAATCTATGCTAGAATATCCTAGCGAATCTCTGCGCGAATCTCTTAATGAATAGATTTATGAATAGAATCACGAATATCATAGCGAATAGAATATTGAATCGATTAACGAATAGATCTTCTAATAGATTCGTGAATCGATTCGTGCAACAATTCGTCAATCGAAATTGCAATAGAATGGCAGATATGTTATACTAACAAAAAACCGACAAAGGAGCGTGGAGGGCCATTAAAACCAACGATCAGCTCTTGCAACAGCTGCGGGCGCTGCTGCCAGGTTACATGTCTCTGCGCGGCACGCCGGTTGGCAGTACCGGTCAACGCAAGATCCACTGTGTCAACCCTCAGCACACAGACAAAAATCCCAGCATGTCCTACTATGCAAAAAAGCAAAATCTACACTGCTTTTCGTGCGGGAAAAGCTACGATTTATTTGATATGATCCGGATGGATTATCCCGAATGCGACAACTTTATCAAGCAGGTACAAAAGGCATGTGAGCTATTTGGGATGGAATTTCCGGCGGACTTTGGGCGGGACGAAGCGCATTACAAAACCGGCTCCGCCATAAAGCAGGCGATTGCACAGGCCGAACGGATCGCGCCGCCACAGACGCCAGACTACACCGCACAAATCACCCACGCGCTGCAAACTCAGGGGGTAGGCGGCGCTTATTTTGCTGCGCGCGGACTCTCGCCGCAGACCTGTGAAAAATATCATTTATACGAGCAGGACGGCCGCGCTTGGCTGCCTGTTTTCGCAGACGGGCGGTGCGTCTCGTATTGTGGGCGTGCAATCGAACAGGGGTTAGAGCCGCGCTATAAAAACAGCTCCGGACCGATGGGCATTTTTAACGCGGATTATCTGCGTGGGGAAGGCGACGGCGGCGAGCTGTTTTTGACCGAGGCTGTTTTTGACGCACTCTCTGTGGAGGAATGCGGCTGCAAGGCAATTGCGCTGTGCGGTGTGGGCAATGTGCGCAAGCTTTTGAACCTATGCGCAGAGCATCCAGCCGCCGCCAACAGCTACACCATGATTGCGGCGGGCGACAGTGACGAGGCCGGCCGCCGTATGAACCAAGAATTGATAGAGGGGCTGGCGGCGCAGGGGATTGCTTGCACGGCTTTGCAGCTGCCGGAGGGCTATAAGGATCTCAACCAGCTGTTCATTCAGGACCGCGAGCAGCTGAAAGGCTGCCTGGCGGCGGCCGCAAGTGCGGATGCGCGCGCTTACGCGCAGACCAGCGCTGCTCATGCGGTAGAACTGCTGATGGACCTGTCCGCACGGCGCGGCAGCCGTGTTGCTGTTCCAACCGGTTTTGCAAAGCTGGACCAGATGCTGGACGGCGGACTTTATACCGGGCTGTATATGCTGGGGGCCATTTCCTCGCTGGGCAAGACCTCGCTGCTGCTGCAAATTGCGGATTTCATCGCGGCGCACGGCACCGATGTGCTGTATTTCTCGCTTGAGATGGGGCGGGAAGAGCTCATTGCCAAAAGTATTTCGCGCATCACCCGCCAACAGGACACCTCTACCGGCCGCAAGCTCGCGTTTACAGCGCGGCAGGTGCTTCGATTAGATGTCAACATGAGCTCCGAGCGCTCGTTGCTGCTCAACCAGGCGTGCGCACAATATAAGAAAGCGGCGGCGGCGCTGTTCCTGCGGGAGGGGATGGCAGACATCGGCGCACGGGAAATTCGCGACGCGGTGCGCCAGCACATTCGCCTGCGGGGAGCGCGTCCGGTGGTCATGGTGGACTATCTGCAAATTCTGCGGCCGGATGACCCGCGCGCATCGGATAAGCAGAACACCGACCGCGCGGTTGTCGAGCTCAAGCGCATCAGCCGCGACTTTGATCTGCCGGTCCTGGCAATCTCCAGCTTCAACCGCGAAAATTACCGCAGCGCGGTCAGCATGGAGGCATTTAAGGAAAGCGGCGCGGTGGAGTATAGCTCGGATGTGCTGTTTGGCTTGCAGCTCGCCGGTGCCGGCGGCGCGAACTTCGACGCAAATGACGCAAAACAGCGTTCGCCGCGCGAGCTGGAATTGGTGATGCTCAAAAACCGCAACGGCATTCCTTATGCAAGGCTGCCGCTCTCGTATGATGCAAAATATAACTATTTCACAGAGTAATCTGAGAAGCATGAAGGTGCAATAAAATAGCCGTTCCCAAAATAGGAACGGCTATTTTACGTATTCGGACTCCTGAGCAGGTGTCTTTTTTATTTTAGCATAGTATTTGCGCAAATACAAGTGCTCCGCAAAAATCTTGCGATGCACACGGTTGTGTGGTACAATTTGGACAAGGGATACCCCAAGGCAAGGCGGCAGCCACTTCCTTTTTTAAGGAGGTGACGCTTATGGAGCCGATTTACATAATAGCAATTTTATATTTGTTATTAGAGCTAATCCGCGAAATAAGAAAATAGCCGCCCCGGTCCAAAGGTTGCGGCTATTTTTCTAACCAAAACTTCGGGCTGCCGCTTTGCGGTATCCCTGTTTTTATTGTAGCATAGCCCCTACACGAATGCAAGCAGCACCATAAAAAATTTGCGGCGCTGGTAAATTTATGGTATACTCTGCACAAGGGATACCCCAAGGCAAGGCGGCAGCCACTTCCTTTTTTAAGGAGGTGACGCTTATGGAGCCGATTTACATAATAGCAATTTTATATTTGTTATTAGAGCTAATCCGCGAAATAAGAAAATAGCCGCCCCAGCTCCAATGGTAGCGGCTATTTCTTAGCACTAACTTAGGGCTGCCGCTTTGCGGTATCCCTATTCTTATTATATATATAATAGGAAAAAAATCAAGAGTCGGGGAAGAAATTTCTACAAATCGCGGAGAGTTATTACAATTCGGTAACAATTAAAAGAAAAAAGTTACAAAAGAGTTACAAAAACACTTGACAAATCTTCCTGCATTGGATATACTTAGCAATATAAAAGGGAATGTTGGAGAGCAAACCCTTTTAATAACAGGGTAAATAGGGTGTGTTGGAGAGCGCCCCTGTTTATGAAAACTGAATTTTTTAGGAGGAATTTACCAATGAGAAAGCTTATTTCTCTTGGCCTGGCTACCGCTATGGTGGCTTCGATGGCCGTTTCTGCTTTCGCTGCTGGCAGTGTTTCTGACTCTGCTGTTGGTGAGAGAGCTACTTTTAGAATCAATCCTGATGCTGCTAAGGCAACATTCAGTGTTAATGGGACTTCTGTTGAGGTCGCTAAAGAGGCTGGCGTTCCGCTGGCTATCTCCCTGGGTGAAGCTGTTGATGAGGTTCTGGGCGGCGACTACAACGTTACTGCTTACACCACTTCCACTCGTTCGGCTGCTCTGACCGTTGCTTGGGGCGCTGCGTTCGATGGTATCACTGTTACCAGAGTAAATCCGTCTGCAAACATCACTATGGAAGTCAACAATGCTGGTTCTGATAGCACCGTTTACATCGGTGACTGGCAGAACGACATCAACGAGATCCTCTATCCGGTTGCACTGGTTGAGGATGGCGACCAGAATGGTAAAGACGGCGTAAAACCTGGCAAGAGCATTTACTTCATGATCAAGGCTCCTTTCTCTGATCTGGACGTCTTCAAGTTCGACGTTTCCAAGGGTGAGGGCGCGAAGCAGATCAAGAAGGTTTCTGTTGTTGAGAAACGCTTCAGCGATCCGCTGGTTATGATCAACGGCAATTCTCCTGCATTCCGCACCACCGGCCGTAACTCCTTTGTTAAGGTCGAGCTGGCTGACAACATGACCGATGACGAGTTCAAGGTTTCCTTTGACCTGAAGGTTAAAGTTGACAAGAAGGACAACCCATACGGCATGACCAAGGGCACCGCTTCCAAGAAGTTCGAGGAGATCGGCGCTACCTGGATGTACAACACCACCGATACGACTGATGACACTGAGTTCATGGCTGGCACCGGCGGCATCATGGTAAAACCTGTCAAGAACGAGGAGAACACTGTTCTGTGGACCGACGAGAACCGTGACCTGGCTCGCCTGACCTTCACCGCTGATTCTGACGTTGCGAAGTACTTCCCGAAACTGTCCACCAAGTGGCCGAACGCTACCTATGCGCAGCTGTTCGACGATCAGGATGCTTTCGTATTTGATTTCGTAGGCAATCCGAAGATCTCCTCCACTTCTCGTGCAGTTCTCGAGCTGTTCTGCCCGTTCATCGACACCGATGACGAGTACACCGTTGATCCTGAGTCCGTAGTGATCTATCAGGTTGCTGACGATGCGACTCTGGCTGCTTCCACCGAGGTTGAGCTGGCTAAGGCGATCCTGGACGGCCGTCTGATCGACGTAACCGACAAGTTCACCGCTGGTGAGAACGAGGATGGCGACTTTGTGTACACCACAAAGACCCGTACCCTGGGCACCTATATCATCGCTGAGAAGGCTCCGTCTGAGGAAGCTTTCGAAGAGGCTGAGGGTGAGGCTCCGGATGAAAAGCCAACCGAGGATACCGGCAAGGATAATCCTGGCACTGGCCGCTAATTATTGAATTAGTTTTTTAAAAAACAGGGCGTCCGGCTCTCCACGGACGCCCTGTTCTATTGTCAACAGAGATTTACAATTTGCACACAATTTCCACACGAAAGTAACAATTCGGTTACAAAAACCCAGAAAAAAGTTACAAAATGGTTACAAAAACCCTTGACATAGGAAAATAATTTGGGTATAATAGGTACAGCAGGGGAGATTTGGAGGAATCTTTTTTGCTGGTACAAAAACTGAAAATACAAAGGGAGGAAACACATATGAAAAAGCTATTTGCATCCGTACTGGCGTGCGCGATGGTAGCAAGCATGGCAGTTCAGTCGTTCGCGGTTACTGCATATCTGGATGACCAGGAAGATATCACTGAAAGCGCAGGAGTTTATGAAAACATTGTAACATCGGCGAATAGGGGTTCTGCATCCTTTGACGCAATTCGTCCTGATTCTACTTATTGGATTCCGATTGAAGATCTAGATAATCTAATCTTTAAGGGTTCCGGTACCAATAGTGATTTTTCTTTAACAAATCCAGTTGGTATCAATCAGCTTGGAGATAAGAATTTGTTCAAAGTTTCTTATGACAAGGATGGCAGCGGTAAATCTCTGATTAAGTCTATCAGCATTGTGACTGAAAAGAACAAGGATGAGGACTTTAATATTAAAGATAAAAAAGGCAGGACCGCTTGGTTTAAAGTAACTACTAATCAGACCTTTGATGATGGTGAAAAGAAAGCAAAAATTGAAGTAACCATTAAGCCAAAGAAGAGTGCTTCAAATAAATATGATAATGGCACTTTTAATAGTGTTGGCAACACCATTGATACTGGTGCAAAATTGACCTTTAATCTGACCTTCTGGGTTGAGAACAAACAATTCGATGGTGAAGACGTAGATGTTGAGGAAGGCGATGGATTCATCTTCAAGGCTGAGTCCAACGAGGAGAACACCATCGTTTATGGCGACGACCGTGCAGCTCTGTACTTCAACGCTGACGACGACGCTGACAAATTCTATGCGAAACTGTCCACCTCTGCAAACTGGAGCATCATCAACGAGTACGGCGATCCGGCAGACGCTGACCTGTGGTTCTATGATTTCGTTGGCAACCGCACCATTCCGTCTACCTCTCGTGCAACCCTGACCCTGGGTATCCCGTGGGATGAGGATGACAACTGGGTTCCGAATCCGGAGGATTGCTACCTGTATCGCATCAACGCTGACGGCAGCTTGACCGATATCACCAGCACCTTCACCTTTGACGAGGACAACGACACCACTACTGGTATTGCTGGCTGGACCATCAAGACCCGTACCCTGGGCACCTACGTTCTGTCCGATATCGCACTTGACATCGAATAATAATCAGGAACTATAAACAAAGCGCTCTGGTGAAACCAGAGCGCTTTGTTGCTATAGCAGGGAAGTTAGCCCTTGCATTTTTATAAATGCTGTGCTAGAATAAATCTAGGGGCACCGACAGACGGCAGCCCTAAGAGATTGCTAAAAAATTAGCCGCATCCTTTGGACCAGGGCGGCTAATTTTTTATTTCATGGATAATCGCCAAAATCAGATATAATATCATGACTATGTAGATCGGTTCCATAAAACCACCTCCTTTGCAAAAGGAAGTGGCTGCCGCCTTTCGTTGTCGGTATCCCTTGT
>CAJUJI010000084.1:0-5957 GCA_910586875.1 uncultured Anaerotruncus sp. | reverse complement strand
TTTCTAATGACCGCTGTGCTAGAATAAATGTAGGGACACCGACAGACGGCAGCCCTAGGCTAGTTACTTAAAAAGTAGCCGCATCCTTTGGCTGAGGGCGGCTATTTTTTTATGGCTTGAATGTTTTGCAAACTGAGATATAAAATCACAATTATGTAAATCGGCTCCATCCATCCCACCTCCTTTGCAAAAGGAAGTGGCTGCCGCCTTTCGTTGTCGGTATCCCTTGTCCTTGATTATAACACGCTCGCGCCTCTGCTGCAAGTTTTTCCAGCAGGAGGCTTGCTTTCTAATGACCGCTGTGCTAGAATAAATGTAGGGACACCGACAGACGGCAGCCCGAAAGGTTTACGCTAAAATAGCCGCATCCTTTGGAGCAGGGCGGCTATTTTTTTGCGCTTTTTTGAAAACCTGCGATTGTTTCCGCTTGTTCATTATTTTGTCATAATTTGCAAACAAAAGTTTTAAAATTCACACTTTATTCATAATATACAGGAAAAAGTAACGAACCAATTACAAAATACACCCTAAAAGTTACAAAACGGTTACAAAACTGCTTGACTTTTCCGGTTGGGAACGGTATAATAAAGTCAATGGGAAAAGAAGTGGAGGATTGTTTTCCCGTTAGGAATGAAGGTTTTAACTGATTTTTCAAGGAAGGAGAATCTATATGAAAAAATTCTTAGCTTCTGTATTGGCTTGCGCGATGGTTGCAAGTATGGCAGTGCAGGTATTCGCAGCAGACCAGGTAGTTACCGGCTGGTTGGACGACCAGGACGACAAGGATAACAGCGTTGTTTATGAGAATATCAAAGGCTATGGCAGTGGAAACTCCATCGCGTTTGAGGACGTTCGCCCCGACCAGACCTACTGGATTAAGATTAACGAGATTTTTGATTGTAGCGGCGATGATGGTTTCTACAACAAAGACGGCGATAAAGTATTTGCACTTGGTGACATAAACGATTTGGGCGACAAGGACTTATTTAAGGTTTCCTATGATAAAAGCGGGGATGGCAAGTCACTGATCAAGTCGATTGAGCTGATCACCGACAAGCGTCAGGAGGACTTTGGCGAAAATGAGAGAACCGCTTGGTTCAAGGTAACCACCAACCAAACCTTTAATGACAGCGAAAAGAAGGCAAAAATTGAGGTCACCTTTAAACCGAAAAAGACAGATCCCGATAAATATAATTTAAAGACAACAAAGCCCAGCAGCATTGACACCTCTGCGGAAATGAAGTTCAACCTGACCTTCTGGGTGAAGAACCAGGAAATCAAGGGCGATGACGCAGACGTAGAGGCAGGCGACGGATTTGTATTCGACCCCGCCAACAACGAGAAGAACACCATTGTTTATGGTGATGACCGTGCGGCGATCTACTTTGACGCGAACGATGATGCGGACAAATTCTATGCAAAATTGTCCACCTCCGCGCACTGGGACATTATCGAGAACTACGGCGATCCTGTGGATGCAGACCTGTGGTTCTATGACTTTGTCGGCAACAAGACCATACCTTCCACCTCGCGCGCGACCCTGACCTTGGGGATTCCGTGGGATGAGGACAAGGACGATGCACCGAATCCGGAGGATGTGTACATCTACCGGATTGGTGAAGATGGTTCGCTGACCGATGTAACCGATACTTTTGTTTACAACGAGGACAATGACAACACAACCGGCATCGCTGGTTGGACCCAGAAGACCCGCACCTTGGGCACCTATGTTGTCGCCGACCGCGAATTGGATTTGGACGATCTCAAGGAGGACGATTCCTCTGAGGATGAGGCACCAGCTAGCTCCAGCAGCGACTCCGACAAGAAGGATATCCCGAATACCGGTGCTTCTGACATGGTGAATGTGGCTGTTGTGGCAGCGATTGTTTCCCTGGCTGCGGCTGGCGCAGTTGCATTCAAAAAGTCCTCTAAATAAAGGCTAAATGAACCCGATCAGTTCATTTGCGTATTCGTTCCGCTGGCTGCCTCCACAGCTGGCGGAATTCCTTTTTTGTGTTTGCCTGATGGGTAAAGCTGCGTCTATTTTTTCCTGGATAGACTTGACTTTTTTGGCCGGTTGCGGTAAAATAGTTACGTTGCGCAGGTGTGGTATAATGGTAGCACTTCTGCTTCCCAAGCAGACAACGCGGGTTCGATTCCCGTCACCTGCTCCACGAAAAAAGAGTGATTACGGCGTTTGCTGTGATCACTCTTTTTGTTGGGTGGGGGCAAAGGCTCACCGCAAGCTGCATAAGGTCATTAGGCAAGGGGTGCTTTTTCTCTTGCAAAAAGCACCCCTCTTGCCGCGCTGCGGCAATTCACCCCCCAAAAATCCGCCTCTCAGGAAAGGACGCGTTTTGCAGGAGCACAGACAAGGTCCGTGCTCCTGCAACAGGGGGCGCCGCCCCCTTGACCCCCGCCGCCTTTTAGAAAAGGCGGGCGAAAATTTTTGTTTTTGTTGGGGGGGGTTATTCGCAAAGTGAGTCGACCAGCGCCAGCACACAACAGATAAACCGCTCCGGCACCTGTGTGCCCAACGGGTCCAGTATCATATTATCCTGGATATCGTCCTCCGGCGCCTTGCCCTGCGGCAATCGCAGGAAGGTAACATCTCCCATAGGCGTGGTCTCATCGTAGCCCATACCCATATACATTCCATCCTCATCAAACGCGATATGCACTTGAATGCCCAGATACCGGTCTACCATATGATAGCACCAGAACCCGCCGCCATCCAGCACGTCGCCGCGAATCATATCGTATTTTTTCGCCAGCGACTGCATTCTGCCATAGCTGATGCTTCGGTTTTGGTACAGGGTAATGCGTCCGTTTTCTACCTCGGATTTATCCAGCTTCCTTATGGTGAGGGAAAGCTGTGTCAACGGCTGGACAATCTCATAATCTTCCAGCTGCTGCTGCCATGCGGCGGTTTGCTCCTCGCCCAGCTCGATCGGATGCGCAAGCGAAATCTGCGCGTTCTCCGGCAGGGTATACTCCTCCTCATCGACGGTATTAAAGGTGCCGTCCTCCATATAGCGGAAGGATTGCACGAGCTTGCCGCCCTCATAAACACCCCAGACCAGGCCGGTTGCAAACCGGTGCAAAATTGGGTTTTCTACAAACAGCGCGCTCCAGCGGTCGGCGCTCCAGCAGCGGCCGTTCATGAACACCTTTTCCAGCCGCGCGGTCTGATTCTGAACCACCGCTTTCATCTGCTTTTTCAGCTCAGAGAAGGCTTTCTTTGCGGCCTCCGCCTTCACCGGATCATCGCTGGCGGCCGGCTTGGGCAGGCTCTTGATCTGTTTATTCTTTGCAGGGTCAAAGATGGTTAGGCTAAAGTCCGGCTGCAAACTGACGGTAAAGCTGCGCGGGCCGTAATCCAGCGACAGCTCGCCCTCTCGATTAAAGCCGAGGTTTGGAATGATGCGGTCCGCCAGCTCGTCTTCGCTGATTTCAAGCGCGTTGGCCGCAAATGAAAACGCGGATTTTGCCGCCTTCTTCACCTGGTTATTCGGGAACTTGTTGCCCATGCCTTCAACCATCATCAGCGCAACGCTGTTGCCGTTCAGCGCAATCATTGGCACGATCGATGCGGCCAGTGCGCCGCGGCTGTTTTCTGCCCAGCTTTCCAGCTGGCGGCGCAGCTTGATAATCTGCGGGTCGCTCGCAAAGACACAATAGGGCAGCATCACCAGCTTGCGCTTGGTGTCGGCGCCCTGGTCCAGCCAGAGAGAGTAGATATTTTCCAGCGTGGCTTGCAGGTCGGCAGGGTTCAGCTTTGCGGCGACCTTATCAGCGGGCAGCACCCGATATAATTCATTGAGTGAGAGGTATTCGCTGAGGATAAAGCGCAGCACGCAGGCCGGCGCGGTGCCTGACAGATCGGCAAAGCGCACACCGTCAAACAGGTCGGCGGGAATCCAGGAGAGCAGCTTGTCCGCGTCGGGGGAGAGGTTGTCCTGACAGAATTCGATTACCTGCTCATTCGAGTTAAACGCGAAATCCTTGCCAAATTTGCGCTCGTTGTCCCACAGCTTGAGCAGCCGCGCAACCATCTTCGCTGCCTCGCCCTTCAGCTTGGGCTTCATCTGCTCCAGCAGCGGGCGCGCCTCCTGTTCATGAGCGGCCAACAGCTTCTCGCAGCAGTTGCGCACCACCTTCGACTTATGCTTACATAGATTTGTCAGCGGCGCATAGTCGGTTAGTCCCACCTCGATGTATAACAGGTTCACCAGGTTTACGATGGTTGAAGCTTCCTCTCCCATTGTACACATCTCGTTCAGGATGTCCAATGCTTCCTGCTCGTGCCCCCGAATCAGCGCAGCGGTCAAGGACGCATCAAAGGTATAGGTATAATAGGAGTTGACGCAATAACAGATTATCGCGGTTTTGCGTGGGAAGCCCATTTCAATAAATTTTTCTGTACGGTCATACAGGCTGGTGCCCATCCATTCACCGCGCCCTAAAATGCCCGCCTCATAAACGGCCAGCCAAGGGCTGCTACTGGCGTCCTTGCTGATCAGCGGGAAGATGGTGTCAAAAAAGCGCTTTGGCTGTGGCAACAGGTCGTACAGCATCCGATAGATTGCAATGAGCTTTTGTCCGGTGCCTTGCATTGAATTTAATCCGCGCATCAGCTTACAGGCTTCCTCCAGTGGCAGCTCACCGCGCATATATCGGGTGTAATGCCATTCTTTGGCGTCCAGCTGCGCCAGCGAGGTGAAACCAATGATATTGGGCATGGTGCAGACGGTCTCCTCGAAATGCGGGATATTTTCAGCGGATTCCCCACCCAGCAGCATCACCGCCACCATCAGCAATGCGCCCAATCGGTATTCTGTGATGTTACAGGACCAAAAATATTCGTACGCTTGACGGATGCTTTCCGGATCCTCCTTCCAGACCTGCTGATAGTACCGTGTGACCGGTAAAATCGGGTGGTTATAATAGTTGACCACCGGAATCCATTGGAGGACATGGTACATGTAAACCGGCAGGCCGTCCTCCTCGACCATCTTATTTTTGGACTGCTCGCCCAGTTTGCCCAGACAGGAAGAAAAATAGGTGCGCAGCAGGTCGATGCTCTTTTCAAATTTTTGGAGCATTACCTTGCGTACCAACGGCAGGTTGCGGCCTGCGCGGGTGAGCAGGTAGGCGCGCGCCGAGGTGAGCGACTCTAAGCTATCGACCTGTGCACAGAACGGCTCGACAAATTCCGGAAAGCGTTCATATTCGGGCATCGACAGCACCAGACCTCTGAGCAGGGTAGCAGCGCGGCGATGCTCCGACGTCGAGCTAACCGAAAACTTTTTGACAGCTGCCGCCAATTCGTCTGCCGAATAATCGGCCGCCAGACGTTGCAGCAGCGGGATCGCATGATAGAAATATTGTTTCTTCACCATGAGTCCTATTATTTCATCGACCGTCCAACCGGCCAGCACGCAAACGTGCGTGTCGTTCGCCGCCTCGTAGCCGATGGGCCCGTTTTGGCGGCGGGTGGTCAGCACATAAAGCAGCCGGCGCGCCATCTCTGCGTTTTCGCCGCCTTCTGCTTCCTTGATAATCTCGCGGGGGTAATCCAGATAGTAGGACTTCTGACCCAGCCCTGTTAGGGTAGGGGTATCACCGGTGATAAATGCAGCAATTTTGTCTCTGACATCGGGGGTATTTCGTAGGCGCTCGTTTGCACGCTCCCAATACGCTAAAATTTCGGCTTCTGTCATGGCTGAACTTCCTTTCTGTGTTGGAATCTATGTTCCAATTTTAACATATTTTTGAGCGCATTTCAAGCAAAAAACTAAGTAATTCTGTTTTTTTCTTCAGCGACCAAAAGCATCATTTTTTTGTGATGGAGCACAAAAGACGGGAGTCTTTTTTACGCTGCTACCTGTGGTGAGCCGGAGCAAAAGTTTCGCCAGCCTTTCCAAAGGCTGCGGATTCCAAAGGCAGCGCCTTTG
>CAJUJI010000083.1 GCA_910586875.1 uncultured Anaerotruncus sp. | reverse complement strand
AAGGCAAGAAAAATTTTGATAATTTTTTCACAATTTTTATTAAATTTTATGAGCAGGTTGCATGAGCTTCATTGTTTTTTCATTTACTTTTGCTGTGAAGTGTACTATAATGATGATACAACCTGGAGGTGGCGAATTGGAAAAGGAAAAGCTGGAACGGATTAGTGAGTTGACCCGCATCTCACGGGAGCGGGAGCTGAGCGAGCAGGAACAACAGGAACGGCAGGCGTTGCGGACAGAATATCTGCAAGAGATGCGCCTGAGCCTGCAAATACAACTGGATCATACAGTGGTGGTGGACCCACAGGGAAACCGCCGCAAATTAAAAAGGAGGTAAACGAATGGGACAGCTGGAACAGCTGCAACAGATGATAGACCAAAGCAAGCGGATTGTATTTTTTGGCGGCGCAGGCGTTTCCACCGAAAGCGGGATTCCGGATTTCCGCAGTGTCGACGGGCTGTATAACCAAACCTACCGCTACCCGCCGGAAACGATTATCAGCCATTCGTTTTTTGAGGAAAATCCAGAGGAATTCTACGACTTTTACCGTGCAAAGATGCTCTGTCTGGATGCGCAACCGAATGCGGCGCATGAGAAGCTTGCAGAGCTGGAAAAAGCGGGGAAGCTGTTGGCGGTTGTCACCCAAAATATTGACGGCCTGCACCAGCAGGCGGGCAGCAAGCGGGTTTATGAGCTGCATGGTTCGGTGCATCGGAACTATTGCCAGCGCTGCCATAAATCCTATAGCGCGCAGGAGATTCTCGACTCGCATGGCGTACCCAGATGCAGCTGTGGCGGGGTGATTAAGCCGGACGTTGTGCTGTATGAGGAAAGTCTGGACGGGCAGACGATTGAAAATGCAATTAAAGCAATTTCGCAGGCGGATTTGCTGATAATCGGCGGGACCTCTCTGGCAGTTTATCCCGCAGCAGGGCTGGTGCGTTATTGTAGCGGCCGCCTGGTGGTGCTCAATAAGTCTGCAACCCCGATGGATGGGCAGGCGGACCTGCTGATTCAACAGCCGATTGGAGAGGTGTTAGGCGCGATACAGGTGTAAAGCGCTTCTCTAATCGCGGTAGTGTATGAAAATTTTCGTCCACCCTTTTAAAAGGAGGCAAGGCCCAGGGGGCGCCTCAGCACGTATCAAGAGTCGGCTATAGCCGGCGATATCCCCTTACACCGGCGATCGTAACATAAGATTGCACCGGTGTTAAAAGCAGTTTGCCGCTTTTAGATGCGCAAACGAAATCCGACAGATTCGGAGAAAGGAATCCAAATGAAAAAGGTTATTTGTGCCTTGATGGCAGCAATTGTTTTTGTTGGCTGTACGCCGGTGTCCACACCTGTGAATAATGAGGTCCCCAGCAGCCCCAGTAGTTCCTCCAGCAGTCAAAGCAGCAGTTCCGGTACCGAAAGCACAGGTTCGTCGGGCAGCTCTAGTGAGGTGCTGGACATGATCAGGGACGATCTCCCTTCCGGCAGCGAGGCGCAGTCCTCCAGCCAGCCGGCTCCCATGCCGGAGCAGCTTCCGGATGAGACTGCCGCAGCATTGGAGCTCCCTGCAACACTGGCAACCTCCAACGCAGGCTATGGAATCGAGCTACTCTCCCCTGCGCAGTATGACAGCAGCCTGGATGCGCAGCGCAGCGGTCCACGTGGCTTTTTAGGCATGGACGTTTTTATGCTGAGGCAAAATGGCAAATATGCCTATGCCAACGAGAACGGCAAAATCATCACCGACTTTTTGTATGACGCGGATGTCTGGTGGGGCGCAGACGGTGGCGTAATCCCCGTCAGTCGAGATGGAAAGCAGGGGATTATTTCCGCGGCGGACGGTCGAGAGATTGTCCCCTGTGAATATGACTTTGCCAGCGCGGTGTTTTGCGGAAACGGACTGCTCGAGGTCTGTAAGGGCGAGCAGACGAAGATTCTCAATGCGGACGGCTCCCCACGGTATGAGTTGGAACGCGGCGACCAGTTTTGTGTGATCGGCGACAGCGAATTTCTCCTCCAGGATGGTATGCTGCGTATCTACTCCCACAAGGACGGCAGTCTTATCACCAACTTTGCTTGCGAGGACCTACAGGTTGCGGCGCGTACCGCCCTGGGCGATGAGGAGGACGCTGCTACCTTCCAGGTGAACGGGAAATGGGGCATCTGCGATAGCGATGGCAATGTGCTGATGAGTCCAGTTTATGATAACGCATTATATTATATATCGGATTATATCACAATTCGTAAGGATGGTAAATGCGGAATCGCCAATTATAAAGGCGAGGTAGTTGTGAAACCGGAGTGGGATGACCTGATTTTGGGCAGGGACTCCGCGAGTGTCTGCCGCGATGATAAGTGGGGTGTCATCGGGGATCTGGATACTGGAGAGCTGGCAATCGAGCCGCATTATGACTTTGTCACCGCCTTCACCAGCGGATATGCCAGCTTTGAACGGGGCGGAAAATGGGGCATCATGGACCGCGAGGGCAATGAAATTGTTGCTCCTCAATACCAAAACCAGCTGTATATTCCGGAGTATCTGGAACGCGGCTATTTCCAGGTGATGGGAGACGAAGGGTTTGGCTGTGCAGGCATTCTGCACCAAGGGGAAATGATTCTGCCAACCGACCATTATATCTGGGGCAATCGTCTGAATGGCTATGCCAATGAGGAGGAGCCGTATATCCTGTTTTCGACCCCACGGGATAAATATGGTTTTTTTGATGGCACAGGCAAAATTGTAATCGATGCACAGTATGACATCCTAAACAGTTTTATCGACGGCAAAGAGGTCGCGTTTGCAAGCAAGGATCGCAAAATTTTGCTGCTTGACCGGCAGGGAAAAACCGTTTTGGAAACGGTGTTCAGCGACCTGGTAGCATTTAACCCGAAAACAATGGTCGGCGTGTTCCAATATACCAATGAGGCCGGTGTGACAAAAGCATGTCTGGCAAAGGTAACCTTTCCAAAATGAAAACTATTTCAAATAAGGGGTCAATACGTCATAAAATTTCTTGCTCCATTCCGCATGGAAATTTGCCATCCGGAACCAGTCGGTTTCATTTTTAATGCTGACGTTGTCAAGAATATAAGCGATTGAGGAGCTGTTGATCTCGTCATTTCGCAGCCAACGCAAGGAAACGCCCAAAGCCTGTTCAATTGCGTCTTTGTGTTGGAACAAGCTGTCATATACAGTCTTATTCCTGCTTTTGTCCGATTTTGACAAGCTCAGCTCCACCCTGACACCGTCGAGGTTGGCGACACAGGTAATGCTAAACCCACCTATCCCGAAAAATCCGGATATCCAATTATCCTTGGTTGGGTTTACATGGGAGAATAGCCCTGTTTTTTCGTGCGCCTTTTTTATGATGGGAAGCGCATAGGTCCAGTAATTTTTTCTAAGCCGGTGCAAAGCACTGGAAAGCTCGGCATCCTGTGTATCCTCATTGCTTCTGAGGTAGAACACCAAATCCGTAGGGTCCTCGCTGTACAGCTTGAAAAAACGTCTGAGCAGGGAAAGCTTTAGCTCGGTACTGGTATTTCTTTCGATGAAAATATTCGATTCTATCTTTCGGTATCTGCGCAGATTCTCCCCGCGGTCGCTGACATAGGCGGCAAGCTCCACATTTTCGTCTGTGGTATAGGCCAGCTTGGCAAGTACAGACCTGTCCTCAGCGTGCAGAATCCGCAAAACGCGTTCGTACATATCAATCCAGCTTTTTACAGGCTGTTCGATATTCTTAAAACGAAAGCTTGCAAGCTGCCTTCCGCTCAATGAAATATCATCATCAAGCGTACAGGAATCCAGCTGCTTTTCTGTTGGCTTAAAGGTGGCAACAGGCGCCGCCCAAATTTCAATCGCACGATTCATCAGATATCCTGTCCGGTCTTCAAGCTCGGCCAGCCCCCAGTGCTCCTTTTGCACAAGATAGGCGTTCATCCGGATACCGGATTCTTGGAACCCGTTGGGCATGGTTTTCTTTTCTTCAAAGGTGCTGTTGCTATATTTGGAATTATAGGTAGCTGCAATCAGGGTAAGGTTTCCAATGCGGTGCAGCCATTGCTCATGAATCTGCTCGCAGTCCGCCCCAAGGCTGTGGACCCAGGCAGGCGTTAGATGCTGTGGCATGATATGCTCGATAGAATATTCGCCGTCATCGAAATGGCGGTAGATGTCCTTGTCCTCAATCGTGCCGTAATTTTCAAAGCGTTCCAGAATATAAATTTTATTCTTTGCATTCATGAGGTAGATTTGCCGATTCGCAAAGGCTTCCACAAATTCGGTATCATCCGGAAAACGGGCGCGTTCCTTTTTGGAAAGAAGCGCATAGTAAAATTTTTCTACATAATTATCTTCTGTACCATCAAAGCGGACAATTTCTTTATGTAGCAGGAGGAAAATTTTGTTTAGGGCATTGGTTGGCAAATCGCAGATGGTTCTTCGGAACAAATAGCTTTCGGTGGTCAAAAACACCTCTGCAACCTGAAAAAGCTTTAGCTTGCCCTCGTGCAAAAGCCGCAGCACCTCCAGGAAAAACGGGCGTGTAACGGTGGTTTCCAGCTTGTTCAAACGATAGATGCAGGCGTTTAGCTTCTTGTCGGTGGTGTTGCCCTTTAAAAGGATTTCATAGTGCCTTGCATAGAGCAGAAGCTCTTTAAGCAGTGCTTCGGTTTCAGGCTCTGTTTCCCCTACGTAAGCCTTGAAGGTAAAGTAAATCTTGTTGAGCGATGGCGTGGACTGCCGCTTTACACTCAGATAATCCCGAATAAAAGCGCTGACATCATAATTGGTACAAAGCTCAATTTTGTTCCAATATTTTTCATAGAATTCGTTTTGCTGCTTTGGGGGCAGCCCCATTAGGATAAAGTTCCTGATTTTGTCGCCTTCGGAAAGGGCGAGCCCTGTCGAGTTCAAGCTTTCAAATATCAGCTGCGGATTATCGTCGCCATTCAGCATGATATTGATAATTTCCAAATTGCCAATGGCGTCAAATAATTCATCCAATGTGATTTCCTGTTTTTGAATCCGGTCATAAAAATAATTATAATTGATGGTGAGGTTTGAAGCCTTCATCGGCTCGGAGTCCTCATCAAATAATTTTTGAAAGGCCGTCTGGTCATCCTTGATAGGCTTTAGCTTAATTCTGGTTTCCTGTTGCTGCGCCCATTTGTCTACAAGGTATTCCTCATAAATTCGCTGGCCTAATGATGCTGTTGCAGGGGTAAGAATTTTGTGTATAATCAGGTTATACATCGCAAGGAATAACAAGGAGACGGTGGTTAAGCGCTGCTGCCCGTCAATGATAAGATATTCTTCATTCCGGCCATCCGGATTGTAAACCGATACAATACTGCCAAAGAAGTGGCTTTTCCGGCGGCTTTTCGTCACCTTTACCAAATCATCATAAAGCTGCTTGCAGTTTTCCGTTTTCCAGTTGTAATTGCGCTGGTAGACAGGGATCACAAAACGTTTCTTTGAACCATCCATGTATTCAACAAGTTTGCATTCCGACCCTTTCATAGTGTATCCTTCCTTCCGTCAAAGCGTTTAAGCACAGGTTGTCCTCTTATTTCATTATATTGTCAGTTTTTGTCGGTGTCAATTGCTTTTCAAGATAGGAAAGATTGCGGTGATAGCAGCTGATTTCCTGGCTTGTAAAAAGGCGGAAAACGTGATAAACTATAGAAATTACAGGATTCTGAACAATGGAGGAGTCAGTTTGTCAAACTTAAAGAACGAAATTGAAAGGCGCCGGACCTTTGCAATTATTTCCCACCCCGACGCCGGCAAAACGACCCTAACCGAAAAGTTCCTTTTATATGGCGGTGCAATTGCGCTGGCTGGCTCGGTAAAGGGTAAAAAAACCGCTCGTCACGCCGTTTCCGACTGGATGGAAATTGAAAAACAGCGCGGCATTTCGGTTACCTCCTCGGTCATGCAGTTTCATTATGACGGCTTCTGCATCAATATTTTGGACACGCCGGGACATCAAGATTTCTCGGAGGATACCTATCGCACATTGATGGCGGCGGATTCTGCGGTTATGGTGATTGATGCTTCCAAAGGCGTTGAGAATCAGACCCGCAAGCTATTTAAGGTTTGCGTTATGCGTAACATTCCAATCTTTACCTTTATCAATAAAATGGACCGCGAGGCGCGCAACCCGTTTGACCTGATGGAACAGATTGAACAGGAGCTTGGTATTCAAACCTATCCGGTCAATTGGCCCATTGGCTGCGGCAAGGAATTTAAAGGGGTGTTCGACCGGCAGCGCCGCGAGATTATCAAGTTTGAGTCGGACGGTCTTGCAAACGGCGTGCGGCAGGTGGAAAAGGTGGAGGTCTCTCTGGATGACCCGAACTTGGGTGCGCTGATTGGGCAGTCGCATTACCAAACGCTGGCGGATGATATCGAGCTGCTGGACGGCGCGAGCTATGAATTTGATATGGAGAAGGTGCAGAGCGGCAAGCTTTCTCCGGTATTTTTTGGCTCTGCATTGACCAATTTCGGCGTGGAACCCTTCTTGATCGACTTTTTGAAGATGACTCCGCCGCCGCTGCCGCGGGACTCCAGCGTGGGACAAATCGACCCGTTTGACGAGAAGTTTTCTGCATTTGTCTTTAAAATTCAGGCAAACATGAACAAGGCGCATCGCGATAGAATTGCGTTTATGCGGATTTGCTCCGGCGAGTTTGATAAAAATATGGAGGTGCTGCATGTCCAAGGGGACAAAAAGCTGCGCCTCTCGCAGCCACAGCAGATGATGGCGCAGGATCGCGAGGTAATTGACAAGGCATATGCGGGGGATATCATGGGCGTATTCGACCCAGGCATCTTTTCAATCGGTGATACACTGAGCGTGCCGGGTAAAAAATTCGAGTTTCAGGGAATACCAACCTTTGCACCAGAGCATTTCTGTCGGGTGCGCCAGTTGGATAGCCTAAAACGCAAGCAGTTTGTGAAGGGCACCAACCAAATTGCGCAGGAAGGTGCGATTCAAATTTTTCATGAGCCGTTTACAGGTATGGAAGAGGTGATTGTGGGTGTGGTAGGCACCCTGCAATTTGAGGTGTTTGAATACCGCCTCAAAAATGAATATGGGGTAGATATTCGCATGGAGAGCCTTTCTTACCAATATATCCGTTGGATCGAAAATGAGGAGCTGGACCCCAAGACGCTCGACCTCAGCTCGGATACCAAAATTGTGCAGGATTTTCGTGACCGGTATCTGCTTTTATTTACCGATGAGTGGAATATTCGCTGGGCACAGGAGCGCAATCCGGACTTGATACTGTCGGAGTTTGGAAAGGTATAAGAAAAAAGAAAACCGAAAGGTGGTATTGGCTGCCTTTCGGTTTTTTGTTGGCTGGAAGATTTTTATGAACATTCTGTGAAATTTAGAAAAAAGTGTCCCGAAAAAAGGGGAATCCATGGTTTAATAGAATGAAAAGGAAACGGACATAGGGAGGTGCGGCGAATGGAAAAACAGATTATAGAATGTCACAGGCAGTATTATCAGCAACAACTGCCGCGACTCTATCATATGGCGCTCTACCTGTTGGGCGAGCGTGCAGCGGCGCAGCAGACGACCGAGCAGGTCTGGCGGATCGCCTGCACCGAGGGGAAGTCGGCGAAGGAAAGCGTGTTTTTGCGAAATACTATGCGGATGCTAATAGATGCTTGCAGGCGGCAACAGGTGCTCTATCAGGTGGAGGAGGTTATGGCGAATCCATCACTGCCGCAGCTGTTGTTGTTGCAGTCTTTGGGCGCCCAGCCATTTTCGGATCGCGTGCTGTTGGTGCTTTGGGCGGCGCTGGGAATCGAGCTGTCCGAAATTGCACAGATACTTCTGCTTCCGGAATGGATGCTCAAGCGTCGGCTGAATAAACTTGCAAAGCAGTTGTGTACTTTGAAAAATGCAAAAGAGCATGTGTTTTGTTAGGCGGGAAAGGGATGTTAGGGAATGAGCAAAAAAACGGAAATTGCCTGTCTGATTTTGGGTAGCTTATCGTTGGTTTTAGCAGCGCTTTTGCTGTTTCTCTAGCTTGTTTGGTAAAATAGAATGACTCTCCTATAGCTTAAAGGCAGTACTCTTAGTCCTCTTTGGTAGGCTATCACGGTTAGGCTGGGAATTTTAATCAAGCAATTTTTTGAAGCCGCATTCTTGGGTATAACCAATCTCCCGATAGAATGCGTGTGCATCTATGCGGGTATGGGTGGAAACTAGAATTGCATATTCGCAATCCTGCGTACGCGCCCAATCCTCTAGCCAATGGAAAATGGCGCGGCCGACCCCTTTTCCGCGATAGGCCGGTGCGGTAACGACATTTTCAATCACAAGAAAATTTTGACAGGCGCCACAGGTATCCCAACAGACAATACCGGTTGCGGTACCTGCGATGGTGTCGCCATCACAGGCGACGGTTAATTGGTAGTGCGGTGTTTGCGCAATTTTTTCGAGCTGCTTTGTGAGTGCGGATAAATTGGAAGGCTCATATACCAGCTCCGATAGCAGCTGGGAGAGCTGCTCAGCATCTTGGATGGTTGCTTTACGTATTTGTAGCTGCATAAAATCTCCTTTATAGTTGTAGGTCATAGAAAAGAGCCTCGCGATTGCGAGGCTCTTTTGTAGGTTATGTAAGAACTTAGATCACACCAACTGCGTTCAGGATGAAGGTTATGATGCAAGCAGTAACACCTGCAACTGTACATCCACCACCGATACCGATGAGACCCTGGGTGAAGCTCATGTTGGACATCGAGCAAGCAACCCAGAATGCGGAGCTGTTACCATGTTTGAGGATGATGCTACCAGCAGCGCAAGCCAGGAACGCAGCAACTGCGGAGATGCCGAGGGTCTCCAGCATCGGAGCGGTCAGGTTTGCAGCGGTCAGAACCGCCAGAGTGGTAGAACCAGTAGCAACATGGATCAAAACTGCCAGCAGAATCGGGAGCAGCAGGCTGGGCAGACCAGCAGCAACAACGGCCTCTGCAATTTTATCTGCAACACCTGCGTTCTTAACAAACTGAGCCATTGTGCCGCCCATACCAGTTACAAACAGAGGCATCGCAGCGGAAGCCATCGACTCGTCAACCCAGTCGTTCAGAACCTTCTTGGAGTTCCACTCGGAACCGGTCAGGATCATTGCCAGCATACAACCGATGATCAGTGCGGTAATCGGGGAACCAATAAACGAAGCGATACCAACGATGGAGCTATCCTCTGGCATGGTATTTGTGATTACGCTAGAGATGATGATCAGTGCCAGCGGGATAACGATAGGCATATAAGCAATCGTGGTAGAAGGAAGACGCTCATCGTCCTTTGCCTTCATATATTCATCCTTCGGATGAACCATCTGGGTGCAGCAATATTTGCAGAACAGGATGGTGGTAATCAGCGATGGGAAGGATACAACCAGTCCCCAGCCGATTGCCTGACCCATCGGAACGCCCAGTGCATTCGCAGCAGCGAGCGGGCCAGGGGTAGGCGGAACCAGTGCGTGGGTAATCTGTGCGCCAACGCCCAGCGCGGAACCCAGAGCCATCATTGTGCCGCCAGTCTCAACAGCCAGCTTGGAAACGATGGAGATTAGCAGGATGGTAACGGTATCGGAGAATACCGGAATACCCAGAACAAACGCACTGAAGCCGATTGCCCAGATTACGTTCTTTTTACCAACAATTTTAATTGCGGAAGTACAAATCGCCTGTGCTGCGCCGGTTTCCTCCAGCATTTTGCCGAGGATACAACCGAGCAGAATTACGACGGCGACACTCTTAATCGTGCTGGAAAATGCGCCATTGATAACGCCTTCCATCTCTCCTGGTGGGGTACCCAAAAGCAGACCGAGAACAATGGAAACAAGCAACAGGCTGGTAACAGCATTGACGTTAAATTTCGCAATCATAATAATCATAACTGCGATACAAATAGCAAAAATTGTCAATACGAGACCTACTGACATAAAACACGCCTCCTCTATTTCTCATAAATCAAATTAACAGCCGCCAACCTCAGAAGATTGATTCCATCTTCACACGTCCTCCTTCCCACCCCTGAAGCCGGATGAATACCAAAAGGTATTCCAGGCAACGTGCATCCACAAACACATTGCCCAGGGCGAACTTGTTTGTTAATAAAAAAGCAATTCTGGTGCCAAAGTTGGGGAAAAAGACTTGATATAGATAAAAACTATGGAGAAACAAAAAGAAAGTCCGTGTTTAAGCGGTTTTTACAAAGTTGTAAAAAAAATTGGACAGAACTATTTACAAATTGTGAACACAAAAGCAAAAAGAAAAGTGATGCAAATTGCATCACTTGTTGCAACAGATGAACAGTTTGTAACAGGATATCTAACAAAAAATTCAGCTGAGATGGTATTTTTGCATTTTTCGCCAAAGAGTAGAGCGGTTGATACCAAGCAAGCGGGCGGCACGGCTTTGGTTATAGCCGCATTCCTGGAGTGCATTTTCAATCCGCTGTTGTTCGTCCTCGGGCGAATGCAGCAAAAATGAGGAGGGGCGCT
This sequence comes from uncultured Anaerotruncus sp., assembly GCA_910586875.1. Lineage (GTDB taxonomy): Bacteria > Bacillota > Clostridia > Oscillospirales > Ruminococcaceae > Anaerotruncus. The sequence continues at coordinate 2,026 of CAJUJI010000083.1, read as the reverse complement.
CTTCATTTTCCACATCACGCGGAGAAAGTGCCTCGCGCATCTCCTGCTCTCCAACATAGCCCTGCCCCTTACAATTGACGCTCAATCGTTCTGCAACATTTTTCAGCTCGCGGATATTGCCTGAAAATGGAGCATTTTCCAATAGGTAAAGTGCCTGCGGCGAAATTTCCGAAATAACGCCGCCGAAGGATTGGTTGTATTGCCCTAAAAAATGGCGGAACAGTAAAATAATATCCTCCTGGCGCCGGCGCAGCGGAGGGATGTAGAGCTTGAGAATTTCCAGCCGGTAGAGCAGGTCCCGGCGGAACAGCCCTTGGTCCACCAAGTTTTTTAGGTTTTTATTGGTTGCAGCAATTACGCGCACGTCAATCGAGATAACGCGGTTGTCTCCGACCCGCCGGATTTCGTTTTCTTGTAAGGCACGCAGCAGCTTGCTTTGGAAGCTCAGCGGAATTTCAGAAATTTCATCCAGAAAAAGGGTGCCATTGTTGGCAAGCTCAAACAATCCAATTTTTCCACCCTTGACCGTGCCGGTGAAAGCACCCTCCACATGGCCGAACAGCTCCGATTCTAAGAGGTTTTCAGGCAGGGTGGCGCAGTTGATCGCCACAAATGGCGCGAGTTCACGGCTGCTGTGGTTGTGGATGCTCTGTGCCATCAGCTCCTTGCCGGTGCCGGTTTCTCCGACAATCAAAATATTGGAGGAAACCTCAGCGTATTTTTGGGCGGTCTGTACCAGCTGTTCCATCGCCTTGCTGCGATAGATGATATCCGAAAAGTTATATTTTGCACGCAAGCCTTTGTCAGAGAGCTTTTTGCGAACTTGTGTTTCATTTTGCTGAACGGTGGCCACATTTTGCAGGTTGACTATGACGCCCACCAGTTTTGCACCGACCCAGACCGGCTGATAGGCCGCCAAATAATCTGCTTCGGCGTCCATTTTATAAAGCTGGTTTGGAATTTCAGTGCCGGAAAGCACGGTTGCAAGATCGGACTTTACAAAGGGGAACACCTCGTCAATCCGACAGCCGACTAATGTGGAGAGCGGGCCGTGGTAAAGTCGTTCGGCAGCGTGGTTCAGCATGGTAATGCGGCGTTGAGGATTCACATAAAGAAAACCATCCTTGACGCTTTGCAGGACCACCTTGGTTACCTCGGTTTTTTCCCGCTCACTCTGGCGCAGCTCGGCGGCGCGCACGGCGTTGTCGATTGCTTCCATGATTGCTTCTTCGCTCACCTCAATCACCAAGGAGGGGATGTGATACTCGATCGCCCGCAGATGAATCGAATAGACGCCGATGACAATGTCACATCCATGTTCGATGGCAGCTTCCAACGCCGCATCAATTTCGCCGGCGCTGCGTGGGGAAAAGGCGTGAATTTCACAACCGAAAATTCCGCTGAGATTCATACGGGTGCAGGCGCTACTAAAAGAACCGATTAACGCGATCCGCTGGGGATGGAACCGCTGAATGGTGGTGTAAAGGGAGTTAAAGACATCATAGCCGGTGATGGGCAGCTCGATAACGGGGATGTGGGTTTGGTTGTGCCGAACCTGACTGGCGGCATAACCGCGAGCGATGATGACATCACAGGGTTGGTCGATCGGGATGTGTCCATTGCCAAACTCAAAATCGCCGCTCATAATAGAGACGGTTTTATGTAGCTTTGAGCTTTGGGGGTGATCTTGAAAAATTCGATTCACCTTTATCTCAAGTTCAGGGTAAGGGACAATAAAGTGAATATTTATCATAAAGCAGGTTCTCCTTTTCGCGCTTTGCGCTATGTGCGGGTTCGCCACATATAGCGTGACAAAGAAACCGCGCAAGCGCCAAGCTGAAAACGCCAGCAGCGCATGAGCGATAATGACGTACCACACATGCACTGCACAATATTCCTCAAAACTTTTATTCGCTATAAAATATGGCAAATCGGCAGCTTTGCAACAAATCCTGTATATACCATCTAAAAAAAGAAGTAAATCATAGGCAATTATGTAAAATGCGAACAATAAAAGCTATTACAT
>CAJUJI010000082.1 GCA_910586875.1 uncultured Anaerotruncus sp. | reverse complement strand
AATGAAAGGCAAACGGTGTTTAGGGGTGCTGCTCGCGGCGGGGATTGCTCTTTCAGCTGGCAGCTTGACGGCCTTCGCGCATCATGGGGGCAGAGGCTACAATTATGCTTACTCGCACACCCATAACCAAGCTTGCTATGCGACGCAAACCAATTGCGTCCATGCGCACGACTCCTGGGAGTGTGGTTTTGCTTGTGAGCATGTGTGCAGCGAGGAAAATGGCTGTATAACAAGAGCGCTGAACTGTCACTATTATGCGCCAGCGCAGCAGGGCACATCCCATCACGGACAGCATTGCTGCTGGTAAAAACGCGATAAAGAGCAGGTTGGCACCAACCGGTCTGAAACTGGAAAAAGCATTACCGCCATTGCGGTAATGCTTTTTTTGCGCAGCTCTTATTATGGTTTCATAAATTCACGGATCAAGGAATCCTGCGGGATCAGCGCGGGGGAGATACCAAAGAAATGAGAGGCGGATTGATACAGCCGTTCAATCGCTGGCAGATAGGCCGATTGCGGAGTCGTACCATCCAACGCATGGAGAATTTCGTCGTGGTAGAGGAACGGCTCATACACATGGGTAGAATCGATATGCCAGTCCGCGTACTTTCGGTTCGGGCGGATATAAAGCTCCTCGCCCATGGTCACATAGTCCCACATCTCAAAGGTTTTGTCGGCGGAGGTGCTGCGATAGGTGAAGTCGCGCAGAATGCGCCGGATCAGCCGCAGGTCGCGCGCAGCCAGTAAAATCTTTCCATCCGCATCGGTGAAGTCGCTGTGAACGCTGATGTAAATTTTCATGTTGGGATAGTTGGAAATCACATCAGAAATTTGCGGACTAAGCGCGTGGATTCCCTCAAAAATCAGATAGGTTTGGGAGTCGAACTCCAAATCAATCCGCTGTTCCGCCCGCTGGCGCACCGAAAAGTCAAACAGTGGAAAGGATGCCCTGCCGTTGGTCAGCAAGGAGGTGACAACCTCATCAAAAAGTGGGAGGTCCAGCCCTTCAATACTTTCGTAATTTTGATAGCCGTCTTTCCAGCGTGGCAGCTCCGCCGCACATTTGTAAAAGTTATCCAGCGAAATCGAGTTTACCCGTTTGCCGCGGGCGCGCAGCTCTTGAGCCAGCCGCTGTGCTGTGGTGGTTTTGCCGGATGCAGAGGGGCCGGTGACCAGAATCATAAAACGTTTTTCCCGCTCAATAAAATCGCAAACAGCTGTAATTTGCTGGCGATAGTTCGCCTCCGCCTGCGCAACAAGCTGTTCCGGCTGCTGCTGCATTTTGGAAAGATATTCCTGGATATTGCATTGGGTGAGAATCGGGTTATATTTCAACACAAAAGCCCCTCCTTACAGCAAAGCTGTTTTGTTTTTGCGCACCATCCGAACGCTATAGAAATATAAAACTATTATATCATAGTTTAAAAAAAAGAATCAAGTGGGAACTGGAAATAATCTGTCAACCTGCACAAATACTTTGCAGTAAGGATTGATCATAAGAGTGATTCTAACTATTTGCACAAAAATAGCTTGCATTTTTTGTTAAAAAGTATAGTATAAAAGAGGATAAGGAAAGTGAGGAAAGAGGATCTTATGTTTACAAGAAGAGATTTGATACGGTTAATCCTCCCGTTGATTATTGAGCAGGTATTGGTTGCAACGATTGGAATTGCTGATACACTGATGGTTTCGGCGGTAGGAGAGGTTGCAGTTTCGGCAGTTTCACTGGTGGACTCGTTTAACGTGCTGCTTTTGCAGGTGTTTGCAGCGTTGGCAACGGGAGGCGGTATTGTAGCTGCGCAATATTTGGGGCGCGATGACCAGGAAAATGCGGAGTCGGCTGCCCGCCAGCTTTTGATCATCACCACTGGTTTTTCGATTGTGCTGGGGGCGTTCTGCTTTTTGGCCAGACGACCGCTGCTGGGGCTGCTGTTCGGCTCTGCGGAGCCGGCGGTCATGGAGGGGGCGCTAACCTATCTGTGGATATCGGCGCTGTCCTATCCGCTGATAGCGCTGTATAACGGCTCTGCCGCAATTTTCCGGGTACAGGGTAACTCCCGCATCTCCATGCTGGCGGCGGGGCTGATGAATGTGACCAACATCAGCTTTAACGCATTGTTTATCTTTGTGCTGAAAATGGGGGTTGCAGGCGCCGCGCTAGGCTCGCTGATCTCCCGCGGCTGCGGTGCAGCACTGCTGCTGTTTTTGCTGCGCAATCCGCAGAATCGCATCCATATAGAGCTGCCGATGTCGTTGAGGCTGGAGCGGAGCATGGTACAAAATATTCTGCATATCGGCATTCCAAACGCGACCGAGGCCGGTGTATTCCAATTGGGACGCGTGCTGGTGCAGGGGATTGTGGCGATGTTTGGCACCGTTTCACTGGCGGCAAACGCGGTTGCAAACAGCATCATGACCATCTCACAGATGCCAGGCAGTGCAATCGGCCTGGCGATTGTCACCGTAGTGGGGCAGTGCATCGGCGCACATAAGTATAAACAAGCCAAAAAGTACATGGTCTGGCTGACCGGTACATCGCTGCTGTCGCTGTTTGCGCTGAACCTGCTGATCGCGCTGCTGGTGCACCCGATTGTTGGGCTGTTCGGCTCGATTTCGCCGGAGAGTGCAGCGCTCGCCTGTAAGATGACCTTGGTTTGCAATCTGCTTAACGTGCTGTTCTGGTCCACCTCGTTTGTGCTGCCGAACGGACTGCGCGCCGCCAGCGATGTGCGCTTTACAATGATGATCTCCATTTTTTCGATGTGGACCTTTCGGGTAGGGCTGAGCTATCTGCTGGCAAAGCTTTCAAACTTTGGCGCGATGAGCATTTGGTATGCGATGGCGTTTGATTGGGCGTTCCGGACAATAGCGTTTGTTTGGCGGCTGATGAGCAATCGGTGGACCAAAAATCGAACGGTGTAGGACTTGTTTTACCGCTCCTTTTTGTGATAGGATAAAGGGGAAGAAAAACTTGCGTGAGGGGCCGGTGGACTTGCTACAGGTGGTTTTATGCGATGATGACTCGCAGATATTGGATTGTTTTGGAGAACAGATCAAACAGTTGGCGAGAAAGCACAAGCAGGAGCTAAAGCTCATCTGTTATACAAGTGCACAGGCGATGCTGTTTGCTGCGGAGGATCTGCTCAAGGATGCGGACATTTTCTATCTGGATGTGCAGATGAAGCCGATCGGCGGAATAGATGCTGCCCGACAGCTGCGCGCATTGGGTTACAGTGCTGCGCAGCTGATCTTTCTGACCAACGCGCCGGAATATGTGTTTGACAGCTTTGATGTTTCGCCGCTGCAATATTTGGTGAAAGGCTCCTTTACACCGGAAAAATTCGAGCAGGTTTTTTTGCGGGCGATGCAGCTCTGCCAGCACAAGAGCTCGGAACAGCTGCTTTGCGAACGCGGGAGCGACCGCCGCGCGATTCCGCTGCATGAAATTTCCTATTTTGAGGTGAGAAAGCGGATTGTAACCGTTTATTACGACGGCGGAGAATTTGCTTTTTATTCCAGCATTGACGAGCTGGAGCAGCGGCTGCAAGGCAAGGGCTTTGTGCGGCCGCACCGCTCTTTTTTGGTTTGTGTAGCGCGTATCCGGCGGCTGGGGCAGGATACGCTGGAACTGACCGGCGGTACACAGATTCCACTGGGCCGCACCCATGCCAAAAATGTAAAGGAGAGGTTGTCCAGCTATCTGGCAAACCACATCCATTCCTGAGGGGGTGACAGGATGCGTTTGAATGTTGCAATGCTGTTTACGATTTTGGCGGTTGCCGCTTACCATCTGTGTACCTTGCAGTATATCTGCCGGTTGTCTGAGGTTGTGCTCACCCGCCGTAAGCTTGCGCTGCTCACAGGCTGGAATCTGCTTTCCACCTCCCTGCTGCTGCGTGTGACCCCCTTACCATTTTATATTTTTTATCTTTTTTTGATTTTGCTGTATCTGCTGGAATTTTTCTTTCTGCTGCGCCAGCGATGGACGTTTGACGGCCTGTTTTTGTTGGGGGCGCTTTCCCCTTTTATTCTACTGTGTATGCACGGGATTATGATTCCCTTGATGGCGATGCTTCATGGGATCAACATGTATGAGCTGGTGCACACCCCAAAAATGGAGCTTTATGCCATCTTTTGGGCGCTGATAGCCTTCCAGCTTGTGCTGCTGCTGTTAAAGCGGGTGTTTCCAGACGAAAAGCTGCGTCTGCTGCTGCATTGCCGCCCGCAACTGCGGCTGGCCTGCGGTTCAATGCTGTTGCTGCTGTGTTACCTGCTGATCGAATGCTATGTATATGATTATCGGTTTCCGCGCCTGTGGACTCCGGTTTTCCATATGATTACCAGTATGCTGGCATTTGCTGCTTTTTCAATGGTGGTGTGGTATGCGGTTGATATCAGCAACTACATCGAATACGAGCTAAAAACCCATCAGGTGGAGAAGCAGCTTCAACGTCAGGTGCTCCATTATCAGCAGTATACGCGCTATATCAATGAGGTGCGAACCTTTAAGCACGATTATAAAGGAATGACCCAAACGCTGCAAACGTTGGTGGGGGCTGGCGCGAACGAGCGGGCGCTTGACCTGTTGGGCCAGATGTCCCAGGAGATGGAAAATCTGCTGCAATACACCCAGTATTCTAACCATGTGGTGGTGGACGCAGTGCTACGGGAATGTGCCATCCGCTGCAAGGACAGAGGGATTGCGTTTTCGGCGCTGGTGACGCTGCCCGAACAGATCGGAATGAACGACCTGGAGCTCTGCCGCATCTTCAACAACCTGGTGGAAAACGCGTATGAAGCGTGCGAAAGAGTACAGGACCGCCCTTCCTTTCTGCGAATTGGCAGCAGCTTTCGCGATGGCTGGGCTACGATTGAGCTGATCAACTCTTTCTCGGGGGAAATTATTCTGGAGGAGGGGCAGCCGGTCACCAGCAAGAAGGAAGCGTGCCAGCACGGATTGGGGTTGACATCGGTGCGTGAGCTGGTGGAAAGCAGAGGCGGTTTTTTGCAGTTTGAGGTAAACCATCAGCGGCAAGAGGTCACCGTGAGGCTGCATCTTTGCACAGCCGGTGCCTAGGTGACATTTGGAACATATTTTATGTAATTGGGAACAAGTTGCTGCCGAATCGGAGGGAGAGTGGTTATAATAATAACACAATCTGATTTGGCAATCGCTTTGTTCAACAATCGGCTGGTCGCTCCCTTTCGACTGGTCAGGTTCTGTCAAAGTTTTCAAAAAAGAACGGTTTCGTCCGGATAGCGAAACCGTTCTTTTTTTCGTGCAAAATGCTTGCGGATGTGCTATAATAAGCATAAAATATGCTTTGCATATTTTCCGCGCGGTCGCACGGTGCGATATAAAACGGCGCAGCAAGTCTAAAAAGACTTGCAGTTATGCTATAATAGTAACAGCGAAAGGAACTGTGACGATTATCGAGGCTGACCTCCAGCGTTCGATGTCCCGCATTGGTGAGGATAGATGTACAACGATTTTAGACAAACACCCCGGCAGTACGCATACCAGGAGCAGCAGTTTTGGCTGCGGCAGCTGCATACCCAAAGTGGGATGCTCGCGCTCGCCTGCATTTTGAGCATCCTGCTGCTGTATCTGCTGCAAATTATAGGGCCACCGCTTATGATGGTGGTGCTTGCGCCGATTACAAGATGGATTCCGATAGATATGCTCAACGAGCTGTATACATTTGGGGTGTATCTTCTGGTGTTTTTGCCGCCGTTTTGGGTGTATGCAAGGGTCATTCGCTTCCCGTTGCGCGCCATCCCACATGACCGGCTTTATCTGCCGATTACCCTTTCGGCGACCGGTATCGGCTTGGGCACCTCGGCGGCTGGTGTGGCTCTTTCGATGATTTTTGCGGTGCTGTTTTCTGCCTTTGGCCTGTATCCGGCCGACATTCCAATCAGCATCCCCAACGGTCCGATCACCTTTCTGCTGTTTTTTTGCAATATGACCGTGCTTCCCGCACTGGTGGAGGAGTTTATCAACCGCGGCATTCTGCTCGGCTCGTTGCGCCCCTATGGGGACCGATTTGCAATTGTAGTGTCTGCGCTGTTGTTCGGCCTGATGCACCGCAACATGACCCAGTTCCCAAATGCGTTTTTGATGGGGTTGGTGATTGGGTACTTTGTGGTTAAAACCAACTCTATCTGGACCGGTATAGTGATACATTTTGTCAATAATGCGCTGTCGGTGTTGGTTTCGCTGGCTGTTGAACGGATGGACCCGTTGGGTGCGATTGTTTCGCAGCTTGCGCTGTTTGTGCTCTATGTGATGCTGGCCATCGCAGGGCTGGTTTATCTGCGCTTTGTGCGCAGGGTGGATTTTTCGATCTATCCTTCCGCCTGTCCGGTGCCGCAGGGCATGATCTACCGAAAATTTTTTGGCAGCCTGCCGATGGTTCTGCTGCTGATTTTATTTGCATGGGTATTCTTCCTCAATTTTTCAAGGTGGTGAAGCTGTGGGGGACTGGGAGTATATGGGGCTGGCACTAAAGCTGGCGCAGCAGGCGATGCAATGGGAAGAGGTGCCGGTCGGCGCGGTGGTGGTCTGTGACGGCGCGGTGGTTGGCACCGGTTATAACCGGCGGGAGACCGGCAAAAATGCGCTGGCCCATGCGGAGCTGGAAGCGATTGATATGGCCTGCCGGAGACTGGGTGGCTGGCGGCTGCACCGTTGCGAGCTGTTTGTGACGCTGGAACCCTGCCCTATGTGCGCAGGCGCGATCATCAATGCCCGGATAAAACGGGTGGTGTATGGCGCACCGGACCCCAAAGCGGGCTGCTTTGGTTCGGTGAGCAGCTTCCAGGAGCTGCCGTTTAATCATAAGCCGGAAATTGTGGCAGGGGTGCGCGCGCAGGAATGTGCGGCGCTGCTTTCAGCCTTTTTCCAACGGCTGCGGGAGCGCAGAAAAAGCAACGCGGACAAGCGTGTTCCCCTGGTTTGAGAGGAAAATAGATGATCAGAAAGGAGTCGCTCTTTTGGAAAATTACATAGTTGAAGTGGTTACACCGTTCCAGCCTCCATCTTCAGACGCTAGTTTGGTATTGTTTGCAGATGAGAATGTTTATACGGGACATGCAGAGGTGCTCAAGTATCTGATGCGCTGCTCACAATATGCGCTGAAAAATAAAACCTATCTGGTCAGTGGGATGATCGAGCACGACGATAACCTCTGCTTGAGCTTATTTAATCCTCGCGGCAAGGCAATTTGCCGTCAGGCAGCGCTGCATTTGTCGCTTGCACAGGCGAACCATCTGGAGCCGGAGGATGAGGTCCAGGTAATTCCTACCGAGCTGGGCAATCTGTATCTTTGCGTGGATGAGGATATCTACCATCCCCAAACCATGCGCACGGCCGCACTCAAGGGGGCGGATACCATCCTATCCCTGCAACAGCTGGATCCCGCGTTTGATACGCCGGAACAGCTGTTGGAAACCGCCTGGAATGCCTCGCAGAGCAATAATGTCTATGTGGTCAACATCACCAGCCGTGGAGCGGCGGTCACCTGTCCGGTGCCGGTCACACGTGCGCGTGACGGCTATCTGGTCAAGCGCACCGGAATTTATCCTGTGCGTTTTGGGCTGAATATGAAACGGCTGGACGAAATTCGGGAGGGCTTGCAGCTTATGGAGAGCATCAACCCTGCACTGGCGGTGCAATATGCGGATGAATTGGGAGGCGGTTGGTAATGTGGAATATTCTGCTGGAAACAATCTCACTGATCTCTTCCTTCCAGGTTACACCGGCCAAAATTACCCATGCGTTGGAGGCGCGCGGCGAATCAGAAAGGCATAATGCGGAATATGTTGCGCCAGAGGCGGTGCGCATTGCCAGCGTGCAGCTGACGGTACACCCGTATAAAAGCCTGCGCGAGTTCACGGACGAGATGTACGACCTGGCAAAACAGGCGGTGGATGCAGGCGCACAGCTGATCGTATTTCCTGCGTATACCGGCCTGCTGGCGGGCGGAGTGCTGCCCGCCTGTAATTGGATGCTCAACTGGGTGCGGGACAAGCACAGCGAAAGCGGCCGCGGCGAGCTGCTGAATCCAGTGCGGACAGAGGCGCTGGAGGAGACCTTTCATAATGTGATTTATGAGCTTTATATGTACACCTTCAGCACAATTGCAAGGCTGCTGCATGTATATGTTGTCGGAGGGAGCTCCTACTTCTTGGAGGAGGAGCGGTTTACACACCGCTGTGTAATGTTTGACGCAAACGGAGACCCGGTAGGTGCACAGGAAAAAATCAATGTGCTGGGGCTGGATCGGGAATTGGGCGTAACGCCTTCGGAGTTGGTCGAGGTGGTAGAAACGCCGATGGGCAAGGTCGCGATGGTGCTTGCCAGTGACGCCTACTATTTCGAGTGCTTTCAGATTGCCAAGGCGCGCGGCGCGAAAATTATCGCCTGTCCGTCGGGGCAGGAGCCGGTGCAGTATGACCTGCTGCGCTGCCGTGCAAACGAGCATGGGGTGTATGTTGCGTATGCGTGTATCACTGCGGAGGGTGCGCCAAAACAGGTGCGAGCCTCGATTTTGGCGCCATTTGAGATCACCTCGGAGGGGGATGGGCTGATTGTTGCCTGCGAACAGCCCACCGCCGCGGTTGTTTCCGCGCGCACCAGCCTTGCAAAGCTGCCAACCGAGCGGTTGCAGTCTGTGCCAAACCGGAAGTTCTTGCAAGGGGATTACCTGCGCAGCTATCGTTATTGCGGCAAGCTGCCGATGATTGAACAACAGGAGCAGCCGGAAAGCGAACCTGCTTCGGAATGACAATAAAAAGAAAGCCCCGCAAGGGACTTTCTTTTTGTGTGGGTGCTCAGCTTTTTTCTTTTGGTTTGCCAACCAATGCGGCAATCAGCGAGAACACCAGTGCGGCGGCGATCCCTGCTGCACATGCGGTAAAGCCGCCGGTGAGTACGCCAAGCAGCCCTTTTTCTGCAACCGCCTCACGCACGCCCTTTGCAAGCGCGCTACCAAACCCAAACAGCGGCACCGATGCACCTGCACCTGCAAACTCAATCAGCTTTGGATACAGCCCAATGCCGCCCAATACAACACCGATCACCACATAAGCGGTCAGAATGCGCGCGGGGGTCAGTTTGGTGTAGTCGATGAACACCTGCCCAATGGCGCAGAGAATTCCGCCGACCAGAAAGGCTTTTAACAATGCAAGGAATGTGGTCATGCGATAGGCCCCCCTTCTTTTAGATTGGAGAGATATACCAGATGGGCGATGGAGGCGATACTTTCTCCCTGCTGCACAACCGTCGGGCTCATGAGTGCACCGGTTGCAATAAACAGTACATGCGAGAGCGTCCCATTGCGCAGCTGTGGTAGGATGTGCCCGCAAAGCACCGAGGCTGCACAGCCGCAACCACTTCCGCCCGCGTGGACATCCTGTTTTTCCGAATCGTAGAGGAGCAGGCCGCAGTCGTTGTGACGGTCGCCCAAATCGATTTTATCGCGCAGCAGCAGATCATGCAGCAACGCGCTGCCAACCTTGCCCAGATCGCCGGTTAAGATGAGGTCAAACTGCTCTGGTTTGGTCTTTGTGTCCTGGAAAAAGCGTCCGATGGTTGCGGCTGCGGCCGGTGCCATCGCTGCCCCCATATTGTTGGCGTCGGTGATGCCCAAATCTTCGATGGTGCCTACGGTAATCCCACGTACAAACGGCGGTGTTTCGCCCATCTCCAGCAGCGCAGCGCCCGAGGCGGTCGCTGTCCATTGGGCGGTTGGAGGCCGTTGTCCACCATATTCCAGCGGATAGCGGAACTGACGCTCTGCGGTGCAGAAGTGGGAGGAGGTGCAGGCGACCCCTTTTTGGATTGCACCTGCGTCCAAGAAGGTGGAGGCGACGCACAAACTCTCCGCCATGGTGGAACAGGCGCCAAATAGCCCGACAAAGGGGATGCCAAGCGCGCGCAGTCCATAGGTGGAACCGATGCATTGATTGAGCAAATCTCCCGCGAAAACACAGTCTACATCGGTATTTTTCCAACCTGCCTTTTGCAGCGCAGTATTGACCGCTATCGTTTGCAGCTCACTTTCGGCCTTTTCCCAGCTTTTCTGCCCAAAGTAGCTGTCGAGGTTAATGACGTCAAACGCCTGTGCAAGCGGGCCCTCCGATTCTTTTTTGGAGCCTACCGCCGCCGAGGCAGGAATGCTCAGCGGATGATCAAACAGAATGCTGTGCGCTCCAATGCGATGTGCCATAGCAAGTCCTCCTTTAATATAGTCCCAGCAGCCAGATAATTAGCCCATAAAAAATGCTGGCGCTGACCCCATAAACAATGACTGGCCCGGCAATTATGAACATCTTTGCCCCTAGGCCCAGAATATATCCCTCCGATTTAAAATCGAGCGCTGCGGAGGCCATTGAATTTGCAAAGCCGGTGATGGGCACTAAGGTGCCTGCACCTGCAACCTTTGCAAGATTGTCGTAGATATTCAGTCCGGTCAGCAGCACCGATAGAAAAACCAGCGCAATGCTGGCACAGGTGGCGGCAGTTTCCTGCTCCAGTCCCCAATAGGTGAACAGTAGAATGAACACCTGCCCCAAGGCGCAAATGCCTCCACCGATTAGAAATGCCATCGTGATATTTTTTGCTGACGGAGAAGGCGGAGACGCCTTTTTGGTCAGTTGGTCGTATTCCTGAGGGGTTATTTGCATAAAACCTCTCCTTCCTCAATGAAAATGGTTCGCTGATAGCGTTTGCGCGAAAAGAAGTTTTATTCAATGGTTGCTATCTTTGACAAATTTTGATATACTTATTACTGGTTTTTCAACTCTAAAAAGCAGAGTCGTTTTTGGAAATTTGGGGTTACATTGCATAGTCAAGTGTCTTGGCTATATGAATTTATTTTTTTAACTGATAGGAGGTTTTCTAAATGCCTGCTAGAGTAGTAGTTGGCGTACAATGGGGCGACGAGGGCAAGGGGAAAATTATCGATATTCTTGCTTCCCGTGCAGAGGTAGTCGTTCGCTCGCAGGGCGGCAACAATGCCGGTCATACGGTGGAAAATAATGGACAGGTGTATAAGCTCCAGTTGATCCCATCTGGGATTCTCTATCCAAATACCCTGTGTTTGCTGGGCGCAGGGGTGGTCATCAATCCGCAGGGCATCCTAGGCGAGATCGATGGACTAGAGGCGCGCGGCATCTCCTGCGAGAATCTGCGGATTGACCCGCGTGCGCATGTGATTATGCCATGGCACCTGGAGCTGGATGGCCTGAGCGAGAAGATGCGCGGCAAGGCGGAAATCGGCACCACCAAAAAGGGAATTGGCCCATGCTATATGGATAAGGCGGAACGCTCAGGCATCCGGATGTATGATTTGGTACATCCCGAGGTGCTCAAGGAAAAGATTGCGATTACTGGCGGTATCAAAAACCGGATGCTGACCGATTTTTATAAAGAGCAGCCGCTTGATCTGGATGCAATCACCGAGCAGTACACCGCTTATGGGCAGCGGCTCAAGAAGTATATCGATGACGTTTCGGTGCTCGCTTATGAGGCTGTGAAGGCGGATAAAGAGGTCTTGTTTGAGGGGGCACAGGGCACGCTTTTGGACATTGATTTTGGTACTTATCCGTTTGTCACCAGCTCCCATCCGCTTTCCGGTGGCGTCTGTGTCGGCAGCGGGGTCGGCCCGACGATGATTGATGAGGTCATCGGCGCAGCAAAGGCGTATACAACTCGTGTGGGCGCCGGACCGTTCCCAACCGAGCTGTTTGATGAGATGGGCGATACCATCCGAAATTTGGGGCATGAGTTTGGAACGGTAACCGGACGGCCTCGCCGCTGCGGTTGGTTTGACTCGGTGATTATGCGCCATTCGGTGCGGGTGAATGGGCTGACCGGACTTGCGATCAATAAAATTGATACACTGAGCAATTTGGGCAAGCTGAAAATCTGCGTTGCTTATCAAAAGGCGGATGGCAGCGTTATCCGCGATTTCCCGCCGACCATCGAGGAGCTTGCAGAGTGCCAGCCGGTTTATGAAGAGGTCGAAGGCTTTGAAGGTGACCTGTCCGCCTGCAAGAGCTATGAGGAGCTGCCGCAGTCGTGCAAGCGCTATATTGAAAAGCTGGAGGAGGTCTGCGGTTGCCCCATTAAGATGGTGGGAGTCGGTCCCTCCCGCGATCAAAATTTGGAGCGCTAACCCTAGGACAAAATCTCTCAATCCGTCCAAACAAAAAGTTTTACTCGATTTTTTTTAAAAAATCGCGGTTTCCAAAGGCGGCGCCTTTGGTCGTGTAAAAATAAAAAGCCCGCAAGGGCTTTTTATTTTTACACGAAACGCGACTTTTCCTAAGAGCGCATTTTTCGGGGTGAATTGTGGCCTCTAGCATACGCTGGAGGCCACAAGAGGGGTGCTTTTTGCAAGAAAAAAAGCACCCTTGCTATCGTACCACCAAACAAAACGTTACTTGTTTGCGCATTTTTGACGGCATTACAGTGGGCTCCAAAAAAATTTTTCACAAGTGCTTTAGTTTTTTCTAAAGCGTGCGAATATAAAAGATAGAAGCCAGAAGGGCTGACGGAAAGTATACTTTCTGTCAGCTCCTTTTTTTATGCTTAAAAGCGCATAAATATTC
>CAJUJI010000081.1 GCA_910586875.1 uncultured Anaerotruncus sp. | reverse complement strand
TATCTGGCTCTGTCTTCTTCTTTTATTCACATTTCATCTCATCTTCTTTTCTCCTAGTGCCAGATAAACAAAAATGCAAAGGAATTTTGCTCTTTTCCTTCGCATTTAATATTACAATTTATAACCGAATGGAATTTACAACTTCTCGCTTGATTTTTCCAAAAGAGTACGTTATGATGATAAAATAGGCCAATAATACAGATATGGGAAGGGTTTGGGAATGGAAAAGGATTTGTTGACCCAAATCGGGCAGATGACACCGCATTTTTCTAAAGGCCAGCGGTTGATTGCCCGGTATATTATGGAACATTTTGATAAAGCGGCGTTTATGACCGCCTCCAAGTTGGGGATGACCGTTGGTGTGAGTGAATCTACCGTTGTCCGTTTTGCATCGGAGGTTGGTTTTGAGGGGTACCCGGAGCTTCAGCGGGCGCTTCAGGAGCTCATCCGCAATAAACTGACGACCGTGCAGCGGATGGATGCGACCAGCGCGCAGCTGGTGGATTCAAACGTGTTGGATAAGGTGCTGGGCAAGGAGATCGAGCACATCCGGCGCACAATGGAGGAATCCGACCGCACAGCGTTTGCGGCGGCGGTAGATAGCATCTGTTATGCAAGGACCATTTACATTATCGGAATCCGTTCCTCAATGGCGCTGGCCACCTTTCTAAGCTTTTATTTCAATCATATTTTCCCAAGCGTGCGGCTGATCAATACCACCAGCCGTGCGGAAATGTTTGAGCAGATCATGCGCATTAACAGCGAGGATGTGTTTATTGGCATCAGCTTTCCGCGCTATTCCAAACGGACGGTGCAAGCCTCACAATATGCCCGTACCAACGGTGCGCGCGTCATTGCGATCACCGATTCCAATAAATCACCGCTTGCCCAGGCTGCGGACCATCTGCTGCTGGCCCGCGGCGATATGGTGTCCTTTGTGGATTCGCTGGTTGCTCCGCTTGCATTGATCAATGCACTGATTGTTGCGGTGGGGATGAAGAAACGGGATGAGGTCGCCCATACCTATGAGCGGCTGGAACGAATTTGGGACGAATATGAAGTTTATGAAAAACGTGAGGATGGACAATCTTGAAACGACAGGTACTTGTGATTGGCGGTGGGGCAGCGGGTCTCTGCTGCGCAGGGCTTGCCGCACAGCAGGGGGCACAGGTAAGCGTGTTGGAACGCAACCCCCGTTTTGGCAAAAAGCTGCAAATTACCGGCAAGGGACGGTGTAATCTCACCAATCATTGTTCGGTAGATGAACTGATGAAGCAGGTGCGTACCAATCCTCGTTTTTTATATAGTGCGTTTCACGCCTTCCCGCCAGAGGCAGCGATGGAGCTGTTTGAAGGGCTGGGCGTTCCACTGAAAACCGAACGGGGACGACGGGTATTCCCAGTGTCCGATCAGGCTGCGGATGTGGTACAGGCATTGGTTGCGTTTGCGCAGAGAAATGGTGTAAGCCTTCTGACAAATCATCGGGTGGCAAACCTGTTGGTTGAGCAAGGGCAAGTCTGTGGTGTCATACTGACCTCCGGCGCGACGCTGACCGCCGATGCGGTGGTGGTTGCTACAGGAGGGCTGAGTTACCCGCTCACCGGTTCGGATGGGGATGGTTACCGGCTGGCGGAGCAGGTGGGACATACCATACAGCCTACACGACCTTCCTTAGTGCCGGTGTATACACGGGAACGCTGGTGTGCACAGGCAATGGGACTTTCGCTGAAAAATGTGCGCCTGACGCTGAAGGATCAAAAGGGGAAAACCGTGTTCCAGGAATTGGGGGAGATGTTGTTCACCCATTTTGGAGTTTCGGGACCGCTGGTGCTCTCTGCGTCGGCCTATCTGCGGGATGCGCCGGAAAGCTACCAAATGTATATTGATCTAAAGCCAGGGCTGGATGAACAGCAACTGGATGCGCGGCTGCTGCGAGACTTTAGCGAGGCAAAGAACCGCGATTTTGCGAATGCGCTGGGCAAGCTGTTGCCACGAAAACTGATCCCTGTGTTGGTGCAGCAATCGGAGATTTTGCCGCAGACCAAGGTTCATGAGGTGACCCGGCAACAGCGGCGCAGCTTTGTGCAGCTGCTCAAGGCGCTGCCCCTGACGCCGGTGGGCTTTGCGCCAATCGAACAGGCGGTGATCACCTCCGGCGGTGTGAGTGTCAAGGAGATCAACCCGAAAACGATGGGTTCTAAGCTGGTGGAAGGGTTATATTTTGCTGGGGAGGTCATAGACGTAGACGCGTTTACCGGCGGATACAATTTGCAGATTGCATGGTCAACCGCCTTTCTTGCGGCGCAGGCTGCTGCGAGCGGCTAACTTTTCAATAAAGGATGTGCTGTACAAATGCAGCGAGGAGCTTTGCCCCTTGGCCTCTGCGATTTTTTGAAAAATTGAGTAAAACCTTTCATACACTGCCACAATGAGTTAGGCAGTACAATTTTATAAAGACAGGGTGAGAGAAATGGTTGCAATCGCCATTGATGGGCCGGCCGGAGCCGGCAAAAGCACCATCGCCCGCGCGCTTGCGCAGGAGTTGGATTACATTTATGTGGACACAGGCGCGCTTTACCGTGCTATTGGGCTATACGCTACCGCACATGAAGCACAGCTGGATTCGCCGCAGCAGGTGGGCTGCCTGTTGCCGGACATCAAGCTGGATTTGCGGCAGATTGAGGGGATACAGCATGTTTTTATGAATGGCTACGATGTCTCAGAGGAGATTCGCCAGCCGGAAATTTCGATGGCCGCCAGTAAGGTCAGTGCACTGCCAGAGGTGCGGCAATTTCTGTTCGCATTGCAGCAAAATCTTGCGATGGAAAATAATGTTGTGATGGACGGGCGGGATATTGGTACAGTGGTACTGCCGGCGGCACAGGTGAAAATTTTTCTGACAGCAACACCAGAGGAGCGCGCGCGCCGGCGTTACCGGGAGCTATGCGAAAAGGGGATGCAGGTGGATTACGACCAGCTGTTGGCCGAGGTCAAGCAGCGCGACCATAATGATGCCACCAGAGCGATTGCGCCGCTCAAGCAAGCGGCGGATGCGGTATTGGTGGATACAACCGAGGATACGCTGGAACAGGCGGTGCAGCGGATTGTACAGATTGTAAAGGAGAAGTTGCAGGATGTTCTATAAAATTGCCCGTGGTGTTTGTATCATTGTGTTGCATCTCCTGTTTCGGGTCAAGGTGGAGGGCAAAGAGCATATACCATGCAAAAAGGGGTATATTCTGGTTGCCAACCATCGCACCAATTTTGATCCGCTGTTTGTGGTGGCGGGGCTGCGTCAGCAGGTGCATTTTATGGCAAAGGCGGAGCTGTTTCGCGGTTGGTTTATGGAGCATCTGATGAACGCGTTGGGCGCGTTTCCGGTGGATAGGGGTAAGGGGGACTCCGGCGCAATTGACTGGTCGGATAACCTGATCCGGCAGGGGCGTGTGCTGGGAATGTTTCCAGAGGGGACACGCTCGCCGGACGGCAAGCCGCAACGCCCCAAATCCGGTGCCGCACTGATTGCGATGCGTACCCAGGCGGATGTTTTGCCCTGTGCGGTCTGCTTTGGCGAAAAGCTAACCTTTCGTGCACCGGTAACCGTCCGCTATGGTGCGCCGATTGCGTTTGAACAGCTGGGCTTCACGCCGGGCATCAACTCCCCGCGGGAGATCAAAAACGCAAGCCATCAGATGATGGGTGAAGTAATACGGCTATTGGAGGTGGGTGTTTGAAGATTGTTGTAGCGCAGTCGGCGGGGTTCTGCTTTGGGGTGCAGCGGGCGGTGGATGCTGCCTTTGCGCAGGCGCGCTCGGGGGAACCTGCGTATATGCTGGGGGAACTGATCCATAACCCGCAGATTGTTGCAGAGCTCGAGCGCTGTGGAATCGCCTGTATCCGGCAGGTGCAGGAAAATATCGATGGCCGATGCGTGATCATTCGTTCCCATGGGGTGACAAAACAGGTCTATGATCAGCTAGAAAAGCAGGGATGCAAGCTGTTGGATTTGACCTGTCCATTTGTGCAAAAAATTCATCGGATTGTGGAGGCGCATTCGGAAAATGCGTTTACTTTGATTGCGGGGGACATTCGTCACCCGGAGGTGGAGGGAATCGCGAGCTACTGTAAAGGGGAGTGGAGTTCCTTTCAGGATGAGGAAGATTTGGAAAACCTGCTTTTGCGGATTGAAAAATATAGGAAATTCCCTATAATTTTGGTAGCGCAAACAACATTTTCGACAATTGTCTGGAAAAAATGCGTAGAAAAACTCAAAAAGGTGTGTACAAATCTCAAAATTTTTGATACAA
Organism: uncultured Anaerotruncus sp.; assembly: GCA_910586875.1. GTDB lineage: Bacteria > Bacillota > Clostridia > Oscillospirales > Ruminococcaceae > Anaerotruncus. The sequence continues at coordinate 8,601 of CAJUJI010000081.1, read as the reverse complement.
TATGTAATGCGACTGAGAAGCGGCAGTCTGAGGCCTGTATACTTGCTGCCAACTGCGAAGCGATGGTTGTGGTTGGCGGACGTCACAGTTCCAATACGGCAAAGCTGGCTCAATTATGCAGCAGCCATTGTCCGACCTTTTTGGTTGAACGTGCAGAGGAGTTGTATAATCTCGAACTGTGCGGCTATACTATTTTCGGCGTTACGGCTGGAGCTTCCACACCGGCGTCCATTATTAAGGAGGTACATAAAACCATGAGTGAGATTCTAAAAGACCAGGAAGAGCTTTCTTTTGAGGAGATGCTGGAGCAATCCTTCAAAACAATATATAACAGGGAGAAGGTAACCGCTGTTGTCACAGGGTTGGCACCAAATGAGATTTCTGTTGATATTGGCACAAAGCACGCTGGTTATGTTCCGCTGGCGGAGCTGACCGACGACCCCAACGCAAAGGTTGAGGACCTGGTCAAGATTGGCGACGAGCTGGAGCTGCTGGTCGTCCGTGTGAATGATGTTGAGGGAACTGTGATGCTCTCCAAAAAGCGCTTGGATGCAATCGCTGGCTTTGAGAAGGTTATGGGGGCCGTGGATACCGGCGAGATCCTGGAGGGAACCGTGGTTGAGGTAATCAAGGGCGGTGTATTGGCGCTGACCAATGGGGTGCGCGTATTTATTCCGGCGTCCCAGGCAACCATGTCCAGAAGCGACAGCCTGGAAGACCTGTTGAAGAAGAAGGTACAATTCAAAATTCTGGAGGTTAACCGCCAGCGCAAGCGTGCGGTCGGCTCTATCCGCGTGGTCCTGCGCGAGCAGCGTAAGGAGCTGGAGGACAAATTCTGGGAGCAGGCAGAGGTTGGCCAGCAGTATACCGGCGTGGTGAAATCGCTCACCAGCTATGGCGCGTTTGTCAACCTGGGCGGCGTTGACGGAATGATTCACATTTCCGAGCTGAGCTGGAATCGCATTAAGCATCCTTCCGAGGTGGTAAATGTTGGGGATACCGTTGAGGTTTATATCCGCGATATCGACAAGGAAGGCAAAAAGATTTCGCTGGGCTATAAGAAGGCAGAGGACAATCCGTGGGAAATTATGCAAAAGGATTATCCGGTTGGCACCATCTGCACCGTCAAGGTAGTTTCGATGACTCCATTTGGCGCGTTTGCGCAGATTATCCCAGGTGTAGACGGCCTAATTCATATCAGCCAGATTTCCAATGAGCGGATTAACAAGCCTGCGGATGTTCTTTCGATTGGCCAGGAGGTCCAGGTCAAGATTACCGAGGTGGATACCGAGAAGAAGCGGATTAGCCTTTCTGTTCGTGCACTCTTGGAGGAGGCAAAGCAGGAGGAAGAAGCTGTAGCCGAAACCGATTCGGATGTCGTGTATGAGGCAGGCCCATCCGCCGAATAAAAACAGGATGAGAAAAACAGGGAGCATGGCTCCCTGTTTTTTTCCTTTGCTCAGCTGCGCGAAGTGCCTGCCGTTTCAATGATAACCACCTGACATGCAGAAAAGAGACCCCCACCAGAGCCAGAGACTATTGTGTTTTTTTACGAAATGTGCTAAAATAAACTCTGTTTATAAAAACGAAAAATGAAACAATCATACGGAGGCGTGGACTGTGCCAATCAAACGTTGGGAAAGGAAGCCGGTTAATGAAGCGGCAGTGGGCCGCATCGTCCAAGGCTTGAAGCAGCAAACGGTTGTAGCCAGGGTGTTGGCAGCCAGAGGATATGATACGTTAGAAAAGGCCGCGGAGTTCCTTTCGCAAACGGAGGAGCTTTCCGACCCGTTTTCTATCTGCGATATGGACAAAGCTGTACAGCGTATTCAGCAAGCGGTAGCGGATGGAGAACGGGTTGCGGTCTATGGGGATTATGATTGTGACGGAATTATGGCAACGGTGTTGCTTTATAGCTATCTGGAGTCTATAGGCGCGGATGTTTGTTACTATATTCCCGAGCGCGACCGCGAAGGCTATGGGCTGAACAAGGACGCACTTTCTCTGATTCATAAGGACGGAATATCCCTCGTGGTGACGGTGGACAACGGCATTACCGCGGTGGAAGAGGTGGCATTTGCCAACTCATTGGGGTTAGACGTTGTGATTACCGACCATCATAAGCCGCGGGAACAGCTGCCGGATGCGGTGGCGGTTGTGGACCCGCACCGGCTGGACGATCAGAGCGGTTGTCAATACCTGGCGGGCGTAGGAGTGGCATTTAAGCTGGTCTGCGCGTTGGAGGGTGACGAACCGCTGATGATGTTGGACCAATACGGTGATTTGGTAGCGGTGGCGACGGTGGCAGATATCGTGCCATTGGTCGGCGAGAATCGCATGATTGTGCGTCGCGGTTTGGAGCTGTTGCAAAATACCGAAAATGAGGGGCTTGCGGCGCTGCTTGAGGTTTGTGGTATGACACAGCGCCCGCTTTCCTGTGACAATATTGCATATGGACTGGTACCGCGGATCAATTCAGCGGGACGTTTTGACCGAGTGGACAGCGCGATAGAGCTGTTTGTGGGCAGCGATGAGCCAGAACAGCTTGCACAGGGGATCAATGCACTGAACGAGAAGCGGCGCAGTATTGAGGATCAGATTGTAGTGCAGATTATGGAGCAGCTGGAGCAGGACTCCGAAGCGCTGCGCCAACGGGTGATTGTGATTTATGGCGAGGGTTGGCATCATGGCATTGTAGGAATCGTAGCCGCGCGGATGGTGGAGCGATTTGGAAAACCCTGTATTGTACTCTCGCTGGAGGGAGAAACTGCGCGCGGGTCCGGCCGTAGTGTGGAGGGCTTCTCGATCATCGATGCAATCAACGCCTGTTCGCAATATCTGGTGCGGTATGGAGGCCATAATCAAGCGGCCGGAATGACGGTGCGCACCGCACAGCTTTCGGAGTTCATTGCTGCAATCAACAGGTGGGCAGCACAGCATTATCCGGAAATGCCCCAGCAGGTGGTTCACATCGATTGCACATTATCCCCAAAACAGCTCACCGTCAAGGATATCCAGCCGCTTTCTGCGCTCGAACCGTTTGGCTCCGGCAATGAGCTTCCGGTTTTTTTGATGGAGCGCTGCCTATTACAAGGGATTTACCCAATAGGCGATGGCAAGCATCTGCGGCTGCGTTTTTGCGGAGATGATACTGTATTTTATGCGGTCTATTTTGGCATGACGCCGGAGAAATTTCCGTTTGCGATTGGCGAGGTGGTGGACCTTGCAGCAACGGTGGATGTCGGAGAATGGAACGGGGAGCTGCGTATTTCGGTGAAGGTGCGCGACCTGCACATTTCAGGTTTGGATTACGGGCAGATCCACCATTCGGAGCAGATGTACCAGCGGCTGATGCGGCGTGAGTCGCTTGCGCCGCCGGAGTGTGCGCAGGTGGTGCCCAATCGGGATGATATTGCGGTCGTGTACCGTTATCTGCGCGCCAAAGGTCAGCTGAAGGCCGCCGCTGATGAGGTTATTTATGCCAAGCTGCATGGGAATATTTCCTGCCTGTGCAAGCTGAAAATCATATTGGATATATTGGACGAGATGCACCTAATTACCTGTACCTCCTGTAACGGCAGCAAACAGGTTGCAGTGGTGCCAAACCCCGCCCGTGTGGATATTACCAAATCCAAAATTTTGCAGGGGCTTGAGTCCGGCCAAAGGCCGTAAGGGACCTGCAATGGAGGAATTTTTGTGAAATATTATGAATATAAGGACCTGGAAGAGCTGATTGCCGAAAGTGGCAGGCATTATGATATGCAGCGCATCCAGGCCGCATATGATTTGGCGGAAGGCGCACACAACGGGCAGAAACGCGTTTCCGGCGAGCCATATATTACCCATCCGGTGGTGGTGGCATCAATCCTGGTGAACCTGGGAATGGACAGCGAGTGTGTTGTGGCAGCGCTGCTCCATGACGTGGTGGAGGATACAGAAATTCCACTGGAAACGATAGAAAAGCAGTTTGGCAGCGATGTTGCATTGCTGGTCAATGGTGTCACCAAGCTAGGCAAGATCAACTATACCTCCCGTGAGGAGCAGCAGGCCGAGAATGTGCGCAAGATGCTGCTTGCAATGGCGCAGGATGTGCGGGTCATCATCATCAAGCTGGCTGACCGGCTGCACAATATGCGCACCATTGAGGTTATGCCCGAACAGAAGCGCCGTGATAAGGCGCTGGAGACGATGGAGGTGTACGCGCCGCTGGCCCATCGTTTGGGGATCCGCGCGGTCAAGGAAGAGCTAGAGGATCTGTCATTGCGTTATCTGGACCCGGTCGCCTACCGAGAGGTTGAGCGGATGCTCGAGCTGAAAAAAGAGGAGCGGCAGGAGTTCCTGGAGCGGATCAAACAGCGTATCCGTGAGCGGCTTGCCGGAGAATATGGCGAAATTTATATCGACGGACGGGTCAAGAGCATTTATGGCATTTACCGCAAGATGTATATTCAGGGAAAGGAATTTGACGAGATTTTCGACATTTATGCGGTGCGGATTATCGTCGATTCGGTTTCGGACTGCTACAACATTCTGGGGATTATCCACGACCTGTTCCAACCGATTCCCAACCGGTTCAAGGACTATATCTCAACCCCAAAGCCGAATATGTACCAGAGCCTGCACACGACGGTAATTGATAAGCGGGCGATTCCGTTTGAGGTGCAGATACGTACCTGGGATATGCACCATACAGCGGAATACGGCATTGCGGCTCACTGGAAGTATAAGGCGGGTATTTCCGGCAAGGATAAGCTGGAGGAGCGCCTCGCCTGGATTCGCCAGCTGATTGAAAATCAGAAAGAGGCGGACGATGTAGAGGATATTGTTCGCAATATCAAGAGCGACCTAACCTCAGAAGAGGTGTTTGTATTTACCCCCAAGGGGGATGTCATCAGCCTGCCGACCGGAGCGACGGTGATTGACTTTGCCTATGCCATTCATACAGCGGTGGGAAACCGGATGGTCGGCGCCAAAATAGATGGACGGATGGTTTCGCTGGATACCCAGGTGCATACAGGGCAGATCATCGAGGTTGTGACCGCCAATGCGAAGGATCACGGCCCCAGCCGCGACTGGCTCAAGCTGGTGCGCACCTCCGAAGCGCGCGCAAAAATCCGCAATTGGTTTAAAAAGGAGCGTCGTGAGGAAAACATTGAACAAGGGCGTAGTGAGCTGGAGCGGGAGTTTCGCCGCAATCTGATTGCGCCGCCGGAAGGCGCCTGGCAAAGCTTTCTGCTGTCGGTTGCAAGGCGGCAGCATTTTGAAAATATAGATGATTTCCTAGCCGCGATTGGTTACGGCGGCGTATTGCTCTCGAAAATTATGCCGCGCATTCGGGAGGATTTTGTGCGTCAATACCGCACCAATCCGCAGGAATCGCTGCAAAAGGTGCTGGCAGAAAAAACGTCGCACAAACGGGAGAAGGCGTCAAGCGGGGTCATTGTGCAAGGGGTGGATAGCTGTCTTGTCAAGTTCGCGCGCTGCTGTAATCCGTTGCCGGGAGATGAAATTATCGGTTTTATCACGCGGGGATATGGAGTTTCCATTCATAAAAAGGATTGCCAGAATGTGACCAATTCGCTCGGAGACCCCAACAATGCCGAGCGCTGGGTTGAGGCAGAATGGGCGATGGATGCCGCGAAAAAAGAGCAGTTTAAGAGTACAGTGGAAATTCTCACCGATGACAGAATGGGGGTGCTGGCGGATATTTCGGTCGCTCTCAGCTCGATGCGAATTGCCATTCATACACTGGTCGCACGTGAAGCGAAGGAAGGCACCAATATTGTGACAATAACCGTAACGGTGAACGATATCGAACAGCTCAATTATATTATTAACAACCTTTCAAAGGTGCAGGGGGTTATTAGCGTCACCCGCTCGGCTCAGTAGTTGGGCGAACAGACAGATAAAAGGAGCAAACAGATGAAAGCGGTTTTACAGCGTGTTTCTAGCGCACAGGTGGAGATTGACGGCGCAGTACAGGGGAAAATCCAACAAGGGTTGATGGTGCTGCTGGGCGTAGTGGACGGTGATGGTGTGGATGAAGCCGACCTGCTTGCAGAAAAAACAGCGAACCTGCGAATTTTCAGTGACGAGAACGGCAAGATGAATCGTTCTCTTTTGGATATCGGCGGCGGAATGCTGGTGGTGTCCAACTTTACCCTTTGCGCAGATGTGCGGCATGGACGCAGGCCGTCGTTTACCGCTTCTGCAAAACCGGAGACCGCCAATGCACTTTATGAGCGGTTTATTGCAGCGGTCAAGGACACCGGTGTAAAGCCGGTGGAAAGCGGCGTATTTGGCGCGGACATGGCGGTTACGATTGTGAATGACGGGCCGGTAACGCTGATTTTGGATACGGATACCTGGAAAGCATAGCTTAGGGTTTGCCGCAATCCCCTGTAAAATGCGCAGCCCTGGACTCTATTACCCTTGGAAAGGTGAACGAAACTGAAGGAGACGATGAGATGAAGGTATACACCAAGCCGGTAGGCTTTATGGGAACGAATTGCTATATTGCCGCAGATGATAACGGCCATTGTGTGATAGTAGACCCAGGCGCACAGCCGGAAAAGCTGATTGCATTTCTTGAACAGGAGCATCTAACGCCGGTTTATATTCTGCTGACACATGGACATTACGATCACATTGGTGGAGTGCGCGGCTTGCTGGAGCAGTATAGCGGCTGTAAGCTGGCGATTGGCGCAGGGGATGCAGACCAGCTTTCTGACCGGCGCAGAAGTCTTGCGCTGTCGCCGGGGATGACCGACAGAGATTATCTGCTCACGCCGGATGAGCTGCTCAAAGAAGGGGATGTGGTAAAAGCTGGCGCGCTGTCGCTCAAGGTTTTGGAGACGCCAGGACACACCAAAGGCGGTGTCGTTTATCTCTGTGAGGGGACGATGTTCGCAGGGGATACGCTATTTGCAGGGGATATCGGGCGTTGCGACCTGCCGGGCGGCGATTATCGGACGATGTTAGCGTCACTGAAAAAGCTGGATGCGCTGCCAGGTGATTACCGGGTGCTGCCTGGACACGGCCCGGAAAGCACGTTAGAACAGGAACGCCGCCATAACCAATACATGCAGATGGTGCGTCAAGGATGAATTTATATCTGAATGGGCTGCCGCATGTGTATGAGCTGCAACGCTTGGCGCAGATGTTCTTCTTTGGTGAAAAGGTGCTGGCCCAGGAAGGCGCAACACAGCCGGAGGAGGAATATTTGGAGGTGCGGCAGGAGGGACATAAACTGTGCGCACGGGTCTGTTTGCAGGGGCGGGATGCCACAGCATGGGATGAACAAGAGCCGGACGACGATGCGCTGGAGCAGGAGCGCAAGCTCGCGGTACTGCTATTTGATCTGTTAAAGCAGGCCACCGGCTTCACACCGCCTTGGGGAATATTGACCGGCGTGCGGCCCATCAAGTTTTTGACACATGGGCTGGCGCAGGGTGCCTCCGAACAGCAGCTGCGGCGCCATTATATGGAGGAATGCCTGGTACGAGAGGATCGTTTTGCGCTCGCGATGCAGACGGCGAATATAGAGCATCCGCTGCTTGCGCGGTCAACGCCGGACAGCGTCTCTCTCTATGTGTCCATCCCGTTTTGTCCCACCCGTTGTGCTTACTGCTCATTTGTGTCACATTCGGTTGAACGGGCGGCAAAGCTCATACCCGAATACGTGGACCGGCTGTGCATGGAGCTGGTCCACACCAGTGCAATTGTACGGCGGCTGGGGCTGAAGCTGCGCACGATTTATTTCGGCGGAGGCACGCCTACCACCTTGAGCGCGCCGCAGCTGGAACGGATTATGCAAACGCTTGCGGATCAGTTTGATTTGGGGCAGCTCTGGGAATATACCATTGAGGCAGGGCGGCCGGATACCATAACACCAGAAAAATTACAGCTCATCCAGCGCATGGCGCCGGATGCACGCATCAGCCTAAACCCCCAGACGCTATCGGATTGTGTGCTGCAAACAATCGGGCGGCGGCATACCACAGCACAGCTGCGGGAAGCGTTTGCGTTGGCGCGGGATTGTGGGCTAAAAAATATCAACATGGACCTGATTGCAGGGCTGCCAACCGATACCCAGGAGAGCTTTCAAGCGAGCGTTGACGGAGTAATCGCGATGCAGCCAGAAAATATTACGGTACATACCTTGACGGTCAAACGAGCGGCTGCACTGACCTTTGCACAGGCGCGCGCGCAGGTGGAACTGGTGGGCGGTATGGTCGATTATGCAAGGCAAGCGCTGGCAACAGCCGGTTTTGCGCCCTATTACCTCTATCGCCAAACGGGGAGCCTTTCCTGCTTGGAAAACGTGGGGTATAGCAAGGCGGGCTTTGAGGGGCTGTACAATATTTATATTATGGATGAGACCCACTCTATTTTTGCGGTAGGAGCTGGGGCATCGACCAAGCTGATGAATCCCCAAACCAAAAAGCTGGAACGCATTTTCAACTATAAATATCCGTATGAGTATATCAGCCGGTTTCCGGTGGCGCTCGAGCGCAAGGACAGAATTTTAGAGTTTTACGATGCATAAAAAGTTTACAATCTGATACTTGTAATAATTGTTACATTAGTATATAATAACAA
>CAJUJI010000080.1 GCA_910586875.1 uncultured Anaerotruncus sp. | reverse complement strand
ACCAGGGACACGCCCAGCCCCTTTGCAACACGGTCAAGAGTCTGGATGGTAGCATTGCTCTCCCCGCGCTCCAGCTTGCTGAGGGGAGCGGCGTCGATGCCACAGCGGCCGGATAATTCCTCCAGGCTGAGGCCCTGCCCCATACGAATGGTGCGGATGTTGTTACCGATTTCGACAAGAATTCCTGCCACTGTATCACCTCCATAATAAGATGATACCGTGACAGGAATTTATCCGCAAAGAATCATAATTCAATATATAGATATAAATTTCAAATTCGCAGAGAAAAAAAGGAACTAAACATCAAATATCGTGCCGTATATATCCAAAGTGTTCCCCATTCGGATATTCCCCACGCTCCAAAACCACAATCCGCTTCAAATAGAGGTTTGCGGCAGCTGGCAAAAGCTGTGGCGGAGAGAAGGAAAGCGCCGGACAAACCAGGAGCGTGTTTAGGAGCGCTTTTTCCTCATTGCTCAACCGGTCCGGCCCAAAGATATGCCGGGCGACCCGAAGGGGATACCCGGCCAGCAGAAGCCGGAAGAAGCCTTTTGCCTTCTGCCAGGGGAACAGTCGGACAGGGACCAGACAGACCTCACGGAAAAGCTCTTGTAATGCGGCCGCTCCGGTAAAGCCCTGGCCTTTTCTGATAAGCCCACGGAAAAGCAGCCGTTCCAGGGTCTGGTCAAAGTCAGCCTCTGCCATTGGGATATGAAACCGCCGCGCTTTTTGCAGGCAGTCGGTCCTCAAGGCGTCATAGTTCAGGATGTTCCAAAGCAGCGCGTTCCACAGAATATACTCCGGAATGGTGACGCCGTACTCGTTTCCGGCAATCAAGACGACCGGGCGGCTTCCGACATCGAACTGCTCCAACCGGTATTTCCCCATGGCGGCGTAGTAAGTAACCATCAAAGTCCCTCCCTCCAAATTCAGGAGACCAATTTCAGCAATATCTGGTCCTGTAAAAGCCGATGCTGTGCCCTGGAGATCCACGCGCTGACATGGTTGGGCTTCACACGGTAGAGCTTTGCGATCTCCGAACCGGAAAGTCCGTCCAGCTTGAGCCCCATGGCCTGGATGCCTTTCCGCACCGTGCCCTGGTATTGCTCCTCCAGCGCCTTCAGCCCCTCGCGGTTCATCCGGTTTTCGGCCTCATAAACAACATTAGCTTCATCCGCCAGGGACTCCGAAAACGAGAGCCCGCCATCGGTCTCATATTCCATGGAAAGGGTTTTCGGATTCCGGCTCAGGTCTTTGAAGTGGTGGAGCAGCTGGTGCCAGATCACCTCCCGCGCATAGGCGGGGAAGGGGCGGACGCCGTCATAGCCCTGCGCGGCCAGGCACAGCCCCAGCCGGCCGATCTGCTGTAGATCCTCCAGGTCGTGGTCCGGGTCACAGGGGTTCCGTTTCACCCGGTAGTAGATCACTTCATTGACCAGGTTCAGGTTTTGAACCACCAGGTCCTTTTGCTCCAAGGTCATTTTCACGGTGATACCTCCTTTCCTCGCTGTCAGCTTGCAATCCGGTTTGCCCGCAATGCCTTTTGGCATTCGCGGATCAGATCGTCGCAGATATAATCCGAAAAACAGGCGATATGCGCCTGGTCCTCCCGCAGCCCGTACTTTTCCCGCAGCCACCGGTAGGCGTTGGCCCGGCTCATGATCCGATGGCGCCAGATCTGGTCGAAGGCCCGGTGCGTTTCAATCCTTTTGTGCCGCAGGTCGCCGTTGGCCAGCGTCCCCATGGGCTCCCTGGTCTTTTCGTTGGCGGATACATAGGCGTCACACTCCGGGTAATGGGAGCAGACATACAGGTAACGGCCTCTGCCCGCATCCTTATGGACAAAGCTGTCCGGGCGCAGCACTGCGGGGCTGCCGCAGTAGGGACAAATGGGATTCCTTTTTCTTTTAGACATTTCGATTACTCCTTTCTTGCGTATGATTACGGAAGGTTTGCGCTTTGATTGCGCCCTCTATCTAATATTTTACCGGTGAAAGGGCTGGAAAGATATAGGTTTGGCTTTGGTTTTTGCATAGATTTAGCACAAAATGATATTTATTTGTCAAAGTCGCCCTGCCTGCACCGCCAGGCAACGCAGGGGACTATCTTCCGGAGGGGACAGCAGGATCTTTCAAGTGTCCTGGTATTCAGCCATCGGTGGTAAAGCTCCCGGAACATGAAGTTGCTCATGCGGCCCAGGCATTCGCTCCAGTCGATAGGGCCAAGCTGCTCAGCCGCTATGGACATCGGATACAAGAAGGGCCGTCCGGTCTCATCGGGCACAAAGAGAAAATCACCGCAGCCTTCCGGCCGCTCATAGGGGCAGGCGGAACAGTCGATATAAAAGGAATTGCGCCAGTTGCCCTCGGTGAGCTCTGAAAAGCGTTTGGTCAATGTGGTTTTGTCTAACTGGAATGTCATGAAAGTCTCCTTTTTTCTGAACCATGCAATTTGCTGTTATACGATTTGGTAAATTACAATCAAGCTGTTTGCAGATAAAAAGAAAAGCGCCGGCACAGTGGTCTTGTCCACCATGCCGGCGCTATGCTTTAGGGATTCAGGATGAAGTTGTTATCAGCCGCCGAAGCCGGTTTTCGGCAGGCAGCCTCTGGGCGGGGCAAAGATGCAGGTGGTCCAGGCATCCTTGGCATAGACCCATTCATCCTCGGTGCGGCCGCCCACATCGGCCCGGTTGGTAAACTGGTAGCCGTCCGGCAGGTCTGCCAGCACCGTTACCGTGACGGTGGGGCTGGTGACGCTGTGGAAGCCCTCGCCCACCTCCGCGAACTGGAGCTTGATGTCGGTGACATACTCGTTTGCCGCAAGGCCCAGGGCCTCCCGGCCGCACTCCAGCTGGTTGTCGGTGGTGGTAGAAAGGTTAGAAGCCAGGGTCCGGTAGGCATCCTTCTTGTTGGTCCGGTAGAGGACATCGAATTTGCCCTTCTCGCTCCAGGTGCCGGTGCTGAGCTGATTCAGCCGGACCGCGTCGGTGGGGAGGAGGTCGTGGACATAAAATTCCTCCAGCGGGATGTTGCTGGTGTTGGCGATGTTGTCCAGGGTATAGAAGATCACATCACCGGGCATTGCCTGGACATTGCCGCGCTTTTCGATGGTAACGGAAATGTCCTTGGGCTTGTTCTTCACCTCAAAGCGGACCAGGTCGCCGTCCACCTTCAGCTCCGCATAGAAGACGGTCCCGTCGGTGAAGTAATACTTGGGTGCGGCAATCTCCTTAATGCCGTAAACGCCCATGGGCAGCTCCTTGGAAATGGCCAGCCCTCTGGAATCGGTGGTGATGCGGTCCACCACCTCCAGGCGGGTGTTGTAGATCTCAAAGACGGCCCCTTCCAGAAGGGCCCCGGCCTTGTCTTTGGTGATGGTGTTATTTTCGGCGGCAGTCTTCACGATCTGGATCTGGCCCCGCATAGGTTTGTTGGGGACCTCCAGTTCCAGCGTCTCGCTGGCCTTCACCTCAATGGTCTTGGGCATCTCGTCCAGCACATAGCCCGCAGGCGCCTTCACCTCTCTGAGCTTGTACTTGCCCGCCTGCACCTCCTTGGGGAACTCGATAATCCCCCGGTTGTCGGTGGTGTACTCGCCCAGCAGGTTGCCCTTCAGGTCGTAGAGGTTGAACACCGCGCCAAAGAGAGGCTGCTTGGTCTCGCTGTCGATCTTCTTAATCCGCAGGGTGCCCAGCGGTGTGTTGGGGATCTCCAGCTTGGTGGTCTTGCCCCAGAGGAGGGAGACCTCCTGGACCGTGCTGTCCAGCACATAGCCGGGTTTTGCCTCCACCTCCTGGACATAGTAGGTCCCCTGCTCCATGCCGGTTAGATGGATCTGGCCCAGCTTGTTGGTGGAGAAGGTCCCCAACTCCCGGCCCAGACGGTCGGACACTTTGAACCTGACCCCTTCGATGGGCGCCTTGGTCTCGGCATCGATCTTCACCAGCTGCAGGTGGGGATAGGGCTGGTTACGGTATTCCACCAGGTTCAGCTTATCCGAAGCCACCTCCACATTCCGGGGGGCGTTGTCCAGCTTGTAGCCGTCCAGCGTCCGGGTCTCGGTGACGACATACCAGCCCTCCTTCATATCGGGGACGAAGATAAGCCCGGCGTCATCGGTGACATAGATGCCCACCGGCTCGCTGTTCAGCTTGGTGATCTTGAACTCCACGCCCTTCATGGGCAGGCCGGTGACCGCGTCCACCTTCTTGATCTGAAGGCCGGCCAGCGGCTTATTGGAAAACTCCAGAGTGGTTGTGCCATTGGGCCTCAGCACCGCAGTCTGCGGGGTCTTGTCCAGGATGTACCCGGCCGGGGCCGCGGTCTCATAAACGGTATAGGTCCCCGCCTCCAGGTCAGGGGCCACAAAGAAGCCCGCCGAATTGGTGACGAAATCGCCCATCCGCTCGCCGCTAGATTTTTCCACCCGGAATTTGGCACCCGCCAGCGGTTCCCCGGTGTTGGCGTCGATCTTCTGCACCTGAAGTCCCGGCAGCCGCTTGTTGACGAACTCCACCATCGTGGGCACATTAGCCTTCACCTCGATAGTCTGCGGGGTGTTGTCCAACCGGTAGCCGTTCGGCGCCTTGGTCTCCTCGATGGTATACCATCCCGGCTGGAGGTCGTCGATGACGATCTCTCCCTGGTTGTCGGTGGTGTATTCTCCGATAAGCCTGCCGCCCTTTTCGCTGACCCGGAACTTGGCCCCCTCCAGGGGTGCCTGGGTCTTGCTGTCGATCTTCTTGATATGCAGGCCGTTGAGGGGCTGGTTCTCGAACTCCACCACAGCTGGGGCATCGGGTTTCAGCTCCACCGTCTTTACCGTGTCGTCCAAAATGTATCCCAGCGGGGCCTTGGTCTCCTTGACGGTGTACCAGCCGGGGTCCAGGTCGGTGACGGTGATATACCCGTTGCGCCCTGTCTCCAGCTCTGCCACAAAGGCGCCGTTCACCTGCTGAATGAGGAATTTGGCACCCGCCAGCGGTTCTCCGGTCTTGGTATCCACCTTCTTGACCAGGATGGGATTGCGGGGCTGGTTCTCAAACTGGAGGGTGGTGGTCTTGCCCCACTCCACCAGCGCCTCCTTGCTGCCGGTGAGCATGATGTAGCCATCCGGCGCCTTTACCTCGGTGACGACATACAGCTCCGGGTCGATGTTCTCCAGGTAGATCCGCCCAGCAGCGTCGGTGCGGTACTCGCCCAGGGTCTTGCCGTTCTTGATCTGTACCTGGAAGGAGACCCCCTCCAGGGGCTGCTTGGTGACCGAATCGATCTTGAGGATCTCCAAAGAGGGCTTGTGCCGGTTCTTGATGATCAGTTCCGAGTCCTGCCCGGCGATCAGCTCGATATACTGGGGCTCATCGTTGAGGAGGTAGCCATCAGGCGCTTTGATCTCCTCCACAATATACCAGCCGGGCTCCAGGTCCTTTACCAGATAGGTGCCGTCTGCTCCGGTGGTCACATCCTTGTACTCCTTCGCGCCGTCCTTGGTGATCCGCAGCACTGCGCCGGGGACGCCGGAGCCGGTCTGCTCGTCCACCTTGCGGAGCAGCAGGTCGGGCTGCTGGAGGTTATTGATGATAAGGGGTACCGTCTTGCCGGGGATCATCTCCACATCGTAGTGCCGGCTGTCCAGCACATAGCCGGAGGGGGCCCGCACCTCGGTGACGGTGTACCAATCGTCCTCCAGGTTTTCCAGCAGCACGGTGCCATCGCTGCCGGTTCGTACCTCCATATACTCCTCGCTGCCCCGGCGGGAAACATGGAATACCGCCCCAGGCAGGCGCAGTCCCGTCACCTTGTCAATCTTCTCGATCAGGAGCTTCGGCTTGGGGAGGTTCTGGAATACCACGGTGATATTTCGGTCAACCGCCTCCGGCTTGATCTCAATGGTCTGGACATGATGCTCCTGGTCCAGCAGGTACCCATAGGGGGCCTGGGACTCCACGATGGTGTAATAGCCGGGCTCCAGCTTCTGGATGGTCACGCTGCCGTTCTCGCCGGACTCCCAATCACCCAGGTAAGCTTTTGGGTCCTCCTCCGAGCCCTTGTACAGCTTGAAGATGGCCCCCGGCAGGCCCTTGGCATTGGTCTTATCTACCTTGCGGATCGTCAGACCGGTCCAGGGCTCATTGCGAAATTCCACTGTCACTGTTTCGGTGTTCCCGTCCAGAATGTTGACGGTGTGGACGGTGGTAGTCCCCATGTAAAATTGGGGCGGGGCGATCTCCTCCACCCGGTACTCGCCGGGGATGAGGTTGGTGAACACTGCCCGGCCGTCCGGCCCGGTGGTCTCGGTGTAGGACTGGCCCCCCTCGTAGGGCGGGGTGTTGGAGCGCAGCAGGGTCGCCCGGATAGATGCCCCCGCCAGCAGCTGGCCGGACTGGGCATCCTTTTTGATGGCCACCAGCTGGGTCTTCTTATCGTTGGGGATGTCGATGGTCTTCTGTTCGCCTTTGGCCACCGTGACATCATAGCTGGTCTTGGTGTTCATTACATACCCGGCCGGAGCGGAAAGCTCCTCCACGATGAGGGCGCCCGCCGCAGGCAGATCGATGTGAATTTTGCCGCTGCCATCGGTGGTTTCGGTCCAGGTCTGGGCGCTCACATTGGGGTCGGCGTAGCGAATCCTAAAGCTGGCACCCTCCAGCGCCACACCCTTGTTGCCGGTCTCGTACTTGTAGATCTCCAAAGAACAGGCTTCGGGGTAGTTGACAAAGCCAACCTCCACGATGTTGACTGTTTCGTTGGCCGTCACCGTGACCGTCTTGGGCGTGCTGTCCTTCACATAGCCGGAAGGAGCGGTGACCTCGGTGACGGTGACATCCACCTGAGTCTGGCCCTCCGGAATGGGGATGACAATGGTTTTGCCGCCGTAGGGGACCTCCACCGCATCGTTGATATACCCGTCACACTCCACCTTGAAGATGGCTCCGCCCAGTGGAAGGTTGGTATCCCCATCATATTTCACGATGGTCAGGTATCCCAGACCGGGCTCCTCCGGGGGCGTCTCCGGGGTGTCGGGAGGATTGGGGATAAAGTTGTTGGTGAAGGCCATATAGCCATCGGCGGGAATCCCTTGTGTCTCGTCGAAGCTGGCCTTGGTCTGTTGGCTGCTGTTCCAGAAGATAAGGCCGGATTCCCCGCTGCCGCTGTGCCATTCCACATAGGCATCCTGGTCCGGCTCGCTGTCCGATTCCACCGTTAGGGTGTCCCCGCTGACCGAGAAGTCGAAAGGCGCCCGGCTGGTAAAATCCGAGGCGTTCAGGGTCACTCTGGAGTTGGTGTTTTCCAGGTCGATGCCCCAGCTGCCGCCGTTATCGGTCATCTCGTGGATGGTAGGGTTATTGGGGTCGGGACTCATGAAGCTGGGGATCTCGCCCATGGATTCCATGTCGGCGAGGATCTGCTCATAGTAACTGCCCAGGCGGCTGGAGTTGGCGGCGATCACCGCTTTGTAGACGCTGCCGGAACGATGTGTCTGGCCATAGCAGATCTCCCAGATGATGGCCTGGGCGGCAAAATATTTATCGCCGTTGGAGTACCCGCCGCTGGCGGCAATCGCCTTGGCGATCTCCTTCTGCTGGGTGCTGCTCAAAGCACTGTAGCTGAGGCTGCCGGTAACAACAGTACCATTGGTCGAATTGAATCGCGCCGGTTCCACGCAGAAGGCGGCGCGACCATCCGCGGTGTACATCTTGTAGGCGCTGTAGGTAGTGCCGCCGCTGAAGGGATAGAGATGGCTCAGGCCGCTGATCTTCTCCATGTAGATGGTGGTGCTGCCGGGGTTGGCTCTGGCTTTCCGCATTCCAGAGGCAGAGGCCGAACCGCTGCGGACAGCTTCAAAGGAAAAGCTGTCCGGAGGGTCCAGACCGGAAGCACCCACGGTGGGCTCGGTGGGGAGGGGAGCATCGGCATCCCCCTGCAGGGATTCTCCTTCAGAATCTTCCGGCGGTTCCCCGGTATCCACCACCGGAGGCACCGAAACATCGGGCTGGGGCTCGGAGGAGGAGGGAGGCTCCTCCTCACGGGGTTCTTCTTCCAAAGTGGGAAGATCCTCATCATCCTCGGTAACAACGGGGGTATCCTCCCCATAATCGGTGATGTTGCTGATTTCGCCGAGCCCTTCAAAAGCGTAGGCCGGGACGGCGGAACCGATGAGCATCATCACCGCCATAAGGAGCGAGAGGAATCTTGCAGGTTTTTTCATAGGCTATGGGTCTCCTTTCCTGATTTTGGGCATCAAAAAGAGGCAGCCGCATCATTTGCGGTTGCCTCCAACTGTGGGGACGACTGGTTATTTTGCGAAAAGCTCCAGGACTGCAATGCCGGGGCCCGCCGGGGTCTCCCCCCAGGCAACGCCGATGCCGGCATATTTGTGGTTAGGGTCCAGCAGGTTGGCCCGGTGGGACGGGCTTGCCAGAAAGCCGTTTACAATGGCTTGGGGACTGCGGCTGGTGGACATGATGATCTCCCCAGTGCAGGTAAGCTCGGTATCGTACTCCCGGAAGATGGTGTCCGGGGTGGTGCCGTCCGGTCGGGTGTGGCTCAGCTTGCCGCCGCTTTCCCCCATCCGGGCCTGAGCCATCTGGGTGAGGACCGGGTCGGTCTCCAGGGCGGGCGCCCCTGCCTCGGCTCTGGCCTCATTGGTGAGACGCAGCACCTCGGCGGCAAAGGTCTCCAGGTCGTAGGGAAAGTCCTCCTTGGGATCAGCCGGTTCGGCAGATTCCACAGGCTGTGCCGTGGTTTCCGGCTCCTCCGGGGGCTGCTCCGGCACCCAGACCCAAATTTCCTCCGGGCTGGGCTCCACAGAAGACGGGGCCTCCACCTTGGGGCTCACAGGCTTTGTCTTGGGGGGATCGGGCTGCACCGGCTGGCCAGAGCCGGCGTAGGCTGCCTCGAAGCTGAACACCTCTGTGGCGAACGCCTCGGTGGCTGTGGTGGTGAGGATGCAGACCAGCATCAGGATGATTCCCAAGCGCTTTTTGAACATGAAAAACAGCTCCTTTCGTTTTTACGCTTACATCCTACCCATAGGAGCAAAGGGCGGAATTTGCAACAGCTTTCGGGAATTTATTTTACCTCGGCAGCCTGTACCACCAGCCTTTTGGTGGGCTGCCCGGAGATGCAGGTGATCAGGGTGATCTTGTTTTCCCCTGTGCGACCGAGATAGCTCCAGTCGTCCTCAGCAATCGTCTTGGAAAGTTCCACCTCATAGGTGCGCTCTCCCAAGCTGGTGGAATAGGTGAGCTTATCCCCCTTCTTCAGCTGGTGGAGATTTTTGAAGTACCCGTCGCTGAGGTCAAAATTGACATTGTGGCCGCAGATACCGATGTTCCCGTCCCAGCTGCTGGTGTGGGAGAAATGGGCCAGCCCTTGGGTCATGGCCTCCAGCTCCTCGCCCTGCTTTGCCCCAAAGACATTGACCGAAAGGCCGATCTCCGGAATGGTGAGGACCCCCAGGCTGCCGTCCTCCTGCTCCACCTTGTCGGGCAGGGTGAAGCTGTTGTAGGTGACGACCTGGTCCTCCTCCCAGATGGTTTCGGGGTCATTGGTGATAGAAGCGGCCTGGGCCAGCTGAGCGGCAGAGGACACGGGCTCGATCACCACCACCCCGTCCTCGGCGGAATAGGCTTTGTTCTGCTCCAGGTCAAAGGTCAGCTCCGCCGGATCGGCGGGCTGGATCTCATATTGCGGGGTGGAGAGGGTGTCCGGTTGGAGCTGGCGGTCAACACAGTAGACTACTACCCCAATGGTGTGCCCCGCAAGAATCAGGCCGATAAAGAACCACAGGCCGTATTTCTGAAAGAGGGAACGCAGCTTCTCAGACATTCTCCGCACCTCCTCCATCCGGTTCCATCTCCCTGGGCATATAGATTTTCGTTTTTTCCCTTGCCGGCCGAAGCCCCCGATTCTTCCAGAGGAACCAGGCGCCGGTCCCGGCAGCGCCTACCAAGATGATCGCTCCCAGGATAAAGAAGGGGGTGCCGCCCCACTCGTTGGGCTCATTTAGGGCCGAAAGCGGCTGATCCACCGCGGGGGCGAAGACGATGGAGTAGAGAACATCGCCTGGGACAGCCCGCTGCACCTGACCGGTGTAGGTGGCGGTAGCGATATACTCGGTTGCCCGGCTGCCTGTGGCATACCCTGAATATTGGGCGGTAGCCGTAAAGCGGTTGGGGGTAAGCCGTCCGTTTGCTTCGCCACAGCCCATGGTGCTCCAGTCCACATTACACAGCTGAAGCTGGACACCGTTTTTGCAGGCCGTTTTGGGGATGTAGTAGGTATCGTTGCGGTCCATCCCGGACATCTGCCGGGTCTCTGTCACCAGGTACCGGTAGGGCTCGGTATCCGAGACCTCGGTGGTGATCCTGCCGGCATCCAGCTGAAGCTGCCCCCGGTACCCGTCTTCCTCATACGCAAGCATGGGGTCAAAGAGCTGGAGCAGCTTCTGCTCCTTGTCCGAATCGCTGGCGGCCGTCACCGTCTTGCTCACCGTCTTAGTTTCCAACTCATCCGGCAGCGGCTTCTTGAGGATCTCCTGCATCTCATACCGGATGCCGTTTTTCTCAAACTCCCCGGTGAGCAAGGATACCGAGGTATCTGCCGGGACCTGATAGGTTTTGATGATGAGCTTTTCGCCGTCTGTTTCTTCGGCGCGGATCTCAATGGGATAGAATCCACCGCCAGGCTCGGCTGCCTGGCTCTCCTCGGACAGGACCGAGATCACCGAGCCGCTGTACTCCTCATTTTCCGAATAGCTGATGGCATAGCCGGTGGATTCTGTGGTCCCAGGGGCTCGGCTGCATAGGCCAGTGTCGGGGTTGCCGCCAACAGCATGGCTGCCAGCAGCAGGGGAAATGCCTTTTTCACCATATAGGGATTACCTCCATTCTTTCGTTCGCCACAGGATAACGTTGCGGCTTTGTACGCATATAAAAAGCACCGCGCCCAAAACCGGGTGCAGTGCGGATAGGCAAAAGGGCCAGCCGCTTGATACGACTGGCCCCTTTGATTTGGAGGGAGGGATATGGAAGAGGTAAAAACTGCTTTTTACCTGTATCTATTGTAGCATGAAGGACTCCCAGCTTCAATTTCTATCTGTTCCCATCCTGCTCCCGCCGGACCGGCGAACCACTGTCAGAACACTTTCAAGTTCCTGGCAGATGTATCGAAGGCCCTGGCGAAACTCCCGGATACCGCCCTCCAGCAGTTGGTCAAACAGCTCCTGGGATACCCCCTGTGGAAAGCAGATGATCTGCTTATACAGATAGATAACGCCGCCGGAATGATCCAACAGCTGGTGCAGCCCGGACAGGGAGTCTTTATTCAGACGGTCCAGAATCGCAAGAAACAGCGCCCGATCCTGAGCAAAGGGCAGGAGCTTGTCCGCAATGATCAAAAAGCCCTGTGTCCTTCCCAGGGTGCCGGCCAATACCACATATTCCTCCGCACCCTTGTGGAAAAGTCCCGCGCACGCCTCCTCCGTTTCAAAGAGAACCAGCATTCTGTGCTTCATCAGACAGGGGAATCCTCCTGTTACGCCGTTTGGCTCACAGGTACTGCTTAATGATCCGGGTGATAATGCCAATGGCGATCCCTGCCTCCTCATCGATCCTGGTGACAACAAAGCTGACATCATCCTTCCGGCAGGGGGTGCGGCGGTCGTGGACCGCCAGAGCCACCGTGTTGACCCCCACATTCAGCCGCACATAGATGGCGTTGCGGTTGACATCCGTTACCCTGCCGATGTACTTGCCCTGTACCACACATTTCTTGATATTCTCCTTTGCGGGGTTGGGGACTGTTTCTCGGATAGACGCCTGTAACCGGATATTTCCGGGATCAGACCGGTCGATGGAAAGGATCTTCACCAGCACCCGGTCCCCGATGCCGTAGTAGTCGTTGCAGTCGTCCACCCACTCCCAGGCCACCTCTCTGGCAAAGATGGGGAACTCCACCCCGAAGATCTCCACCCGGACCACCCGTTCGCTGACCGCGATCACACGGGCCTCCGCTACAGTGCCCTCTTGAACCAAAGGGCGGCCATCCCGCCCCGGTGTGAGGAAAAATTGTCGTTGTTTGCGGCGCATGGCGTCTGTGCGACTGGCCACCACCGAGCCGGAACGCCTGTCCAGCCCGGAAACGGTAAACTCGATCTCCGCCCCCATCATCCAGGAGAGAATCTGGGCATACCGGTTGTGAAGCTCTTTGTCGCCGCTCTCCCGGTGGTCCTCCAGGCGGATGTTCATTTCGGTGGCGGGGATGACCACCCGCATATCCTTGTAGTAAACGATGGCCAGGGGAAGGCCGGAGGAGGTCCGCTCCACCCCACCCAGGATACCGGCCAAGGGGCGCTTGGTACGAAGGGAATTACGAAGCTCCATCCAGAGATAGGCTTCCTTTTCCTCCGCCGACTGCACCCTGCTTTCTTCATCAATGGCAAGGACCCTTGGCGCAGGGGCCGCAGCTCCTGCCCCCCTTCTGCGAGCAGAAGCCGAGCTGGCAGCTGCCTTCTGCTCTGATGCTGCCGCAGATGTCCTGCGCCGCCGGGGGATAGGGGCGGGCGATTCGGCGGCCGGTTCATCCGGCAGGTCGGGCTTCTCTGCCTGCGGGGTATCCTGGGGTTCCTCCTCGGTCGGTGTGGGCTGCTCCCCAGCTGGGGCATCCTCCGGTTGGATAGCATCCTGGCCAGGTGGGATGTCCATCGGCTCGCCGCTGTCCTCTTCCGGAGATTCGGAGGGCATCTCCTCATGCGCTTCCGGCGGATCAGCGGGGAAATCAGGGCTCTCTGCCGCTTCTTCCGGCGCTACAAGGGTCAGCATTTCGGTCTCCTGGTCTTCAAGAACTTCCTTTTTTCTGGGCATAAGATTCACACTCCTTAAAATTGATAGATATTTGAAAGTGCGGGATAAGCACTGACA
>CAJUJI010000079.1 GCA_910586875.1 uncultured Anaerotruncus sp. | reverse complement strand
AATTAAGATTGCAACAATATTTTTTTTATGGTACAATATGCCCAGAGACAAAATGTGAGAAGATGAGGTTCTATTGTGAAAAAGAATAAAAGCTTATTTCAGCCAATTCTTTATATACCGGCCGGCTGCTGTACGGCTATGACCATCTCCGCGCTGTTTTTTGATTTGCGTCTATTTTATATTTGTATGGCGGTTTCGATTGCCTGTGTGGTGATGGTTGCCTGGCAGATGTATGAAATCCGCCAGCACACCAGCTCCTTTCTGGTAGAGATGGGCCAGACGCTCACCACCTTGCAGCAGGATGCCCTAACAAGCTTTCCGTTGTCGGTGTTCGTTTGCTCAGGGGAAGGGGAGATTCTTTGGTGCAATGTATTGGCGGAAAAACATGTGATGGATGGGGAAAATATCTATGCCAGAAGCATTTATAGCATCATTGGCTCTGGCGATATTACCAGCCGCTGCCCAGAAAGTGGCTATGATGTGGGTTATAAAGATAAAAACTATGCTGTGTATATCTCGCGGGCTGCTGGGACAGAGCGGGATTTATACATCGTTTATTTCTTTGATAACACCGAGCTCAAGCATTATACCCAGGAATATTTTGAAACCCGTCCATCGGTGATCCTGATTTCTCTGGACAATTATGAGGAATTGCAGCAAGGGATGAAGGATAACGAGCGTACCCGTATTATGGGGCAAATCGAATATGAAATTAGCAAGTATATCAGTGAACATGGCGGCTTAATGTTGAAAACCGAGCGGGACCGTTTTATGGCGGTGGTAGAGGAGCGCAATCTACGTGGAATGATCTCCGCACGTTTCCCGCTGTTGGAGCAAATTCGCGCGATTGAGACAGAAAATAAGCTGGTTGCGACCCTTTCTATCGGCGTGGGGCGGGATGCAAGCACATTGGGCGAAAGCGAGCAGTTCGCCCGTCAAGCACTGGATATGGCGCTGGGACGCGGAGGAGATCAGGCCGCAGTGCGCGGCTCAGCCGGATATGAATTTTTCGGTGGCGTTTCCAGCGGTATGGAAAAACGCACAAAGGTAAAAACACGGATTGTCGCCTCAGCGCTAGCAGAGCTGATCAACAGCAGTGATAATGTAATTGTGATGGGACATCGCCTTGCGGATTTGGATTGCTTTGGTTCCTCTGTTGGAATGATGCGTGCTGCTAGACTGATGGGGAAAGAGGCTTTTGTCGCAATCCGGCGGGAAAAATGTCTGGTTGGGCAGCTGTATGATCGGATGGTAGAAAGTGGCTATGGCGAGTGGCTTATCGAGCCGGAGGAGGCATTGCAACGGGTTACCCGCCGGACATTGTTGATTATCTGCGATACCCACACCAGCGCAATTTTAGAATCGAAAGAGCTGTATAATGCCTGCAAAAATGTGGTGGTAATTGACCATCACCGCAAAATGGTTGGACATATTGACGATACAGTTATCTTCTACCATGAACCATTTTCTTCCAGTGCATCTGAGATGGTTACCGAGTTGGTGCAGTATTTCGGCGATAAAATCCGCCTTTCGCGGTTGGAAGCTGAAGCATTGTTGGCTGGTATCATGTTGGATACCAAAAATTTTGTGTTGAAAACCGGTGTGCGCACCTTTGAAGCCGCTGCTTATCTGCGACGTATGGGAGCGGATACTGTAGAGGTGAAAAAGTTATTTGCCTCCTCAATGGAATCATATCAGCGCAAAATTCATCTGGTGGCCGATGCACAGGTTTATAAAGGTTGTGCAATTGCGGTCTGTGAAGACCATAATGTGCCAGATTTGCAGGTTACAGCAGCACAGGCAGCGGATGAGCTGTTGACCATCAGCGGCGTACAGGCATCTTTTCTAATTTACGAGCTGAACGATGGGGTTTCCTTCTCCGCACGCAGCATGGGGCAGTTGAATGTGCAATTGATTATGGAAAAGCTTGGTGGTGGTGGACATCACACAATGGCTGGCGCGCAGATTGCACAGCTATCGCTTGAGCAAGCGCGAGAGCGTCTGATTGAGGCAATCGATGCTTTTTATGAGGAAAATTATCGCGCGCCTAAATGATAAAAAATAGTGATCTCACTATTTTTGAATAGGATATTTAAGATAAGGAGTTTTTGAATATGAAGGTTATTTTGAAACAGGATGTTGCCGGAAGCGGTAAGAAAGGGGAGCTGGTTAACGTATCAGATGGATACGCGCGTAATTATCTGCTGCCACGCGGGCTGGCAATGGAAGCGAATGCACAGGCGATGGGTGAGCTGAAATCCAAAAAGGAAGCGGCGGACCATCGTGCAGCGGTAGAAAAGCAGAATGCACAGGATTTGGCAGCAAAGCTGCACGAAAAAACGGTGAAGCTGACTGCTAAAGCGGGTGCGAATGGCAAGCTGTTTGGTTCGGTGACCTCCAAAGAAATTGCAGAAGCAATTAAGGCACAATATGCGGCGGATATTGACAAACGTAAAATTTCGCTGGCGACCGACATCAAGGCTTTTGGCAGCTATACAGCGCAGATTAAGCTGCATCCTGGCATCATGGCAGAGGTTTATGTGGTGGTGGGTGAAGCGTAAAGGGGTTTCGCTTGCCGCTGGTAACTGCCAGCGGCAATTCACCTTTCTAAAATTAGGAGCCTTGTCTTTTAATCTTGCCATCGTTAAAAGACGGACAAAAACTTTTGGGCTCTTCCGAGGTGGCTGACAAGGGGAGGTGATGGTTTGGCCGGTTATGAAACGAGCCTTTATGAACAGCAATTGCCCTATAATTTAGAGGCGGAGCAGAGTGTCCTGGGTGCGGTGCTGCTGGATTCTTCCTGTTTCGCAACAGTTTTGGAAAATATTCGCGGAGAAAATTTCTACCGCCCTCAACACCAGCAGATTTTTGAAGTGCTGGCGCGAATGTTCAATGGCAACCAGACGATGGATTTCATCACCATTCTGGATGTGGTCAAGGATGAGGAAATCTTTGAAACCGCTGAGGATGCGAAAATTTATCTGACCAATCTAGCACAGGTGGTGCCGTCTGCAACAAATGTAGAGGCATATTGCAAGATTGTCCGCGAGAAATATTATATCCGCAGGTTGATTACCGCTTCGCATGATATCATCGAAATGGCGCAGGAACAAACCGATTCCGACCTGCTGTTGGACTCCGCGGAACAGCGCATCTTTGATATCCGCCAGGGGCGCAACACCAGCTCGTTTAAACATATTCGCACTGCAATTACCGAAGCATATGAGACTCTTCAGCGGCTTTCCGGAGAGGACAAGGAGCGCTATAAGGGGATTTCTACCGGCTATCCTGCGCTTGATCGGGTGATAACCGGTCTGAATCGCTCGGACCTGATTCTGATTGCTGCGCGCCCTGGTATGGGAAAAACTTCTTTTGCGCTGAATATTGCGGAGAATGTGGCGACCAAAACCGATAAAACAGTGGCCATCTTTTCATTGGAGATGAGCAGCGAGCAGCTTGCACAGCGGCTACTTTCCTCACAAGCGAGCATTGAAGGAAAGGCACTGCGCACCGGCGAGCTGAGCGGTGATGATTGGGTGCGTATTGCAATGGCCTCTCAGGTGCTTTCCAAAGCGGACATCTATCTGGATGACACGCCAGGCATCACAATTGGGGAGATGAAAGCAAAATTGCGCCGCCTGAAAAAGGTAGATGTGGTGATCATCGATTATTTACAGTTGATGTCGTCTGGCCGCCGGATTGAAAACCGCGTGCAGGAGGTTTCGGAGATTACCAGAAACCTGAAAATTATGGCAAAAGAATTTGATATTCCGGTTATCACCTTATCACAGCTTTCACGCGGCCCCGAATCCCGTTCTGACCACAAACCAATGCTGTCCGACCTGCGTGAATCCGGTTCGATTGAGCAGGATGCAGATATTGTGCTACTGCTTTATCGCGAGGATTATTACGCCCGTGAGGAGGCGGAGGAGCGCAATGTTGCGAACTGCGATATTGCGAAAAACCGCCATGGAGAGGTTGGCGTGGTCAAGCTTGGTTGGGATAACCGCTACACTAGATTCACCAATTTGGAGTTATCGCGTCATGAACCATAAAGTGTTGCAAACCATTCTGCAATTTGATATGCTCAAGCAGGGCGACACGGTGATTGCCGCCGTTTCTGGCGGCGCCGATTCGGTCGCTTTGCTTGATTTTTTATGTTCGCTGGTGGAGCTCAAACTGACAGTGCGAGCCTGTCATTTAAACCATTGCTTGCGTGGCAGTGAAAGTGACCGCGATGAGCAGTTGGTCCGAACCATGTGTGAGCAGTACGGCATTGCGCTGGATGTGCGTCGGGTGGAAATCCGCAGGTTGGCGGGGGAGCGCGGGACCTCGATTGAGACCACCGCGCGCGAGGAACGCTACCAATTTTTTGCAGAGCTGGCCGAACGCTGGCAGGCAAAGATTGCAACTGCACATACCCTTTCGGACACAACCGAAACTGTATTGTTAAATTTGGCCCGTGGAACGGGAATTACAGGGCTGTGTGGTATTCCTCCTGTGCGGGATGGATGGATTATTCGTCCGCTGTTAGGCTGCACCCGTGAGCAGATTGAACGCTATTGCAGCGAGCATGGGCTGTGCTATGTGATCGACAGCACCAACCTCGCCGACGATTATACCCGCAACTATCTCCGCCACCATGTTTTGCCGCAGCTAAGCCATGTCAATTCTGATCTGTTGGGGGCAATCGAGCGGATGACAGGGCAGCTGCGCCGCGATGCCGACTGCTTACAGGAATTGGCAGAGCAGGCAGCTCAAAGCTGCTGTTGTGAGGGCGGCTATTCGATTACAAAGCTGCAAAAGCTTCATCCAGCGTTGCGCAGCCGTGTCATTGCAGAGCTGCTCAAACAAAATGGAGTGGAGCGCAGCGCTGAACGGATTGCACGGATTGATCAAATGCTGCAAAGCGAGCGCAGGCAGGTGCTCCAGGTAGGGCGTTGCTGCTATGTGGTGGTACATCGCGGCGTGCTGCTGGCGGAGCATCGTACCCGCCGCAAAACCGAGCCAATTGAGCCGCACGCACTGCAAAAAAAACAGTTGGATGGGCTGCGGATTGCGTTGGGTGAGGGAAAAACAATAGAATTTTCCAGTATAAACTGTGCAGATTATGAAATTTTTGAGAATAATACAGAATTGGTATTAAAAAATCTGATTGATTATGATAAAATAAAAAGTGATATTTTTTTGCGTTCACGCCAAAGCGGTGACCGCATTCGCCCGGCAGGGAGAGGCTGTTCAAAACCGCTGCGAAAATTATTCTCCGAACTGGCGCTGCCCAATCGAGAGCAGCTGTGTATACTGGCCGACAGTGAAGGGATTATTTTTGCCGAAGGGGTAGGCGCAGACGAGCGCGTATGTGCTGACCGTTTGACAAAACGGCTGCTGATTGTCACAATTACCAGGCAGGAGGACAAAACATGATAAGTGCAAACATGCAGGAGGACATTCTAAAGGTTTTAATCAGTGAGGAAGAACTGCAAAAAAAGGTTCGCGCGCTAGGAGCGCAGATTACAAAGGATTATGCGGGCAGCAGATTGCTGGTGCTGGGGGTGCTCAAAGGCTCGTTTGTGTTTATGTCGGACTTGATCCGTGCGCTTGATCTGCCCTGCCAGGTGGAATTTATGGCGGTTTCCAGCTATCAGTCCGGGGTAAAAACTTCCGGAGTGGTTAAGATAATCAAGGATATTGATATTGACCCAAATGCGTTTAATATTTTGATTGTCGAGGATATTTTGGATAGTGGATTAACGCTGAGCTATCTAAAAAATCTGCTGCTCCAACGTGGCGCATCAAATATTAAAATTGCTACCCTGCTGGATAAGCCTTCCCGACGGGTAGCGGATATTCGCCCGGATTACAGCTGCTTTGAGGTGCCGGATGAATTTGTAGTTGGCTACGGCCTGGATTATGCGGAGCATTATCGCAATCTGCCTTATGTGGGCGTACTCAAGCCGGAGGTTTATGCCAAAAGTGTATAAGCCCCTTTGCAATTTTCTATTGAAATGACAGGAGTGAAACAGGTTTGAACAAAAGAACCAAGGGCATTGGCATCTATATCTCAATCTTTTTGCTGTTGATGCTGGTGGCTACGGTGCTGTTTTCCAGTATGCAGCAACCGGTAGTCACAACAAAATATTCTGAGGTGGTCAGTTATTTTGAACAGCAAAAGGTAAAGGAATTTACATTGGATTTGGGTACCGGCGAGCTGCATATGGTATTCCAGGACGATACCTCGATGGACTATAAAATTCCCGATGTCAATATATTTTATAATACGGTAGAGGGAAAAACAGCAGGGGAAAAGAATCTGATTGAACAGTATGACGAGGCACATCCCCAGGCAAAGATGATCTATGATTATATCCGCCCGCGTGAAACCCCGTGGTGGCTGGGTATGATTCCGTCCTTGCTACTCATCGGCGTGCTTATCTTCTTCTATGTTACCATGATGCGCCAGGCACGCGGTGGCGGTGCTGGCGGCGTAATGAGCTTTGGCAAGGCAAAGCCCCGTTCACCGGAGGATGGTCCAAAGGTTACCTTTGCAGATGTGGCAGGAGCTGACGAGGAAAAAGCCGAGCTGGTAGAGATTGTCGAATTCCTCAAAGCACCCTCTAAATTTAACGCATTGGGTGCACGCATCCCTAAGGGCGTGTTGCTAATGGGCCCTCCCGGAACCGGTAAGACGTTGCTCGCTAAAGCGGTGGCCGGTGAGGCAGGTGTGCCATTCTTCTCTATTTCCGGCTCTGATTTTGTGGAGATGTTTGTTGGTGTAGGTGCCTCGCGTGTGCGTGATCTGTTTGAGCAGGCGAAAAAGCACGCACCTGCAATTATCTTCATCGACGAAATTGATGCGGTCGGCAGACAGCGCGGCGCAGGCTTAGGCGGCGGACATGATGAGCGAGAGCAAACGCTCAACCAGTTGTTGGTGGAGATGGATGGTTTTGGCACAAATACCGGTGTTATTATCATCGCTGCAACCAACCGCCGCGACATTTTGGACCCGGCGCTCCTGCGTCCAGGTCGATTTGACCGTCAAATTGCGGTTGGCTATCCAGACATCAAGGGCCGTGAGGCGATTTTGCGGGTGCATATGCGCAAGAAACCGATCGCACCTGACGTGAATTTGCGCACCATCGCCGCGTCTACCGTAGGCTTTACCGGCGCGGATTTGGAAAACCTTGCAAATGAGGCTGCGCTTCAGGCTGCGAAAAAGGATCTCAAGGCGATTACAATGGTGGAAATTGAGGAAGCAACCATTAAGGTGATTGCCGGCCCTGAAAAAAAATCGCATGTGGTCACCGAAAAGGACAAAAAGCTGACCGCTTATCACGAGGCGGGTCATGCTGTTTGCACCTACTATATGCCAACCCAGGACCCTGTCCATCAAATTTCTATTGTGCCACGCGGTGGTGCGGGCGGTTATACGCTTTCGTTGCCCAGCGAGGATAAAGCTTATATGACCAAGCGGCAGATGAACGAAAATATTGTAACGCTGCTGGGTGGCCGTATGGCAGAAAAGCTGGTGCTGGAGGATATCTCAACCGGTGCCTCCAATGATATCGAGCGCGCAACCAAAATTGCACGCAACATGATTATGCGGTATGGCTTTTCGGATAAACTGGGCCCCATTGTCTATGGACACGATGATAATGAGGTATTTCTGGGCCGTGATTTCAGCAGCACGCCGCGCTATTCGGAAAATGTGGCCGCTGAAATTGATGCGGAAATTCGCGAAATCATCGATACCGCTTATGAGCAAGCGCGGGATATTCTGACCGAGCATATGGGTCAGCTGCATCAGGTTGCGCAGTTCCTCTTTGAGCATGAAAAGATGGCGGAGAACGAGTTTGACGCGATGATGAAGGGGCTTCCAATGCCAGAGAAGCCGGATTATCGGATTTATAAGGTGGAGGAGACGACCTCTGCACAGCCGGAACAGGAGCAGGAAACCGAGCAACAGGATTCCGATTCTGCGCCGGAGGAACCACAAACACCACAGGCAGAACAACCAAATGATCAGTAATAGGGCAGGGGTGAGAAGCATATGATGTTTGACAAGATTATTACCTTGTCGTTAAATCCGGCCGCAGATATTACCTGTTATGTGAATAGCTTTGGAATTGGCGAAGATTATGAGGTGCAAAATGAGCTATACGATGCGGCAGGAAAAGCTGTGGATGTTTCCCGTGTGCTGCGCAGCTATGAAATTCCCAATACAGCGCTGATTATCGCAGGACAGGAAAACAGCCGCAGATATTTCGAGCGGCTGAAAGATGAAAATGTGCAAACCCGCGTAATCTATACAAACGGGCGCATTCGTGAAAATACTAGCATTGTTACACCGGATGGCACTGTAACAAGACTGATCCGGCGTGGGCCGCTGCTTTATCAGCGTACCATTGACGAGCTGGAGACGGTGCTTTCAGAGGAAATCAAGCCTGCTACGTTGGTAGTCGTAGCAGGTGCGATGCCCGAGGGCATCACCGACGAAATTTTCTGTGAAATTTGTATGTTCATTCAGGAGGCTGGCGGCACACTGGCATTGGACACCCGTACAGCTACCTTGAAAATCATCGAGAAGCTCAAACCCTGGGTGATCAAGCCAAATTATGAGGAGCTTTGTACATTGGTGGGACGCCCGCTGAATGGCATTGCAGAAATTCGCGAGGCGATTCATCAGATCGCGGCGCTGGGGGTAAAGCATGTGTTGGCTAGCCTGGGCGCAGAGGGCATGATTTATACCAATGGCGAGGTTACATACAAGGTGGATGTACCCGAGCTGTCGGAAATCAAGTCCACCATTGGCGCTGGAGATGCCGCTTTGGCAGGCTTTATCATCGCGCATGATTACAAGTATGACATCAAGCGTTCGATCCAGTTTGCGGCAGCATTTGGCACGGCATCCTGCCTGGTGGAAGGAACCAATCCACCGCGCCGGATTTCGGTTGCGATGATTAACAATCAGGTGACGGTCAGCGAAATTTGAATACAGTAAAAGGGTGGCTTTTAAAAAGCCACCCTTTTTTTCCATCTGTGATAATATAACAAACCTACAAAATCTGCCAATCCCCAGCCAATTGGTACGGACCACCAAATTCCTAGCAATCCGATTTGCGGGATTGCTGCAAGTCCATATGCCAATAACACCCTTGTTCCTAAAGAAATAACCGTCAGCACGGTTGACATACCAGGTCTGCCCACCCCCCGGCAGAAGCCATATAACAGAAATAAACATCCGATTCCGCAATAACAGGAGCCTTCGATTCGCAGGTATTGGGCGCCGATCGCGAGAAGTTCGGTTTCGCTGGGGTCGACGAAAATGCACATAAGCGGTTTTGCAAATAAACATACCACTGCTGAAATTACAAGGCAGAAGATCAATGCCATCTTTACTGCGGCGCGAATTCCCTCATGAATGCGCGCAAGCTTATGTGCACCATAATTCTGTGCGATGTAGGTTGAAAACGCATTGCCGAACTCCTGGACGGGCATATAGGCAAACGAGTCAATTTTAACGCCTGCTGCGAATGCCGCCATGACCACCACTCCGAAACTGTTTACAAGGCGCTGAACCATCAGAATACCAAAATTCATGATCGACTGCTGGATCGAGGTTAGGATAGAATATTGTATAATCGAACGGGTCAGACTGCTGTCAAACTTCATTTGCTCACGATGCAGCCGCACCAACGGCACACGCAGTATACAGTACCAGATAAGCGAGCCGGCCGATACTGTTTGGGCAATGACCGTAGCAAGTGCTGCACCCGTTACCCCCATGCCAAGTGGAATGACAAACAGCAGGTCCAATAGAATATTTAGCAGCGCGGAAATCGCCAGAAATAGCAGTGGAATTTTAGAGTTGCCAATTGCACGCAGCAGCGATGCAAAAAAGTTGTAAAGAAAGGTAAAGAAAATTCCTCCGAATACAACAAAAAGATATTGGCGGGTTAGCTCCAAAATATCCGCTGGTGTTTGTAAAATTAGCAATAATGGGTCGAGCAACAACACAACCACAACATTGATGCAGACCGCTAAACCACCAATCAGCAGAAAGGAAAGAAACAGGCTGTTTTTTAGCTTTTCTTCCTCCTGTGCACCATAAAGCATCGAAAATAGAATGCCGCTACCCATGCAAAGCCCTAACAGAATAGAGGTCAGAAAGGTCATCAATGCAAACGAGGAGCCTACAGCCGCCAATTCGTTTGCTCCCAAAAACTTTCCCACAATCAAGGTATCTACCACATTGTAAAGCTGTTGGAGTAGCGCTCCGAAAATCATCGGGCCTGAAAAATGCAGAATGGCTTTCCCTGCGTCTCCGGTTGTCAAATCCTTTTGCAATCCGATTCACCCTGTTCCTATCATGAAATGTTTCAGTTATAGGATACTATGGATATGCGGATAAGTCAATTATAGGAACTGCCCCTTTTGTCGATAGGGGGATCTTTATGATCTTGCATCCAGTAAGTACCTATGATAAAATCAGAGAGGAGGCGTCAGGGATGGAAAAGAAACAATACATACAAAAGCCTGTTTTTTCTAAAAAAGGTTTGGTGTTGTTTTTTGGGGCGGTACTGCTTTTGATTGCTGCTTTATGCTGTGTTCTCAACCAGATATCTTTATTTTTTTGCATCTTTTTATTGGGCATTGGAATTGCACTTGAGATTTTATGGCTGAAATCACTGACCAGCGGCATCAAAGGAGTTTTGCGGTTTGTTGAAGAAAAGTCCGTTTCCACTCATAAATGTCATGTTCCAATCACACAGGCTAATATTGTACGCATATTAAAACAAGAGGGCTTTTCCATCAAAGAATATCCTTACCAAAATTACGAGTGCTTTCTCGTGCTACATAAAAAATATTCCTATCATTTTTTTATTGTCAATCAAGATACTCTGGATAACAAAAGCACAACGGAATTTTCAAAATTATTCTTCCAAAAAATGAGGGAGGCTGCCTGTGCTGGCGGCATCCGATATTTTGTCGATTTTCAATATGGTTTTGATCTTGAAAAGAAAGCGCCTGTGTTTCTTGCAGCAACCAAGAAAGGATTTATAACAACTAAAAACGGGCTTCCATTTGGCTTTCGAATCGCTTATGATACGAAAACAAATATTCTATACTATGCGGAGGCGATCGTAAACGTCCTGTGGCAGAAAAATGAGCAGGTTGCAAACTATACAAGCGCACTTTTTTACAAGCTGTTTGAAAACCTTGATAAAGAGCCCCCGAAATAGATGATGGAAAAAGCCCAAGCTGTTTTTAAGTTAACAGCTTGGGCTTTTTATAGGCTTTAGCGGCGCATAAAGGACTTACAATCGGTACATTGATCCATCGAAGGGTTGTTTTCATGGGTGCCAATCCGGACACAATCCAAAGAGCAGTAGTTGCTGTTCTGGCAATGATTTGCGCACTGCTGTACAGTACATTCAATGCTGCGGTTTGCTTTGCAATGATCCATTTCAAAAACCTCTTTTCTGCATACTTTTGCGTTGCGGGGGCGCAACCGTTTGTTACGCCAAAGATAGTTTAACCAGCCGGCTTGGGAATATTACATTTTTATATTTTCGATACCACAAATCAGACAACGCACCAGCGATGCGCATATTTCCGAGGAAAAAAGTTTGGGTAATATCTGCAAAAGAGTTTCTTCTGCATGGTGGGTGTCCACCGCTGTAAGCTGTACAAGTGGAAGTAACAGCAAAAACAGCGGTTCATTTGGCAGCAGTGTTTTTAGGTATGTATAGGGAATTTTTTGCAACTCCCAATGTGGACCAGTGCAGCCGATTTCTGTTCCATCTAAAAAGAATAGGATGTCACCTGGATGAAATTCAATTTTGAATTGCTGGCCATCTGGCAGCATAGTTTCCAATGTCGAAGGATGTTCAAGATATCCATCGCACTCCTCCAAAATGCCATCATGATACTGGGTGAGCTCATCCGCCCAGGCAACCAGTTCGGCGGAAGGCTCTCCCAGCAGATCTATCACACAGGTATCTGATGTTTCGTCGTACGCATTTGGATAGCTGCTTCCAAAAAAATATTCCCAAAAATTCCGATTGGAAAAGGGGACATCCGCTAGGGTGAGATGTTGTTCCATATTATTCTCCTATTGGGTGAAGTTTTAAGGTTACAAGCAACGGATAGTGGTCGGAAGGATAATGGCCATCTATCGAATCGGTGATAACCTGCGACTCTACCACCTCAAATTCATCGCTTACAAAAATATAATCGATGGCAAAGGCGCCGCGCCGCACCCTGCCGCTGAAATTGTGCAGAGTATTGCACAGAAGATCGGGAGAGAGATGCGCATAAGCGTTGCGCAAGCGGCCACGCAGCAGCTTTATCGGACGGCTGTTTGGCTTGCAGTTGAAATCTCCCATCAACACGGTTGGCATCGGATTTTGCTGCTGATAGCGCTGCATATAATCCAAAATAACCTGTATGCCCAGTTCGCGTGCAAACCCGCAGATATGGTCCAGATGGGTATTGAATACGCGGATTTCTCGCCCGGATTTTTCCAGGTGGATCTCCGCCATTGTGCAGATACGGGGAAAAAGTGCGTAATAGGCGCGACTTAGCCGCTCGGGATGTTTAGACAGCCAAAAGGTTTGCACTTGACGAATGGTGGCATCCTGCTTTTTTACCAAAATATCGCTGTGCTCATCCTCCTTTGGATTGCGCCCACAAAAACGTCCCAAACCTTGTATTGCATAGTCTGTATCCAGTAGACGGCAAATATCCTCTCGCATACTGGGTAAAAGCTCCTGCACTCCTATAATGGCCGCTCCGCTTTCCCGGATAAACTGCGCCGCTAATGCGCGGCGTTCCTGCCATTTGTGCGAACGGTGCAACGGAATTCCAAAATCTCGTTTGAGGTTGAAGGACGCTACCCGAATCAACCCATTTTCAGACAAACGAATCACCTATCTTCAAGTTTTAAGAGATATTTATTGGAT
>CAJUJI010000078.1 GCA_910586875.1 uncultured Anaerotruncus sp. | reverse complement strand
GCATAACTGCAAGTCTAAAAAGACTTGCTACGCCGCAAAGCGGCGTTAAAATCGGCTTTGCCGATTTTATGGTTATACTCAAAATAAATAGCTGTGCCGTGAAACGGCGCACCGCGCGACCGCGCGGAAAATATGCAACGCATATTTCATATTTATTATAGCATAGCTTTTTCGCAACGTCTGCTTTTTTTTGCTGGAAATTTGTGAGAAATCAATATTTTTGTTGAGTATGTGCAATTTTGATTATGCAAATTGGCAGGTAATTGTAAATTTGTCTGCATCCTCTGGTGCAGACAAAAGCTGCACAGCAGAGAAGCCGCTGTTTTGTTTTAGCATGGCGGCAAATTGTTCGCGATCTCCGCCATCACAAAAAATGAAAAGCTGCTCTGCTGTATATTCAAAGCCGGTCAGTTGGGATTGCGTTTGTTCTGCCACATCCAACAGCAGAAAAAATTGACGCACATCCCAATGTGGCGAAACCTCCATATTGTTTACTGCCTCTCCCATCGCATCAATATACCGCATAAGCAGCTTGGAAGACCTGGGTTCCGCCAGCAGCTGCGCAACGCGATTTCTTTCGGCAGAGGGGGTCAGCCGTTCGAGCAGGATACTGGAGGCGACGCTCTCCCGCATCTGGTAGGCATGGTGCGCCAGAATGCTGCCAACAAGCAGCACCAATATCAACAGAATCACCGCGGTTGCCAACTGCCAGCGGCGGCTCGTCGGATTGATCAGCAGGGTTGTGCGCTCAACCAATCGCTGTTTCTTTCCAGTTTTCGTCATTTTGCCTCCTCTCCTGCTGTTTCAGGGCTTGCTGTCAAGGGTTGCCGGCTGCTTTATTCCTCCCCCAGATATTCCTCCAAACACATCCCTTTTTGATGGATTTCCTTCGCAACCTCGGGCCCTACATAACGGTAATGCCAGGGTTCAAAATTAACCTTTGTAATTTCCGTCTTGTCCTTCGGATAGCGCAGAATAAACCCGTATTCCGGCGCGTGCTCCAGCAGCCATTGTGCAGCAGCCGTGTTTGCATAGCCATCGTTGAGCAGCTGGTAAGCAGGGGTTACAATATCCGCCGCAAGTCCCGTTTGATGCTCGCTTTTGCCTGGCTCCATGATATAGCGTTTTGTCCAGGCGATCGCATCCGCTTTGCTGTAGCCCTGCGCAATATAGCTGTTGACACTGTTGTTAAAATTGCGTTCCTGCGACGAATATGGCCGGTAGGCGGAACAGACCAGCAGCTCCACCCCTTGTGCGCTTGCATCGGCGATCATCTGCCGCATGATCGGTGCAACCCGCACATCCATTTTATAACCGTTCTGGACCTCCTCCAGCTCCGGCGTGTATTCCCCGATGGGGTGGGTATCATTGGCTAAAATCAGCTGCCACGCTTTTGTAGCAAGCGCGTCCCCGTCGTCCTCAGCGGCGGGCTGGCTAGAGCTGGAAACCTCCGGAGCAGCGTCGGCTGGTTGCTGTGCAGCTTTAGATGCAGAAACGGTGACGCTCGAGGGAGCGTCCACCGGCACACCCGAGGAGGCCGTATGATTTTTAGTGCGAGCGGTACATGCGGTCAGAGATCCGGCCAGCAGCAGCGCCAACACAGCTATCCAATATTTCATCGTTATTCACCTGCTTCATATAAAATCGCAGCGAGCGCTGCCAGTGGCGCAGTTTCACACCGTAGGATGCGTTTCCCCAGCGAAAGCGGCAGCAGGCCGTGCTCCTGTGCGAATGCTGCCTCGGAGGGTTCAAATCCGCCCTCACTGCCCACAAGAATCGCGAGGTCCGGCAGCGCGGGCGTCAAGCGCTCCCGCAGAATTTGCTTGAGCGGTGTCTGCGCATTTTCGTAAAAGAACAGCGGCAAGGAGACTTGTTTCATTTGCAGCACCGCCGTCTTAAAGTCTATGAGGGGTTCGATAGCTGGTATGCGCCCACGGCCGCATTGCTTTGCTGCCTCCTGCGCAATTTTTTGATAGCGCAGCAGCTTTTTTTGCATGGATTTGTCATCCGGCCGCGAGACACAGCGATGCGTGAGCACCGGCACAATGCGGCAAACCCCTAACTCAACCGCCTTTTGAACAATTTGTTCCAGCTTGTCCCCTTTGGGCAGCGCTTGGTAAAGGGTAATTTTCACCCAGGGCTCTCCCGCAGAGGCCTGCGTGGTGAGAACCTTCAATTCCACCTGCTCCGGATGAATTGCGGTGATCACGCATTGGTAATCGCGGTCATTGTTATCGCAAACGGTCACCTGCTCGCCGCATTTCATGCGCAGCGCCAACGCCATATGACGGGCATCCTCGCCGGTAATCAGCACCCGCTCTCCTAGAAATTGTCCGGTAAAAAATCGCGGCATCTGCTGCCCTCCTCTCAGGCGCGCCGCGCCGACAGCGCAACCCAGCCGCCGGATTCCCGGCGCTGCTCCAGCTGATAGCCCGCCTGCTCTAACGCCGCAAGCACCTCTGTTTCGCGGGTGTCGATGATGCCAGAGGCAATAAACACCCCATCCGGCGCCAAAAATTGTGCAAGGCTGGGGATCAGCCGTATAATCACATCTGCAACAATATTTGCAGTGATCACCGAAAACTGTCCATGCACCTTTTCGGTGAGGTCGCCCGCAAGGAAGGTGACCCGCCCGGTCACTTGATTTGCCGCGGCATTTTCCTTTGCAACGCGCACCGCAACCTCGTCGATGTCCACCCCGACCGCCTGCTGTGCGCCCAACAGCAGCGCAGCAACCGCGAGAATACCGCTGCCGGTCCCGATATCCAGCAGGGTAGCTGCTGGGGTGATATACCGCTCCAGCAGCTGCATACACAGGCGGGTGGTATCATGGGTGCCGGTGCCGAATGCCATGCCGGGGTCCATCGTCAGAACCACCTCGTCTGGCTTTGGCTGATATTGCTCCCAGGAGGGGCAAACCACCAATCGATCTCCCACCTTGGTCGGAAAGTAATATTTTTTCCAGTTGTTTGCCCAGTCCTGTTCGTCCACCTGCTCACGCTCGATGGTGTAGGGGATTTGCTCTGTGTCAAGCTGCCGGCTGATGTAAGAAATCGCCTCTAACGGGTTCTCCTCCGGAGAGATGTATACATGAATGATCGCATGTTCGCGGTCCCGTTCCAAGAGCTCCTGCTCGATCAAATCCACATGTGCAATTTGTGGTGCAAGCTCCTCGATATCGCTGTAATCCTCAATATAGATGCCATACGGAACTACCATATTCGCAATAGCCGACGCGGGTTCGATTTGTGCGGTTGGAATTTTGATTTTTACTTCGCTGTATTGCATGTGCGCTCCTCCGTTTAAAAATAGTATCCTGGTTTTATTATAGTACAAACCCCGCACAATTCAAAGCGAAAAGTTTTACCGGGTTTTAAAAGGTCCTCCTTAGCTGGTAAAAGCAGGTTGCTTCTACCGCTTTGGGAGGACCTGTTATCGATCTCATTTCGCCGGGCAGCTGATATTTAAGAGTCCCTGCTCATCGCATCCTTGAGCTTATCAAAGAAACTGCGGCGTTTTTCGTAATTCTTCTCGCTGGAAAGCTCCTCAAACTTTTTGAGCGCTTCCTTCTGCTTGCCTGTCAAATTCCGCGGGACCTCGATATTTACCTTTACATACTGGTCGCCGCGTCCGCGTCCGTTCACATAAGCGATCCCCTTATTGCGCAGCCGGAACACCGTGCCAGACTGTGTGCCCTCCGGAACGTTATATTTCACCTTTCCGTCAATTGTCGGCACTACAATTTCATCCCCCAGTACCGCCTGGGTAAAGGTAATCGGGATATCGCACCACACATCAAATCCATCGCGCTCGAACAGCGTATCCGGGCGCAATGTTACAATAATATTCACATCGCCCGCAGGACCGCCATTTCCGCCCTGGTCGCCCTGGCCGCGCAGCACAAATGTCTGCCCGTCATCGATGCCCGCAGGGACATTTACCTCTAATGTACGGCTGTGGCGCACTCGGCCCATCCCACGGCAATCCGCGCAGGGCTCCTTGACAATTTTGCCTTTACCGGAGCATTTCGGGCAGGTGCGCGCTGTCTGAATGACTCCAATCGGCGTGCGCTGGGACACCTTGACCTGACCGGTTCCGTTACATTCGGTACAGGTTTCCGGAGAGGTGCCCTTCTTTGCGCCGCTGCCGCCACAGGTATCGCACTGCTCTAGGCGTTGGATGGTGATTTGTTTTTTACAGCCCTTTGCGGCCTCCATAAAGTCCAAGCCCAACGTCACGTTGATGTCGTTACCGCGCATAGGCGCATTGGGATTGCGGGTGCGGCTGCTGCCACCGAAGCCAAAACCGCCGCCAAAAAAGCTTTCAAAAATGTCGCCCACGTCAAAGCCACCAAAACCGCCGCCTGCACCGCCTGCACCACCTGCATAGGAAGGATCTACACCCGCATGACCGAACTGGTCATAGCGCTGGCGCTTGGTGGTATCGCTGAGCACCTCATATGCTTCATTGACCTCTTTAAATTTTGCCTCGGCGTTTTTGTCACCCGGATTCAGATCGGGGTGATATTGCTTTGCCAGCTTGCGGTAGGCTCGTTTGAGCTCGTCCGCCGACGCATCCTTTGACACGCCCAGCACCTCATAATAATCTCGTTTTTCCGCCATATACATCACCCCTGTCATGTTCTGTTCTCATGTACTTATCTGAAAAACGGCGCATAAGGCGGAGGGAATCCTCCGCCTGCGCGTACTTGCTCATTGTATTATTTTTTGCCGTCCTCGTCAACCTCTCGGAAGTCGGCATCTACATAGTCGCTGTTGCCGCCTGTGCTGCCGCCCATATCCGGCGCGCCCTGTGCAGCGCCCTCAGCGCCGCCCGCCTGCTGGTACATCCGGCCGGACAGATCATAGAAATCCTTCTGCAATTCGTCCTTTTTGGCCTTGATTGCAGCGGTGTCGCCACTCTCAACCGCCTTTTTCAGCTCGTCAATCTTTGCCTGCACCTTAGATTTTTCATCCGCAGGCACCTTGTCGCCCAGATCGGTCAGCACCTTTTCCAGCTGGAACACCATCTGCTCCGCCTCATTGCGGGTGTCAACCTCCTCGCGGCGTTTCTTATCCTCAGCAGCAAACTGCTCTGCCTCGTGAACCGCCTTGTCGATGTCCTCCTTTGACATGTTGGTAGAAGCGGTAATGGTAATCTGTTGCTCCTTACCGGTGCCGATATCCTTCGCGCTTACCTGCACAATGCCGTTCGCGTCGATATTGAAGGTGACCTCAATCTGCGGCTCGCCGCGGCGTGCCGGCGGAATTCCATCCAGACGGAAATTGCCGATCAGCTTGTTGTCGTCCGCCATCTCACGCTCGCCCTGCAACACCTTGATTTCAACCGAGGTTTGCCCATCCGCTGCGGTGGAGAAAATCTGACTCTTCTTCACAGGAATAATGGTATTGCGGTCGATAATTTTTGTGCAAACGCCGCCCAGCGTCTCCAGGCCCAGGCTCAGCGGGGTAACATCCACCAGTACGATATCCTTGACATCGCCGCTCAGAACGCCGCCCTGGATGGATGCACCGATTGCAACGCACTCATCCGGGTTGATCCCTTTAAACGGTTCGGTGCCGCAGAATGCTTTCACCGCGTCCTGCACCGCAGGAATACGGGTGGAGCCGCCTACCAACAGCACCTTATTCAGCTCGGAAACCTTCAAGCCGGAGTCGGCCATCGCTTTACGCACCGGCTCCATCGTCCGCTCGACAAGGTCAGCGGTCATCTCGTTAAATTTTGCGCGGGTCAAGGTCACATCCAGATGCTTCGGGCCGGTTTCATCAGCGGTGATAAACGGCAGGTTGATATTGGCGGTGGTCATGCTGGAAAGCTCAATCTTTGCCTTCTCCGCAGCCTCCTTGAGACGCTGCATCGCCATTTTGTCGTTGCGCAGGTCAATCCCATTTTCCCGACGGAATTCGTCGGCCAGGAAATTGATAATCCGCTGGTCAAAGTCATCGCCGCCCAGATGGGTGTCACCGTTGGTCGCAAGCACCTCCTGTACGCCGTCGCCCATATCGATGATCGAAACATCGAAGGTACCGCCGCCCAGGTCGTAAACCATAATCTTCTGTTCGGTCTCTTTGTCCGCGCCATAAGCCAGCGCCGCAGCGGTCGGCTCGTTGATGATGCGCTTGACATCCAACCCCGCAATACGGCCGGCATCC
Organism: uncultured Anaerotruncus sp.; assembly: GCA_910586875.1. GTDB lineage: Bacteria > Bacillota > Clostridia > Oscillospirales > Ruminococcaceae > Anaerotruncus. The sequence continues at coordinate 6,973 of CAJUJI010000078.1, read as the reverse complement.
TTGGTCGCCTGGCGCTGGGAGTCGGAGAAATACGCCGGTACGGTGATTACCGCCTCGGTGACAGGCTCGCCCAGGTAAGCCTCTGCGTCCGCCTTCAGCTTTTGCAGAACCATCGCGGAAATTTCCTGTGGGGTATAATTTTTGCCGTCGATGTTGACCTTATAATCCGAGCCCATATGACGCTTGATCGATGTGATCGTGCGGTCTGGATTGGTGATTGCCTGACGCTTTGCCACCTGTCCGACCATGCGCTCCCCAGTTTTAGAGAATGCAACAACCGAAGGGGTGGTTCTTGCGCCTTCTGCGTTTGCGATAACAACAGGCTCGCCGCCTTCCATAACAGAAACGCAGCTATTTGTTGTGCCTAAGTCAATGCCAATAATTTTGCCCATAACCAAAATCCTCCATTTATGATGAAATAATCCTTAACAAAATCAAACGCTCTCGCCGCTAATTTGCGACCTTTACCATAGCGTGCCGGATGATCCGCTCCCCTAACCGGTAGCCCTTCTGAAACACCTCTACAATGCTGTTTTCCGCGAATTCTTCATCCTCAATGTGCATCACAGCATTGTGCATCTGCGGGTCGAACGGCTCTCCGGCTACGCCGAACTCCTCCACACCCTGGCGGGTGAGCACCTCTTTAAAGTTGTGCAGGATCATCTCCACACCCCTTTTAAAGCCTTCGTCGGTGCATGGCGCAGACAGCGCCCGCTCAAAGGTATCCAAAATCGGAACGAATGCTTCAATTGTATTGGCAACCGCCCGCGGATAAACCTCATCCTTCTCCTGTTGGCTGCGCTTGCGGAAGTTGCCATATTCCGCTAATGTGCGCAGATAACGGTCGTTTAGCTCCTCTAGCTGCTCGCTGAGCAGCTGCGCTTCGGTTTTTTCCGGCGGCGGCTCCTCCTGCGGGGCAGTCTCCTCAGACGGCTGCTCGGCCGCTTGCGCTTCTGATGGCAGATCCTCTGCGGGCGTTTGCGCCTCCTGCTCCTGTGGTTCCAAAGGCTCCTGAGCGGTCTGCTCCTGCTCCGCCATCGGATTTTCCTGCTGCATCTGGTTGGACAATCGGTTCGCTCCCTTTCTGTCTATGTCGTTCAGACATCCTGTTCGAATGTCTCCGCCAATAATTTACCTAATGTTTGTGAGAAATATTCCAAATGTGGAATTAACTTCGCGTAATCCATCCGCACCGGCCCAATCACACCAATCGCACCGGAGTTCTGTGCGCCAATTTTGTATTTTGTCACCACCACCGAGGTATCTGCCAGCTCACTTTGGCTGTTTTCCTTGCCAATCGTGATGAAAACGGCGTCCTCCTTGGAGGCGATCACCCCCAAAAGCTGTTCGCGGTTCTCCATTGTGAGCAGCAGGTCGCGGGCGATATCGCTGAACTCCTTGTAGCCCAGCAGGTTCACCCCGCCGCTGGTGTAAAATTGCCCGTCGTTAATCTCGCGGCACAGCTCATAAATGGTCGCCAGGATGGGAATAAACAGCTGTGAATATTCGCCCAGTGTGACCGAAACAGAGTTAATGTACCACTGACTGATTTCGCTGACTGGCCGGCCGGCCAATCGGCCGTTGGCAAAGTTGCTGACAAACTCCAACACCTCCGGCGTCAGCTTGAAATCAACCCGACACACTTTATTTTTAATCACACCATTGCTGGCGATCACCAATACAACAACCGTCCGCGCACCCGCTGGCACCACCTCGATATGCTTCACCCGCACCGTTTTAGGGGTGATGGTGGTGGAGATGGTTGCGCAATTGGTGTATTCTGCTAAAGCTTGCGCTGCATCCTCCAAAAGACGGTCGGGATCGGGGTCACGCACATTAAATAGTGCGTCAATCTCCCGCCGCTCCTCGTCGGTAAGTGGCTTGCAGTGCATCAGCTGGTCGACATAAATTCGGTAGCCCAGATGGGAGGGCACCCGACCTGCGGAGGTGTGGGGCTGCTCAAGCAGGCCCATTTCAAACAGTGCTGCCATGTCGTTGCGGATGGTGGCGGGAGAAACCCGAAAATCCAGCTTCTGCGCCAGCATTTTTGAACTGACCGGCTCACCGGTATCAATGTAAATTTCAACAATCGACGTCAGGACCTTTAGCTTCCGAACATCGAGTTTCATGAGTGACACCTCACTTTGTTAGCACTCATTCAATTCGTTTGCTAACAACTCTAATTTACCACAAATTTTTCAGATGTCAATAGCGTTCACGAAATGTTTACACAATTTTTAGCACTCTATCTATTAGATTGCTAATATATCGCATTTTGCACAAACTTATATTTTTTTAATTATGTATATTGACAATTGATCGGTTTTGTTGTTTAATAGATGCGAAGAAGGAAAAGCTAAAAAACAAACCTATTTTAAGGGAGGTTATCATTATGGTAAAAGAGATTATGCTGTACACCGCAGAGGATTTGCGGGAGTTTATGTTTGCAGCAATGCAGTCGCCGGAGGAAATCGGTGTGCATACCGCAGAAGGAAAAATTGCAGATGCAAAGTCGGTGCTGGGGCTGATGGCATTGGATTACAGCGCACCGGTCAAGGTTGTCACAGAGGACACCCGCTTCTTCAAGCAACTGCATAAATGGGAAATTTAATGAGGTAATGATTCGTTTTGCCGCCGCTACGTGCGGCAACGCGTTTTCGTCTACCGGCGAAAAAGAAGGGTCCTCCTTGGTTGGTAAAAGCAGGTTGCTTCTACGAACCAAGGGGGACCTTTGCATGATAGCGGAGGGTAAACGTCACAGCAAAAGGATCCTACAGCATCCCTTGCTGCCGCAAACCCAAAAGTGCAGGTTAAAGCTGTGCCTTTAAAAAGTCTATTGACGCATCGTAGACCTGCTGTTTCCAGCTCCAGTCACTATATTGATGGTTGGCGCCATCCACAATTTTCAGCGCAGCTTGCTCGCCGTACAAATCCATATAGGGGCCGGTTACATAAACCGGAACCTTTTCATCCAACTCCCCATGAACAATCAGAACTTTATTCCGGAAGCCTGTGGATTTCTCAATAATGTCAATTGCGCGCAGCTCGGTCAGAAACTCGGAGGAAAGCAGCAGCCCTCCGACCGAATAGACCTCCTTATACCGCGAGGGCACAGCATGAATGCGGTTGCTGATGTCATAGTAGGCGGTCAGCCCAGGCGACCAAAGCGCAATCGCTCTTGGCTGGCGCAGCGGCGCGGCCATACTGCTGAGAATTCCGCCCAGGCTGTGCCCAACCATGAACATCCGCTCAGAGTCGGCAAAGCTTTGCTGAATCGTCCAGTCATAGATCGCAAGTGTTTGTTCCAGCTCAAAGCTGATGCGTTTTTCCCGAAAGTCTCCGTCACTCTCCCCACAGCCGTAGAAGTCGAACCGGACGCAGGCAAATCCCTCCTCTACACAGCGCTTGGAAAACAGAAAATGCAGACGGTCAATGCCAACACGGTCAACCGAAAAGCCGTGATAGAAACAGATTGTAGGGAATGGCCCATCTCCTGCGGGCGTCATGATGGTGCCGCGGATGGTTTTTCCGCTGACAGTCAATTCTACACTCTTAAACATAAATCCAAATACACCCTTTCTTTATCCGACATAGCCCAGCAGCCTTGGCAGAAACATGGTTATTTCAGGTACAAAAATCAGCACGATCAGAAGCACATAAAGCACAATAATCATTGGGAAGGTATCCTTAAAAATTTCCTCAAAGGTGGAGCCGGACACCCGTTGTGCAACAAATAGATTTCCGCCCATTGGAGGGGTGATCATACCTATACATAGATTGATGACCATGATAATACCAAAATGGAGCGGATCAAAACCAATTGCCAGGGCGATAGGTGCAAAAATCGGAGAGAACAGCAGGATAGAGGAAATTGTATCCAAAAACATGCCAATCAGCAACAGCATCAGGTTGATCAGCAGCATGATAACGTATTTGTTCTGCGAAACCGAGAACATGAAATCGGTCATCATGGTAGGCACATTGAACATGGTCAGCAGGCGCCCGAAGGTGTTCGCTGCACCGAACAGAATCATAATGGTGGCGGAGGTGATGCCCGCATCAACCAGCGCCTTGGTGAACGCTTTCCAGGTGAGGGATTTATATACAAAGGTGCTGACAATCAGCGAATAGACACAGCCGATAATCGCGCTTTCCGTAGGGGTAAACACACCGGAATAGATCCCGCCCAGTACGATAATTGGCATCAAAATTGCCGGAATCGCTCGTTTGAGCACCAGCAGTTTTTCTTTGGTGGTCAAAGCCTGATCGCCGTCCGCATTGTAATAGCCGCGCTTTTTCGAGACATACTTATTCCAGATGATCAGCACAACCCCCATTAAAATCCCTGGGATGATACCACCCATAAACATATATGAGACCGAAACACCGACGGTAATGCCATACATAATCATGGGGATCGAAGGAGGAATAACCGGCCCAATTGTGGAGCCTGCCGCGATAATCGCGCCGCTGTAGCCCTTCGAGTAGCCTTGCGCCTGCATTGCGCCGCACATGATGCCGCCGATGGCCGCCGCTGTCGCAGGGCCGGAACCGGAGATTGCTGCGAAAAAGCAGGAAGCGACTACCGCAGCGTTTGCCAAACCTCCGGCTCGCTTGCCGGTCACGACATTTGCGACGTCAATCAGCTTTTGCGCAATTCCGCCGCCCTCCATCAGGCTGCCAACCAGCATGAAAAAGGGGATTGCCAGCAGCGAAAATGAGTCGATGCTGGTGACGGTTGCTTGTGCGAGCATCGACACCATATCGCGCCCTGGGTAGAAAATCTGGAAGACGGAGACACAGCTAATACCTAGAGAAACTGCGATTGGCACCGTGAAAAATAGGCAGAGAAACAGAATGCCCAGCATAATTAAAATGATCATGCAACATGCCCCTCCTTGCGCGAACAAAAGTAGTTGACACGGCGCTGGATGATGCGCAGCCCACAGCCGGCCATTCCAAGCACACCTGCAAGGTACATCACCCATTTGGGGCACCAGGGCATTGCGGTGAACACCTGGTACTGAACGATGGTCATACGCATTGTAACACCGATCCGGTAGGTCAGATAGAAGCAATATAGCACAGCAGCCAGATCGCCAACCATCAAAACATACTCGAAAAATTTCGGATGCTTTTTAGTCAGCAGAGAGATCGCTGTAACCTTCATATGGACGTCCAGCATTCCCGCCCAACTAATTCCGGCAAAGGAAATCCAAACCAACATCAACCGGGTGAGCTGCTCGGTCCAGGAGGTCGTATACGAGAAAAAGAAGCGGGTAAAAATGGCGAAGGAAAGCAGAATCAACATCGCGATCATGAAAACAATAATGATGTATTTTTCAATTTGGTTATAAAAGGGTTCTTTCTTGTTCAACAGATACACCTCTCTTATGGGATGATATCACTTGCAGGCGGCTGGCGCGAGCCTTTTGCCTACTGTGGCAGCAGACTGCGCGGCGCCCTGCCGCCGCGGGCGGCAAAAAGGAGAGCCTGCCCCGCGTACCGCGCGGGCAGGCTCATGCACACGCATGGCGTCCAATGCTGCGCATTGTCACCGCGTGTGGCACCATACAAGCTGCTTAGTGCTTCGCGTTGACAGCCTCAACTGTATCAATCAGGCTCTGAATCGCTTTGCCATACTCGTCGTAAACCGGCTGTGCAGCGTCGCGGAACGCCTGCCGCTCCTCATCGGTAAGCTTAATCACAACGTTTGTGCCATTGCTGCCAATCTTCTCGCTCAGTTCGTCCTGGTTATCCTTGCTCAGCTCGCGCTCCCATGCAAGGCCCTCGGTGACAACGCGGGTAATCAGCTCCTGGTCGGAGGCGGCCAGCGAATCCCACCACGATTTAGAGGCAAGCAGGGGAGAGGTGTCGTAAATATGCCCGGTTTCCATGATGTACTTTTGCACCTCATACAAGCGGTTGCCATCGATGTTTGCCCACGGGTTTTCCTGGCAATCCATGGTGCCGTTCTGCAAGGCGGTATACAGCTCTGAAAACGCCATCGGAACCGCAGATGCGCCAAGTGCATTAAAGTGCGCTATGTGCATCTGGTTTTCCATCACGCGGATCTTCAGCCCCTTCATATCAGCGGGGGAATGGATCTCCTTGTTTGCAGTCAGGTGTCTCCAACCAGTGGACAGCCACGCCAGACCGTGGAAGCCGGAGTTTTCCAAATCCGCAAACATCGCCTGGCCTACCTCGCCGTCCAAAACCTCCTCCGCCGCGCCCTCATTCTTGAACAGGTAGGGCAGGTCGAGCAGGGTGGTGGTATCGGTAAAGGCACCTAAAAATGCGACCGAGGAAATTGCCATCTCCAGCGTGCCAAATTGCAGCTGTTCAAGCAGTTCGCTGTTGTTGCCCATCTGGGAGGCAGGGAACACCTGAACCTTGATGCGGCCGCCGGTAAGCTCCTCAAATTCCTTTGCTATTTTGTCGCAGAACTCATCAATCGGCACCCCGTCCGCAGAGACATGTGCAATTTTGATGGTAACAGCGTCCCCCTGCGTATAGTCAACACCGCTGTTCGCATCGGCGCTGTTCGCATCGGCGCTGCTCGCCGGTTCACTACCAGCTGGCGCGCTGCTGGCGGGTGCAGGCGCCGGCGCACTGCTGCTGGCGGGAGCACCGCCACATCCGGCAAGACCTGAACAGCAAAGCGCTAACGAAAGAATCCACGCGATTCCTCTTTTCATTTTCATATCCTCCTTTGTAATCTGTCAGTGAGTAGGTGCTTGACAATTTTATTTTAGCGTGATCCCCATACAAAAGTAAACGGTTCCAGACGCCAAATAACAATCCAATAAACCTGTGTGAACTGCACATATTTAGAATAAATAGACAGATTCTATCGGATATTTCTCTGCTTTATTCGTGTATTTTGGAAAAATAAGTATCGATTTTCTGAGAAAATGGAAAGATTCATTATTTTTTTGCTGTGTTTTTGTGTTGAATGTATATATTTATAATG
>CAJUJI010000077.1 GCA_910586875.1 uncultured Anaerotruncus sp. | reverse complement strand
AACCGCCAGATATGCCAGTGGTTTTATTTATTAGGTATAACCCATTGCTACTAGCTGATATTGCAATGGCAAGTACGGTCTGGCTTTTGCAAAAGATTGTTACTTGCTACCCTTAAAAGGGTACTCGTTCTCTAGAAGATCCACCAATGGCGCATACACGCCATTGGTGGCCTTTTTGATTGCACAAAGGTTACAAGCTTTCAAAGAGTAGCTTTAGATAAGCTGCTGCTCTTTGATGAACGATTTCCGGATTGGGTTGCATCTCTAATTCTATGCTATACGCACCAGTGTAACCACTCTGAACAATTTGCTTGAGAATAGCCGGAAAGTCCAATCCACCGTCTCCTGGCACCTTGCGGTCTCGATCCGCTAGATGGACATGTCCGCACAATGCACAATAGCGCTGTATACTCTCCTGCATATCCGGTTCCTCCAAATCCATTTGAAAGACATCATACATGACGCCCAGAGCTGGTTGGTTCACATCGCGGATGAGCTGCGCGGCTTGCGATAATGTATTGATAAAGTTTGTCATTTTTGTAGTTACGGTTTCCAGCAACAATGTCACGCCATACTGTGTACCGAAGCTACTTAACCGCTGCAATGCCTCCACCGTCCAGCCATAGGTTGTTTCAGTAGAAACCTCCGGTAGAAAACAACCGCGTAAAATTCCTACATTAACAGGCACTCCCCAGTGCGCAGCAAACTCCATCACCTTTTTCATACGCTGCTCAGCCGCCATGCGGATCTCTTGCTTTGGAGAGGATAAGGTCAGCCCTAATTCACCGCAGAGCCTTCCGGTATTCACCGCCACCGGATGCAGCTGGTACTCAGCCAGCAGCTGGTCCAGAATGGGGAGCTCCAGCCGGTCAGGATCTACCGTAATCCATTCCACGCCTGTGTAACCCGCACAATGCAGCACAGAAAAGCTCTGCTCTAAATCCCCTGTATAAGCCAACATCCCAGGGACTATTTGCACCTCTGGTGTGGTCACATTTGCTGCCAGGCAAAAATCAGTCATTCTCTTGCGCCTCACTTGTCTGAGCAGCTTGCTTCGCTCGTTGGCGCAGACCGGAAGCCGTCATAGGTGGCGAGAAGACACACAAGCAGCGCAGAACCTCGTTGCCGGTATTTTTAATGCAGTGCAGTTCGCCGGGCGCTGCTGCAATCATAGAATTTTCTGAAAACTCATAGACCTGATCGCCTATTGAAGCTGTGCCATGGCCGGAAATGCAGAACATAGCCTCTATCGCAGCTTCATGCAGATGTTCGTCAACCTGGGAGCCGGGATCCCACTCGGTGAGATGCACCGAAAAATTCACCGGACAGGATGCGGTATCCGGCATCATGTAAGGCATCATCATTCGCTGATAGGGCTTTTCTACATTGATGCCGCGTGCAAGGTCATAGGTAAAATACATATCCATTCTCCTCTCTACTGTTTGGATTTCTATTTTATAAAGCTTTCGCTTTGCGCGCTTTGAGCGCCGGCCAGAAAAATTCCTTCCCTATCATCAGCACCAAAACTACAACAAGAAGCAGCGAAATCGGGCGGGTAACAAAGGGCAGCAGGCTGCTTTTGCCAGCCATAAAAGCGCGGCGGAAATTTGCGTCGACCAGGCCGCCTCCCACAACAATCCCCAGCACCAATGGTGCAGAAGGAACCGCCCATCTGCGCAGAACCAATCCGATGATACCAAACAGAAACATGATCACAATATCACCATAACGATTGGAATTGCTGTAAGCACCAATGGCGCACAAGCAGATGACAACCGACATGATCACTGGCAGCGGAGCTTCCAGCACACGGCAGATCATCCGCCCTGTTACAGTACCAATCAACAGAAACAACACCCCTGCTATCAACAGCCCTGCCACCAGAAGATAAATAAAATCCGGATTATTGGACATAAAGTTGGCGCCGGTTTGAATCCCCTGAACGGTCAAAATACTGAGGATAATTGCTGTAACGCCATCTCCTGGAATCCCCAATGCCAAAAGCGGTGCATAGGTGCCGGGTGCACAGGCGTTGTTGGCGGCCTCAGAGCCTACAAGACCGTCTATCGAACCATGTCCAAAGGCCTGTTTGTGCTTGCTTGCGGAATATGCCTGATTATAACCCACCCAGGACGCAATATTGGACCCCACTCCTGGAATTACACCAATGACAAAGCCGATCACCGAAACCCGCAATGCAATCCATTTGCGCTCCCAAAGCTCCTGAAACGCAAACAATTTGCTGTCCCGCAGAGGTACCGTTTTGGCGTTATAATCCACCAGCGAGGTAAACACCTCAGACATGCCATAAAGTCCGACCATAGCGGGGATCAAGCCGATTCCATCCTTTAAGTAGCGGATGCCGTAAGTAAAGCGCAAAGCCCCTGCACCATAGATCGGGTCAGAGCCTACGAAGGAAACCAACAGCCCAAAACAGGCGGAAAACAAACCCTTTAAAAAATCACCTCTGCTCAGCTGCGCACAGATTACCAGGCCAAACATCGAAAACCAAAAATATTCCCACGAACCAAACGCAAGGGAAAGGCTGATCGCAAACGGCATAATCAACAGCAGCAGTATTGCCCCAATGGTATTTCCCCAGAAGGAGGCCATTGCGTTGATCGCCAGTGCCTGCCGCCCTCTGCCGTCCTTCGCCATCGGATAAGCCTCTAATGCGGTTGCTGCGGAGGCTGGCGTGCCAGGGATATTTAAAATGGAGGCCGAAATACTCCCGCCATAGGTACTGCCCACCTGGGTAGCGCATAAGAACATAATTGCATTATGAAAATCCATCGTGTAAGCAAATGTAGCGCATAGAGCAACCGTTGTTGTGGAGGAAATACCGGGCAGTGCACCGCCAATAATCCCAACACAGACCCCCAGCACCATCAGAAAAAACATCTCTGCGCTTACATGGGATAATAGATTCTGGATGCTCGCCAATGCTTTTGCCTCCTTTACAAATTCATACCCAGTCCCATCCGAAAAACAACATATAGCAGAGCGGTCAACAACACAGCAATCAAAATGCCTTGATAGGGTTTGATGCGGCGGACGTAAAAAAGACTGATAAAACCAATCAACAGCATACTGCTCAAATAGAAGCCCAAATAGGCCAGCCCAAAAAAGATGTAGATTGCTACAATTAGAATCGCCAGCAGTGTGGATTGCAAGCTCTCGCTTTGCAATCCAGCCTTTATGGAATGCCAGATTTTTGCGGGCCCAGGAAAGCCGCCTGCCCGAATGTTCTTGATCAGGCTAACCAAACTCAGCAAAAGCATCACGCTTGTAATCATCATGGGCATCAGGCGTGCGCTCTGCATCACAATTCCTTTGTTGTTGATCAGGAAGCAGGAGCAAAAAAAGAAGATCGAAAGCAGCAGAAACACTGCACTAATCAGGCTTTCCCGCTCCTGTTTTGATAGCTGCATAAGCTTAGCCCCCTATCTTGATTGTGGAAAAAGCCGGCTGACACACAAAGCGGTGCATCAGCCAGCCTTGTGTTATTCTTCTTCTCGTTGGAACTGGAACCCTGTGGATTTCGCTTCAATCGGTGGTTCGGTATAATATTTGCCTGTAGCCTCACCGCTGCCCACCGAATAAACGGTTATCGATTCAATTGGAACGTCTCCTGTATTGACCAGCTTATGGATTACCCCGCGCGGCACATAAATAAACACGCCTGGATGGAACGGATACCGCTTTTCGTCCTCGGTGCCATAGCCGCAGATGTAGTATCCCTCCCCTTTTATAAAATACTGGCCCAGCGCTGTATTGATATGGACATGTGCGCGGGAGATGTTTCCCACTGGAATTACGGTATAATCCATCACAAAATCGCTGCCACAGGTATCCTTACTGATGGCAAAGAAATGCTCCATCTGCACCTCATATTGCTCATCCCCCTTGATTTAATCCTTGTTTGCCAGATCGAACAGAAATGCTTCATGACGCGGCATAACACCATGCCCCTTTCCTTTATAATTTCGTTCTGTTTAATCCCAGCGAGGTACCTCAACCTCGGAGGGCTCCCGTGTGCCATCCCCCAAATCATATAACAGCCAGGAATAAATACGCACGGTCTTTTCAAACATTTCCTGGGCATCGCTGCCATACAAAACCGGAGATTCAATTACGCCATTGTTTGTCAGCAGGGTTTGCATCTGCTCCGTCTGGACCGCATGTTCAAGCGCTTTGACAAGCTTGCTTTTGACCGCGTCAGGCGTGCCGGCTGCCACAGCAAAGCCTCTCCATCCGCCCAGAATATCCGCATATTCCTGCAACTGCGGGATGTAATCCAGAATTGAGGCAACCTCTCCATAGCCCTCTAGCTCAAAAGCAGTGGGTGCACAAACACAAAGCGGGGTCACCAGACCGGAGAGAATCGCCTCACTCGATTCCTGATAGATTCCACAGGCGGTCCAATCCACCTCGCCGCGGGAAACCGCTAGGGTCGTTTCTTTACCGGAATCATAGGGAACATAGGTCGCCTCAGCACCGATTGTACCTGCAATCAGCGCGGCTGGAATATGCCAGGTGGAGCCTACCCCCGCAGTAGAGGCTGTTGTCGGTTCGCTCTTGACCTTGTCCAGCCATTGCTCCATGGTGGCAATGCCGGAGTTCGCATTGACCAGAATCGCGGGGTTGTGGGTTGTAAATGGCATACAAAGGACCTCCAGGTCCTTATAAGTAACATCTGAATTTTCTGTGGTAGAAAATCCGCAGATCGAGGAGCTGCAAGCAAAAATTGTATACCCATCCGCTGGCTGCTCTGTGACATAATCGGCCGCCAATCCGGAGCTGGAACCTGGCATATTCTCTACAATCACATCCACCCCTAAATATTCACCGATGCCGGCAGCCATTGTACGGGCCATCGTGTCGATCCCTCCACCGGCGGCCATCCCTACAACAATGGTGATCGGGCCATCTGGAGTCCATTCGCTGCTATCGCTGCTTTCCGTACTGCTTTGGGAATTCGGGGGTGTGCTGCTGTTTGAAGCATTCCCGCTGCTGCTGGCGGTATTGTTTGCACAACCACCCAAAAGGGCTGCTGTCATTGCAGCAGTCAGCAAAAGAGCTGTCCACTTTTTCATCGTACAATCCTCCATTTTCTGAATTTCAGTGTGTGTTTTACTTTATAACATGTTCTACCTCACGAATATCCCAGCCTCCTCTCTTGCAAATTTCGCGAAATTATTGGTGTTCTATGGAATAATTTTTGTAGTATTGACATAACTTGTTAAACATGTTATAGTTTTTTTAAAAATTTGTAGTTCATATGGATTTTATAGCATATTCCAATTCTGGTTGTCAAGGCATCCTTTTATTTTTCGACATTATTGCCAAAGTAAATCTTTATTTTTTGAAAAATATGGCAAAGCCTCTGCCGCTTATTTCAGAAAAAGGAACCGAAGGAGAGAACGCTATGAAGCATAAAAACTATACTGTGTTTGTTGGAACCTACAGCGAAACAATCAAATTGGGGACCGGAGAGATTGTCTATGCCAAGGGCGAGGGAATTTATACCTTGCAGATGGATGCGCAAACTGGAGCTCTGACCCTGTTAAAGAAGGCGTTGGGAGAACCGAATCCCTCCTATGTTGCCTTGCACAAAAATAAAAAGGTTCTCTACTCCACCAACGAGCTGAAAACCTATAAGGGGCTGGTATCCGGAGCGGTATCCGCCTTCTCCTTTGAGCGGGAGAGCGGAAAATTGACACTGCTAAATCGCTGGGCAACCGGCGGAACGGATGCTGTACATCTGGCGTTGGACAAGGACTGCACCCACGCATTTGTAGCCAATTTTATGAGCGGCAGTGTTTGCGTTCTGCCTATTTTGGAGGACGGCTCCCTGGAGAGGCCCTCCTGCTTTCTCCAACACAAAGGAAGCGGACCTAACCCGATCCGGCAAACCGGACCTCATGCGCACCAATTTCAGTTTGACCGGCTACAGCGCCGTGCATTTGTGCCCGATTTGGGTTGTGACAAAACCTTTATTTACGAAATCGATTATGAAAATGGCCATCTAAACGCGGCAAAGCAGCCCTATGTAGAAACAGAGAAGGGGCAGGGACCGCGCCACTGTGTATTTCATCCAAGCGGGCAATTCTTCTATGTGGTCAATGAAATGGGCTCGTCCATCGATGTCTATTCCTATGAGGAGGAGCAGGGCGCTGCAAATCGAATTCAGCATATCACCACCTTGCCGGAGGATTTTATCGGTCACAGCACCTGTGCCGCTATCAAATTCCATCCAAACGGCAAATTTTTGTATGCCTCCAACCGCGGGCATAACAGCTTAGCGACCTATCAGGTGAGCGAACTGGATGGCCTGTTGACGCCAATCGCTTACCAACCTACTGGCGGAGAAACGCCGCGGGATTTTGATTTGGACCCTGTGGGGAAATTTCTGATCGCCGCAAATCAGGATTCCAATAATTTGGTGGTCTTTTCGGTAGAGGAATCCAGCGGACATCTAACGGAAGTATCCAGATTAGAGGATATTTTTACAGCTACCTGTGTGGCAATTTACGACCTGGATGCCTGATCGATCAAAAAATCCCACCCCATTTTATGGGGTGGGATTTTCAGCGGTAAAGTATCTTGAAATTTGATATAGATTTGGGTAATATGATATTGTAATATCATAACAGTAAATGAGGACGGGGAAAGAACGAATGGCTATGGGAGAAATGACTTCGGAAAAAAAGGGCGGCCTTGGCAAGGACCGAGCCTCTACCGTATACAGCGCGCTCATGGAGGCAATTGTCAATGGGACATATCCGCCCGGCACGCGCTTGCCGGGTGAAAATGAACTCAAGGAACAATATGGTGTCAGCCGCAACACCGTTCGCCTTGCAATCAGCCGTTTGAATACATTGGGTATTTTAGAGACCCGCAGAGGAGACGGCACCTATGTCCGCCGTCAGGGGGTTGATTATATGCTGCGCGCCGCCACCCCCATTGTTGCTTTGCAAAAATATGATTTATTAAGCATCCTTGAATTTCGCAAAGGGCTGGAGGTTGAAGCCGTTCGCTTGGCCGCGGAGCGTGCCACACCGGAAAATCTGCACCAGCTAAACCGCTGTTTGCAACAGATGCGCCAAAATCAGGAAAATATGGTTGCATTTGCCACCGCAGATGCAGCTATGCACAAACAGTTGGCGGCGGCCTCCCACAATCAACTGTTTATCTCTATGTTGGATGTTGTCCAGCACATTCTGACCAATGATATGGAAATGCTGCTGATTCACCAAGGAACCGATATTGATTCCCTATTTTATCACAAAACCATCATCAACTGTATTGAGAACCGTAAGCCGGAGGAGGCCGCTTTCTTGATGTCACAGCATTTGGGAGCTGTCATTTCACGCATTCAGCAACACAAAGACTTCAAGGAGGAGCAGAAGTCCTCTCCCATTTAAAAAGATCTCCCCTTCCAGAGAGCCTTGCAAAAGGACCTGTAAGGGGAGCTTTTCTATCGTTTGTAATCAAAGGTTCTTATAAATTTTACCCGACTTCATAACAAACGGAATTTCAGCTAACAGGTTTACATCCTCCAGCGGATTTCCCTGCGCCGCGATGATATCCGCTTTTAGGCCCGCCTGCAAACAGCCGGTCTTTTTCTCCAGACCGCACATTTTTGCTGCATTGACCGTCACCGCCTTCACCGCATCAAGCGGAGAAGCGCCGCCCGCTACTGCAAACCCCAGCTCCTTATATAAAAGCGCATGGTTTGCGTCGGTGCCGATGGTGTAACGGATCTTCTTGCTCTGGTAAACTTGGTTGAGACACTGTCTGGAATACTCCCTTGCAGTTCTCATCTTGACTACATGCGAATCTGGCAGATAGGGCTCTCTCTCCGGATCCAGCACAATACCGGATGTCATATCAATCCAGCCCTTGTGCTCCTCCTCCACCAGCTGAATCTGCTCTGGCGTGATGCTATACACATGCTCAATCGTATCAATGCCCGCCTTGACGCAGTATTCCAGCCCCTTGCCGCCGATGCAATGCGCCGCTGTTTTGATGTTCAATGCCTTTGCTTCCTCTACCACTGTGCGGATTTCATCATAGGAGATAAAGCAGGGGATGAACTCCTCCGGCGTCGCAGCAGGTGCGCCAGGGGTCACAAAAATTTTCAGAATATCCACTCCGCGGAACATATTCTCCCGTGCAGTTCTTCTGAACTCCTCTACACCGGAATGCGGAATGCCCACAAAGCCATGCCCATGCCGGCCCTTCATACCAATTCCGCACACCAGCAGATCTGGCCCCAAAACCTTGCCCTGCTGAATCTGCTCCTTGAGCACCACATCGATATAACGGCGGTCCCCCAGGCAACGCGCGGTCGTTACGCCGGACATCAGATCGTCTTTCAGCCCTTTCATCGCCATGATGGTATGTTCGCACTCGCTCAGCTCCATCATGCCCAAATGCCCTGCAACCCTTGCATCCATCGCAAGATGGTTGTGACACTCAAACAGACCTGGCAGCAGACATTTCCCCTTGTGAGAAACCATCTGCGCGTCTGGATAAGCCTTCTTTGCATCCGCGCTGCTGCCTACATACAGGATCTTTTCATCCTCTACCACTACAGCACCATCCGAAATGCCTTCCAAATTCTCTCCAGCCAAAACCAAATCCGCAGTTATGATATATTTCATAATTTTCACCTACGCCTTTTTCTTGGACATCTGTTTGTGAATCACCGGCCATGCAAATGACACCAGAACCAACAGCGCAAATACAATGGTGTACGGTCTGGTAAACATCTGGAAGATATTGTTTGGATACATAACGACCGTCTGGCTGATCGCAGTTTCCAGCATATTGCCTAACAGTAAGGCCAGCGCAACCGGTGATACAGGGTAGTCATTCTTCTCCATGATATAGCCGGCAATACCAGCAATATACATCTGGTATACTTCAAACATGTTTTTATTGATTGCATAGGCGCCCACCGTTGCAAGCACCACAATCACAGTCGCCAAAATGCTCTTCGGAATCAACAGTACGAAATTTGCAATTTTGCAGAACACCATGCCCACAAAGAACATCAGAATATTGATGACCACAAAGCCGACCAGGAGGGTATAAACTACGTCTACATTGTTCTTAAATAGCTGCGAGCCCGGCCGTAGTCCATGGATGTACATTGCGCCCAAGAAAATTGCAGCAGGAGCGCTTCCAGGGATACCCAACGAAAGCAGCGGAATCAGCGAGCCACCCGTTACCGCATTGTTGGCAGCCTCGGACGCCAGAATCCCCTCTACACAGCCGTTACCGAACTGATCCTTATTCTTGGAGGATTTTCTTGCCTCATTATACGACAGGAAGGAAGCAATATCCGGACCTGCTGCCGGAATGATACCGATACCAATGCCCAGCAAGGTCGAACGCAACAGATTTACTACATTGTTGGTAAAATCGGAAACCTTCAGGGTGAGCTTGCTAGCGGAGGACACCTCTACGAAACTCTCACCATCCGTCTCCAACATTTTGATAACCTCTGGCAGCGAAAACAGACCAATCAAAATTGGCACCAGTGATACACCTGCATACAAGTTCAGACTGCCAAAGGTGAAGCGTGGATAACCAACCTGCGGGTCCTGCCCGATGGTAGCCAGCACCAGCGATACAAAGCCGACCAGCAAGCCCTTGACCATATTTCCTTCCGACAGCATACAAACGACGCTCAAGCCGAAAATAGCAATCATAACCTGCTCTGGCGGACCGACACGCAATGCAATCAGCGCCAGAACCGGCGCCATAAACAGCAGCGCCAGTGCACTGGCAACACCGCCAACAGAAGAAGCCGCTGTACAAAGCGCGAGCGCACGACCGCTTTCGCCTCTTTTGGTAAGTGCGCGTCCTTCCCATGCGGTGGGCGCAGACGCAGGCGTTCCTGGAATACCAAGCAAAATTGCTGGAATCGAGCCGCCGAACACGCCGCCGCAATAAACACCGGATAGCAACAACAGCGCCGCCTCTGGCTCAAGCGCGTAAGAGAACGGTACAAACACGGCTACACCCATCGTTGCAGAAAAGCCAGGAAGTGCGCCAAAGATAATGCCCGCAAACAAACCACCAAGACATAACAGGAGGTTCACGGGAGTAAACACATTGATGAAACCCACAATAATATTGCTCATGATGCCCCTCCTCCTATATCAAAATACCGGACGGCAAGGTTACAAACAGGAAGTTGGTAAACACATAATACAAAACCGCCGTCACAGCAATCGGCAAAACAACAATCACAATCTTGTTCTTGTTTTGCATATAAATCAGTGAAAAGATCCCAAACACGACAGTAGAAACGATGAAGCCCAGCTTATCAATTAAAATAATATAAGCCAGAATCGCAATGCAGTATATCACAATCCGAACTGTACGCTTTTTCCCCAGCGATTCTTCCTCTGGCATGGTTTTATTCTTCTTTGCCCACGCCCATCCGCCAAGTGCAATCGCAATCATCAAATAGCTGCCGCCCAGCACCACCATTGGATAAACCCTTGCTTGAGGAGCAGTATTCGGAAGTTCCATCACAAATATCAGCAGAACGGCTGCAAGCAATGTGCAAATCAGCCAGTCCCATTTCTTGCTCTTCATTCTGATTCCCCTTTTTGTAGAAAAGGATCGGTTTGAAAGCCGATCCTTTTATTCAGATTACTGCGCCTTTGCAGCGGACATGATCGATTCTTTATTCGCCTCAAAGTCTTCCAGCATATACTTGGTTGCTGCCTCATGGCCTGCAATTTCAAGCAGATTGAAGCCGCCGGCTGCCAAATCCTTCTGGAAGTCCGGATCCGCAATAACCTTGGCAAATACATCGTCATAATATGCGATGATATCATCGGACGCGCCTGCCGGCAACACAAAGCTTCTCCACTGGTAGAACTTCGCGTCAACGCCTTGCTCCTTCATGGTTCCAACATCTTTGGCCGCATCGATTCTTTCCTCACCGGTGGTAGCGATTGCCACGATATCCGGGTTATCTGCCATCGCAAAATACTCGGATGGGAATACGCTGGTAACATTGCAGTTGCCGCCAGCGACTGCTGCCAGAGCGTTTGCACCGCCGTCGAAGATCATCTTACCAAAGGTGACGCCGGTCGCATTTTCCACGTTCATTCTCGGATAGGTCTGGGAGGAGAACTCCGGACCACCCCAGGTAATCTCGCCTGGTTTTTGTTTTGCAAGCTCAACCAGCTCTGCAATCGAGGAAACGTTTAGGTTCTTGTTTGCTACGATAACAGTCGAGTCCGCACAGAAGATTGCCAGCTGGGTAAAGGAATCCTGTGTATAGGTAACACCCTCTACCAGATACTGGTCATACAGGCTCAGGTTGTGGAACATGCCAAGGGTATAACCATCGGGTTTCGCCATTGCAATCGCGGTGTTTCCGATGGTGCCGGAACCACCGGTCTTGTTCTCGATTACGAATTTGACATCGGAGTATTTCTCAGCATACTTTGCAAAAAGTCTCGCAGCAACGTCCTGTCCACCGCCTGCACCATAGGGGCAGATTACGGTGATCGGTTTTGTGGGCTTCCATGCAGACGCATTATCCGCTGGGGCTGGAGCTTCGCTTCCGGACGACGCTGCTGGCGCCGCTGAGGATGCAGGTGTTGAACTCGGTTTCGAGCCACAACCAACCATCCCAATCGCCATGACTGTCGCCAATGCCAGAGTGAGAATCTTTGTTTTCATTTCAAATCCTCCATTGTTGTATTTAGGCGTTTGCAAACGCAATACCTGACCAGATTTTTTTGTTCCTCTATGATGGCTTTTTGTACCTTCCAGCAAATCCACCATCTATTGTAGAACCTTGTGCTTTTATTTTAGCTAATATTCTAAACGCTGTCAAGAAGAAATGATTGTGTATTCTACTTTTTGTCTATTTTTCAGCAACACCCCTCAAAGTGAAATGACCTCTAAATCATAAGGGACCAGCAAATTCCCTTTATAATAAGCGCGCCCTTCCGCGGTGTAAAGCTCTTTGCGCCGCTCATAATTTTTATCCTCTGTATGCCACAGCACCAAATTTGCAACTCCAAGCTGGGTAGCCAACTCACAGGCATCTTTAACTGTGCTATGATGCTTTTCATATGGTTTAAATCTATCGCGGTCTTCGTACAGACAAAATGCCTCGCTCAACAACCAGTCACTATTCTTAATATAGCGCTCACACAGCGGATTGTAGGGCTCATCCCCCATGCAGGTAAGCACTTTGCCGCTGTGTAATGGCAAGGTAAATCCATATTGCTTTGCTTTGGTGGAATGGATATCAAAAAAGGTGACCGCATACCCTAGCATCTGTTGACATTCCCCGTCATCAACCGGAACTAGCAAAATTTTATCATCAAAAAGATTGGTAAATTTTTTTTGCAGCGTAAAGCCACACATTGCCTTGATTGGTTCAATTAGTCCTGCATGGCAGTAAATGCGAAATTCACCCTCATATTTGCCATTCTTTATCATAGTACCGATTTTGCGTACCATCCAAACAACCCCTAAAATATGGTCGCAATGCTCATGGGTAACAATCATATGGTGGATGCGCTCAGTCTGTATACCTGCCGCCTCCAGCTGCGCAAGGATGCGGTTGCCACCACCAGCATCCACCAATAAAACTCCCCCCTCATTTTCCAGCGCAAAGCAGGTATTATAACATTTGGTCACCATCGCATTTCCGGTTCCCAACACAATTAAATTTTCCAATGAAAACACCCTTTCTGTTTCCTTAATCTCCACTATACACCTCAAAACAAAGGCAGACCTCACCTACCAACTGTGTATAGACCTTTTCTCGCTAGCATCCGGCAGTTTTATCACCAAATACTTCTTAACTATATTAGGCATTATGAATTATACCATTTTAAAGACCCTGTTTCAACGGAAAGGAAACCCTCTTATAATAATTTTTTAAATTTTTGCAAAAAAAGGGAAAAAACACTTGCCTTTTCATGCAGACTTTGCTATACTAAGAAAGCTCTCTTTTATAAACTTGCCGGTGTGTCGGAATGGCAGACGATGCGGACTCAAAATCCGTTGGTGGCGACACCGTGTGGGTTCAAGTCCCACCACCGGCACCAGATAATGATAATCCGAACCCGGTTCCAATCGGGGACGGCTTCGGATTT
>CAJUJI010000076.1 GCA_910586875.1 uncultured Anaerotruncus sp. | reverse complement strand
ATATTTACCGGAGCTTTACGGTTCTAAGCTTGACTTTGAGTGAACTCCAGGGTGTATTCTGTTAAAAATCCCGTGTGATTTCTACACCGAATCAACCATGTTAGAACAAGGAGCACATTTGCATCCTATCAAGAAAGGAACCACGATTTATTATGAAATCACCTTTTATCTGCCTGATGGCAGCAGCTCTGTTGTTATCTGGCTGCACACAGGCTTCCTCTGCGCCCTCCAGCAGCAGTTCCAATCCCTCATCCGTAGCGCACTCTGTTGCAGCCTTAGTGCCTGAATCTAAGCCTGAACCAGAGCAAAGCTCTGAGCCGGAGCCAAATCACCACTGGCAATTTGATGCGCCGGAAAATCACAATATGGACCCCGCTTTGTTGGAACAGATGCACCTCGCACTAACCGGCGCGCCGGTCTATACGGTATTGACCGTAAAGGATGGTGTTATCATCGACGAATACTATCAAGAAGGCGATGACGAAAATAACACCTATGCGTTTCACTCCGCCTCAAAATCTCTTACCAGCGCTTTGTTTGGCATCGCTATGGGGGAGGGCTACATCGGCAGCATAGACGACCGCCTCTCCGCGTATCTACCCCAGGTATTGGCACAAGAGGACGAAAGAAAGCATCAGCTCACCCTGCGCCACCTGCTCACCCATACCTCTGGGCTGGAATGGTATGAATGGGGTGGTGGCAACAGCAATTGGGAAGAATTTCGCTCATCGGAAAATTGGATAAATTATATTTTGGGCCGCCGTTTAGTTTATGCGCCTGGCAGCGTTTTCAATTACAGCACCGGAAATACCCATCTGTTGGCCGCTGTTTTAGAACAGGCCACCGGACAAAGGCTGTTTGATTACGCCAAAAAAAAGCTATTCGACCCCATGGGAATGAATAGCGTCTCTTGGAGAACCGACCCGCAAGGCATTGCTGATGGCGGCAACGGGGTGATCATGTCCGCTCGAGACGCCGCAAAATTTGGGCAGCTCTTTCTGAACGGCGGTGTGTGGAATGAACAGCAGCTTGTCCCAGCAGGCTGGGTAAACGAATCCACCACCCCCAAAAATAACGGCGCGGGGGACGGAACCGGTGCTTATGGTTACCAGTGGTGGTGCCGCTCCTTCAGCAATTATGATACCTACTATGCTTTCGGCGCCTGGGGGCAGTATATTTTTGTTGTGCCAGAGCTGAATTTGGTCACTGTGATTGCCAGCGCTGGCCCACAGAACAGCTACACCTCCCGCAATTACTTCACCGACTATATTCTGCCTGCTTGCCAGAGCTAAAATTATAAAGCAGGAAGGAAAGCGCCTTTTACGCCTTCCTCCCTGCTTTTTTCCGCTCTAATTTATGGATTTAGGCAGGAACCGTCGCGCAGCCCCCAGCCCATTCCGCGTCCATAACCACAACCATAGCCGCGACCCTGGCTATACATTCCGCTTCCATCGCAGTTTGCCTGTCTCTGCTGAAGTGCAGCAAGCCGTTCGTCCGCCTCCTGCTGGGTCAAGCGCCCATCTTCTACCATGGCAGCCAGCGCTTGCTGGTGAAGTTCCAATACTGCCGCCTGAAATTCCTCCAAAGCGTCAGACTCCGCAGCAATCATTCCATAGCCTTTCCCTGCCCGACGCTGTTCCAGCACCTCCTCGACCGTTTTTCCTGTAGCTCCAGCGGCGGCCTGTGCTGGTGTTTCGTAAGCGGGGGCTGCCAGCGCCGTAAGTGTTGTTGTGGTAAGGGTAAGCACTGCAATACCGCCTGCAATCAAATTTTTTAGATGTTTCATTCTAAATGCTCCTTTCAAAGTTCCCTTTCGGTATCTGTATCTTATCCCTTCTATATGGCAAATGAATGGCACAGAGATGTTTTTTTCCGGCTTATTTTGAACGGTTGACATGAAACTGCCACAAATTTCTGCTATATTATAATTGCAAGAAAGGATGGAGGAATCGCATATGGCTACAATGCTGATTGCAGACGATAATTTGCAGTTGCTAAACATTTTAAAAAGCGCAGCTCAGCGGGAGGGCTTCCAAACCATATTGGCCCAGGATGGCCGGCAAGCACTGGAAGCATTCCAGATGCAGGCGCCCCAAATGGTTCTATTAGATGTGATGATGCCAGAGCTGGACGGTTTTCAGGTATGCAGGGAGATTCGTAAAACCTCCGATGTTCCTATTATTATGATCACCGCCCGCGGGGAGGATTTTGAAAAAATTATGGGGCTAGATATTGGAGCGGATGATTATATTGTGAAACCCTTTTCCCCCGGTGAGGTTATGGCCAGGGTGCGGGCAATTCTGCGAAGAATCGAAAAACAGGCGGGTGATCCTGCAAAGCTTTTGCACATAGCGGGCCTGTGCATCAATTTAGAGGACTACAGCGTTTGTATCGATGATCAACCGATACGGCTGACCAAGCGGGAGGTTGACATGCTGTGGACGCTCGTTCATGGGAAAAATCGGGCCTACACACGAGAAATGCTGCTGGATTTGCTATGGGGCTACGATTATTATGGGGATCCCCGTACGGTAGATTCCCACATGAAGCGCCTCAGAGCCAAATTGGACATGGTGGCGCACCCCTCCTGGGAAATTCGCACCATCCGAAATGTCGGCTACAAGTTTGAGGTGCTCACATGAGAAATAAAATGGTCTGGAAGCTGGCCGCCTGCTTTGCAGCGGTCCTTTTCGTGTTCACAATGGTATTGGGCAGCGTATATGCCGCCGCGTTTCGATGGCATAGCATCTCCATCAACCGCCAAACGATGGAAGAACAGGCGGTTTCTATCGCTGAAACCTTGGCTGCCTTCCAATCAGGGGAAGCGTTTGGTATGGGCAGGGGCGGACGAGGCGGGTATGGCGCATATTTACACTTTTTAAACGCACTGACCACATCGGAGGTCTGGATTGTGGATACAGAGCGAACCTTATTGACACCTGGGAAAAACTGGGCAGCTCAAAGCGACCTTCCCTCTGGGGCGGAAGATCTACTAGAGAAGGTGCTATCCGGAGGGCAAGCTTACGGGGAAGCATTTTCCAGCCTATTGGACACCCCTACACTGACTGTGGGCGTCCCAATCCGCACACCGGCCGGCATTTCCGGAGCCGTGCTGCTCCATTCTCCTGTCAGTGGCATCAACCACGCGGTAAAGCGGGCGCTGCTCATCTTGGGTATCGGGGCCGCAGCTGCTCTGGTCCTGGCAGGAGGAGCCGCCATTCTGTTGGCCTGGCACTTTACCGCGCCTTTAACGCGGATGAAAACCACGGCACTGCGGTTGGCAAACGGGGATTATACCGCCAAAACCGCCGTAAACCAGGCGGACGAGATCGGCCAGCTTGCCCAAACAATCGATTTATTGGCAGAAAAATTAGAGGCCGCTGAAAAACAGCGGGCCTCTTTAGATCGACTGAAACAGGATTTTTTTGCCAACGTATCCCACGAGCTACGCACCCCTGTAGCGGTTCTGCGCGGCTCTTTGGAGGTGCTTCAGGACGGGACGGTAAACGAGCCTGGGGAGGTGCTGGCCTATTATGACCAGATGTTGGCGGAAAGCCGGCATCTGGAACGGCTGGTCAATGATTTATTGGAGCTCACACGGTTGCAGGATGCACAATTCCATCTGGAAATGGAGGAGGTCAACCTCTGCAACATTGTGCGGGATGCTGCCCGAGCCATCCGCCAAACCGCCCGCACCAAGGCTATCACCGTTTGTTTAAGCTGCCCAGCGGAGGATTGCCTGCTGTTGGGCGATTACGGCCGCATCCGCCAGCTGCTGCTGATTTTGCTGGACAATGCAGTAAAATTTTCCGAACCCAACAGCACGGTAACGCTTGCACTAACGCAAGCACAGGATCACTTTACGATAGAAGTGACCGATTTCGGACAAGGGATTCCGCCGGAAGAATTGCCGCATATCTTTGAACGTTTCCGCACACAGCGCAATGAAAAAAACCGGTCCGGCACAGGATTAGGGCTGGCGATTGCACAGCAGATTACACAGCGGCATAACGCAAAGCTTTGTGTTCAAAGCGGGCCGGAAAAAACCTGCTTCTCTGTTCATTTTACACCTTCCCAAACAACCTGATTCTTTTGCTTGCAGCCCATCTATTTCTGTCCCAGAATCCCCATCAACACCTTTTCCGATGTAATTGGCAGGGTGCGCACCCGCACGCCGGTCGCATTTGCAACCGCGGCAGCCACCGCAGGTGCAGGTGTATTGATCACCACTTCCCCGATGGACTTTGCCCCATATGGGCCGGAGGGCTCATAGCTTGACTGGAACGCGACCCGAATATCCGGTACATCCAGCCGCGAAGGAATTTTATACTGCATAAACGAGTGATTGCGCATTTTACCTGTGGAGTGGTAGCTGATATCCTCATACAGCGCCATCCCAATTCCCTGGACAATTCCGCCCTGTGCCTGTACGGTTGCCAAATTCGGGTTGATGACCGTGCCACAGTCGATGACCCCCACATAATCCACCACCCGCACTGCGCCGGTTTCGGTGTCCACCTCCACCTCTGCAAAGCCGGCCATCAGCGGCGGCGGTGAAACAGAGCTGGAATGGGTGGCAGTACATTGCAGCCAGTTTCCATCTCCAACCACCAGCTGCTGTGCGAGCTGTTCCAAGGTAATGCCTTGATCCGGCTTCATCTTCAGGCAGATTCGATCCCCGTCAAAGCTCACCTGCGATGGGGCAACCTCCAGACGTTTTGCCGCCTCCAGCTTGATGCGCCCGATCATTTCTGTGCAGGCTTTGACCACCGCCATCCCCGTCACATAGGTAGTGGAGGAGGCATAGGAGCCCTTGTCATAGGGGGAGTGGTCGGTATCCACCCCATCCACAGTGATCCGTTCAATCGGACAATGCAGCGTTTCCGCTGCCATCTGCGCCAGAATGGTATCGCAGCCGGTTCCCATATCCGATGCGCCGATCAGCAGGGTATAAAATCCGCTGTCGTTCAGACGGATGCAGGCCGAGCAGGTGTCAATTCCCGCTATGCCGCTTCCCTGCATGGTGATTGCCATGCCTACACCGCGCATGGTATGCGCATCTACCTGCACCGCAGGGAACTTGCGCTCCCAGCCAATTAGCTCGCGTCCACGCTGGATGCACGCTTCCAGTTCGGTGCTGGAAAGCGGTCCGTCCAAATAGGAGGGCAGCGGGTCCCCAAGCTTTGGAATGTTGCGAAGCCGCAGCTCGACTGGGTCGAGTCCGATCCGCTCAGCAAGCTGATTGATCGCCGACTCCACCGCAAAGCAGCCCTGTGTTGCACCAAAACCACGGAAAGCGCCGCCTCCCATCGTATTGGTATAGACCACCTGCGTTTGAAAGCGGTATGCCTGTGGGGTGTAAAGCGCAATGGTTTTGGTGCCGGTCAGTCCCACCGTTGTGGATGCGTGTTCCGCATAGGCGCCCGCATTGGAGAGCACCTCAAGGTCAATCGCCTGCACAATGCCGTCGTTCGTCGCGCCCACCTTCACCCGCAGCCGCATCTGATGCCGACTGTTCGAGCCGGTAAAGCATTCCTCGCGGGTGAAAATCATCCGGCAGGGCTTGCCGGTTTTCATGGTGACAAGTGCAGGGAAAAACTCACTGCACATGGTCTGCTTTGCACCGAAGCCACCGCCAATCCGCGGCTTGATCACCCGCACCCGATTTTTTGGGATTCCCAAAGCGCGCGCCAGCTGGCGGCGGCAATGAAACGGGATTTGGGTGGAGCTGACCACATTCAGCCGCTGTGCATGGTCCAAATAGGTATAGGTACGAAAGGTTTCCATCATCGCTTGTGCAACCGCCTTGGTGTAATAGATTTCCTCCTGCACCACATCGCAGGCAGCAAAAACCGCCTGCAAATCGCCGCGTTGGTCACAATGGCTGGAAACGAGATTGCGCTTTGGGTCCTGCCCCACCGGAAAATGATTGAAGTAATCCGCCTCTGGATGAATAACCGATGGATGATCCAGCGCCTGCTCAAAATCTAACACCGGCTCCAACCGCTCATACTGCACTTTGATGAGCCGCAGCGCCTTGTCAACCGTGCGCTCCTCCTCTCCGGCGACGATCGCGACTGGGTCACCCACATAGCGCACCAGCTCCTCCAAAATATAGCGGTCGTAGGCGGATGGCTCCGGATAGGACTGCCCCGCCATTGTATAGCGTATTTTGGGTACATCCTCATGGGTCAGCACACATGCAATCCCTTCAAGCCTGCGGGCCGCCTCGCAATTGATTGAAACAATCCGTGCAAATGGATATGGGCTGCGCAGCACCTTGACCACCAGACAGTTCGGCGGCATACAGTCCTCGGTATAGACGCCCTTGCCGGTGACCAGCGCCATTGCATCCAGCTTCGGAACCCGCTGATTGACGACATTCATCATCTCCTCACCTCCCGCAAATAGCTGCGCACCGCCTCCATTTGAGCGGTGTAACCGGTACAGCGGCAAAGATTGCCCGCCAGATATTCCCGTATTTCTTCATCGGTCGGGTCGTCAAGCTCGCGCTTCATCGCCAACACATTCATCACAAAGCCAGGCGAGCAAAACCCGCACTGGTCCGCGCCGCGCTGCGCCAGATACCGGCCAAACTCCTGTGCCTCCTGCTCCAATCCTTCCAAGGTTGTGACCTGACGGCCGTCGGCGCGCGCCGCAGGGTAAGTACAGGAAAGCACCGGCTTTTCATCCACCCAAACGGTGCACAATCCACAGTTGGCTGTATCACAGCCGCGCTTTACACTTACATATCCATATTTGCGCAGGAAGTCCAACAGCAGCATATCCGCCGGAATATGCTTGTCATAGAGCTTCCCGTTCACCGTAATTTGAACCTTCATTCCGCCGCCTCCTTCTCCAAAAGCTGGCGCGCCGCCCGTTCGGCCAGCACCTTTGCCAGCAATGCGCGATATTGCGCCGAGCCACGCAGATTGCTGCCAAATTGCAGCTCTTGTGCCGCGGCAAACCCTGCCTTCTCCAAAAGCCCCGCTTTCAGCTGCGCCGCGGCGCTCTGCGAAAGCGCCGCACGCATCGGCCGTGCGCCAATGCTAACCCGCCATTCCTCACCTAAGCGGGAAACACACACCGCCAATACCGGAAAATCCGTCGCGCTCTGGCGCAGGCTTTGATAAGCGGCCTGGCGGCCATCTTTGCGCAGAAGAATACCGGTGAGAATATCGCGGGTGTAAGGCTGCTCGATAAACTGCGCAAGCGATTGCTCCCCGCCCTGATACAGCGTTACCCGCGCATCCAGCGCCAGCAATGCGGTCAACAGATCGGAATAGCCGGCGCGCATCCAAACACTCGCGCCAACCGTCGCACAGTTGCGAAACTGCACCCCCAC
Organism: uncultured Anaerotruncus sp.; assembly: GCA_910586875.1. Classification (GTDB taxonomy): domain Bacteria; phylum Bacillota; class Clostridia; order Oscillospirales; family Ruminococcaceae; genus Anaerotruncus. Next base: position 5,901 of record CAJUJI010000076.1, on the reverse strand, counting down.
AATCCGGCGCACCGATTCCGGCAGCACGCCGCCGAAAAGTTGCCGCAATGCCGGATGGGTTTCCAGCTGACGCAATGTTACCATCGCACCAATGCGAATTTCCTGTGCATCCTCCTCGATGCGGTCCAGACCCAAACGGGACAGATCGATCGCCGTCCCAATCCGCTTTTGGGTCATTTTCAGCCACCCGCAGCCGCCTAATATGGTATTTGTTCTGCTCTGTTGCAGCAGCTCGTATGCCTTGTCCAAACTTTCTGGAAATTGATAGGTTTTTGCTGTGAACAAACAGCACTCCTCCCAACTGATTATCGCCTGTGTTTCAGTATTTTTGACTATATTATACTGGATTGGCAAAGGGTTGTAAACAGCTTTCGACAGAACATCTGCTATGCCGCCTTTTTCCGCATCACTTTTAATCTCAAAAAGAATTTTAGAAATGGCTATCTAACCAGGAAAAAGTATGCTATAATAGCTACAAATCGTTACATGGTAACACAGAGGAAAAAAACGGAGGTTGTCAAAATGCTATATACCAAAGACACTTTAATTGGGGAAGCGTTGGACGCGGACGAATCGTTGGCGAACTATTTTTTGGAGATGGGAATGCACTGTCTGGGATGCCCTTCCGCGCGGGGCGAGTCGATTGCTGAAGCTTGTGCAGCGCATCAGGTTGACTGCAATGCGCTGCTTGCAAAGCTCAACGCCCACGCCAAAGTTTGATGGCGCTGCCAAAGTTGGATGCGCGTTTGGCGGCGATTGCATCCTGGGTACGCGAGGGGGTAGGCTGTGCGGATATCGGTACAGATCACGGATATCTGATTACATGGCTGGCCGCCAGCGGTAAAATTCCACATGGATTTGCCTGCGATATCAACCAAAAGCCGCTGCAAAAGGCGGCTTTCTCTCTGTCTGAATATGGGGTATCCGAGCGGGTAAAACTGGTATTATGTGATGGTTTGTCCGGCTTACAGGCCGGTGATGTGCAGGATATTGTTATTGCTGGGATGGGCGGCGATTTGATCTGGCAGATCATCGATGCGCAGCCTTGGACCAGAGATACCCAGCTCGTTTTTCTGCTCCAGCCGATGACCAAGGCAGAGCATCTGCGCTACCATCTGTGCAAACATGGGTTTGCTATTCTGCGAGAACGGGCTGTGATATCCAAGGGATTTCCCTATACTATTTTACAGGTGGTCTATACCGGAGCTTGCAAAGAGGTGGATTTATGGTATTGCTACACCGGCGCGCTGCAACCACAGGGTAACGCGGCGATCGCCTATTATCAAAAGCTGCTGCGCATCCTGGAAGAAAAGGTGGCCGGACTAGAAAAATCCACTATGGGTGTTACCGAAAAACAACAGGGTTATCAGGCATTATTGGAGCAATTGAAAGGGGCATTGCAAGATGACAGTACAAACCGTTTATGAGGCGTTGAACCGGGCAGCGGATTTTTCGCTGGCGATGGATTTTGACAATCCAGGGCTGCTGGTGGGAGATCCAAACGCAACGGTAACAGGGGTATTGGCAGCGTTGGATGTGACAGACGCTGTGATTTCGGAGGCAGTAGCACGCGGAGCAAACCTGATTGTAAGCCATCATCCGGTGATCTTCCACCCGATGAAACGGGTGACCGCAGACACTTTGGTCTGGCGGTTAATTCGGGAAAATCTGTCGGTGATCTCTGCACACACCAATTTAGATATCGCGGCTGGCGGCGTCAATGATATTCTGGCAGCGCGGCTCAAATTGCAGGCTGTTGCTCCGGTGGAGCCAGAAGGAATGGCACGGATTGGCCGGCTCGAACGCGGCATGACTCCGCCGGAGTTTGCCTATTATGTCAAGCAGATGCTGGACGCCTGCGCTGTGCGCTACTGCGATGGCGGACGTGCAATCGAACGGGTAGCGGTTTGCGGCGGCAGTGGCGGCAGCTTTTTGGCGGACATCGATCACGCAGGTGCACAGGCGCTTGTAACCGGTGACGTAAAGCATGATGTGATGCTGGATGCAATTCATCGCGGAATCACGATCATCGATGCGGGGCATTTCGGCACAGAAACCTTTGTGGTACCTTATCTGGCAGAATTGGCGCGGCGCGCGTTAGGGGCGGAAATTCCTGTCAGCATCGCACAGAACAATCTGGATCCCTGCACCACCATATGAACGAGATGGTCTCACTTTGCCGCACCGACTCCTACGCGCCGGAGCAGATGCAGCAAGCGGTTGCACGCCACTTTAAGGCGCTTGCGGTTTCAATCGATCCCAACGCGAAGGTGGTTTTGAAACCGAATTTGATTATGCGCTGCACCCCCGCCCGTGCCGCGACCACACATCCTGCGTTGGTGGAGGCGGTCATTTACGAGCTGCAAAAATCAGGGGTGCAGCATATCACCATTGCGGACAGCCCCGGCGGTGGTTACACCCCCCAGCTTCTTGCAGCAAATTATGAGCAAAGCGGTATGAAGGCGGTTGCTGAACGCTGCGGCGTTACCCTCAATTTAAACTGTGGCTCCAAAACCATCCCGGTAGAAAACAGCGTTCTTTGCCATCGCTTTGATATCATTGATCCAATTGTAGATGCAGACGTTGTCATCAACCTGTGCAAGCTGAAAACCCATTGCATGACCACCCTCTCCTGTGGTGTTAAAAATCTGTTTGGATGTATTCCGGGGCTGCTTAAACCGCAGCTGCACTACCGCTTTCCGGATGGAGCGCATTTTGCACAAATGTTGGTAGATCTGTCCTTATTGGTGCGTCCAACACTGACGCTGGTGGATGCGGTGGACGCAATGGAAGGAGACGGGCCCACCGGAGGCAAACCGCGGCACCTAGGCTTTACCGCAGCAAGCAACAACATTTATGCACTTGATCTGGTAATGGCACATCTGATCGGCCTCTCTGCCACACAGGTCCCAACCTTGGCAGAGCAGGTGCGCCGAGGGCTTTGCCCCTCAAACGCCGCACAGGTGGAACAGGTGGGCGACCCCATCCCTCCGACACAAGATTTTTTGATGCCTGCCAGCAAAAAACTGGACTTCACCGGCAACCTCCCAAAACCGCTTGCCTGGGTAGTGGGACATTTCCGAGAGCAGCTTGCACCCCGGCCGCGCGTGCGAAAAACGGGCTGCATCGGATGTGGGAGATGTGCAGAAAGCTGCCCTGTGCAGACAATTGTGCTAGAAGATAAAAAAGCAAAAATTGTACCGGAACCCTGTATCCGGTGTTTCTGTTGCCATGAAATGTGCCCTGTGCAGGCGATTGAAATTTATGAATTCCCACTTTTTCGCCTATTTTCCAAATAATTTCGTATCAAAAGTTTTGCGCGATTTTCACCTTGTGGTGATCATCCGCAGTCACATCTCAAAGGAGGAGTCCTATGCACAAACGGGTCAAGATAGATGCCCCTGCAAAAATCAACCTTTCATTTGCAATTACCGGAAAGCGCCCGGATGGTTACCACCTGGTAGACTCGGTGATGCAAACCGTTACTTTATATGATACCATCACCATCTCGCGGATGAGCGGCAAAGGAATTTTCATCTCCTGCGACCGCCCCGGCATCCCTTGTAATGAGGAAAATGTGGCCCATCTCGCGGCACGCTACTTTTTCGATGCGTTTGGCGCACCGGATGGCGCATTGTCCATTGAAATCCAAAAGAGGATACCCGAACAGGCTGGATTGGGAGGTGGCAGCACCGATGCCGCTGGCGTGCTGGCAGGACTTCACTCATTGCTGGAGGTAGACGCTGGCATAGAACGACTCTGCGAGATCGGCGCAAAGGTCGGCGCTGATGTGCCATTCTGCCTGCTGGGAGGTACCCAACGCGCCCGAGGCATCGGCGAGCAATTTGAAAACCTCCCCACCCTTCCAGACTGCGAAATTCTGATTGCAAAGCCGCGCGCAGGGATTTCGACGCCGGAGAGCTACCGCCGGTATGACCAGCTGGAAAATCCGCAGCAGCCGGACATCGATCGGCTGCTCGCACTGCTGCAAGCAGGGTCATTGCCCGCGCTTGCACAAGCGATGGGAAATGTACTGGAAGCGGTTGCACAGCTTCCAGAAATTCCACAGCTACGCCGGATCATGGAACAAAACGGCGCGCTTGGCAGCTTGATGAGCGGCAGTGGTTCCGCAGTATTTGGCATTTTTGATAGTAAACGGACGGCAAAACGCTGTATGCGTAAGCTATATAATCATGCTGAAGGTGTTTTTCTGGTCAAGCCCGCGCAGCGCGGTGCATGGGTGTTCGAGCTTCAGGATTAGCTGTTTTTACAATTTCTTCATAATTTCTGCAAATGGTACATACAATCCATTGATATCCTCAATTTACGGGAAATTCCTTCTCTAGCAACCTCAGGAAAGTTCTTTTCCTAAAAAATTCTAAATGAAAGACCGCAAGGAATGCGGTCTTTTGTTTTGTGTGATTTTGCCAAAATTTGGAGTATTTTATCACGGATATTTCATGTTTTGGTCACAATTTGCTCAATCCTTCGACATAATCTTACAGTAGAATCTTACCATCAGGTCAAAAGGGCCGGATGCAGCCGCTGATCAAGGCTGGACACAATTGTTGATTTGAAGGAGGATTATCATGAGGATGAAAAAACAGGTTGCACTGTTATTGGCAACGTCCATGCTGATCGGTGCAACATCCCTGGCGGTTTCTGCTGCGTCGGCAGGTTCAGTCTCGGTTTTTGACACCGGCGATTACAAACTTTACGACAATGACAATGAACCGCTGACCGACAACAATGGAATTACTTATGTCATAGAAAAAGTTGGGCGCGACGGCTCGATTTTACTGGACAACATCGCGCCAAATCAAACCTTCTACATCCCGTTGGGAATCGACCTGGTAAGCGACATCCAAACCGAGCTTAACAATGGTGGTACCGCAACCGCCAGTCAGCTGGTGGATGACGGCCTGTTCAAGATGTCGGTGGACAAGAGCGGCAATGGCAAATCGCTGATTAAGAGCATCACACAGGTCAGCGAAAAGAACGTTGGCGATGGGCGCGGCTCTTACCTGCGGGTTGAGCTGAACAACTCCACCACCACCGAGGAGCTGAAAGCACAGGCAGACATCACCTTTAAAGCAAAAAAGACGGTGAATGCAAGCACCAACAGCAAGGATTATGATGGTGTCAACAGCTGGACCTCCGGCGAAAAAGCAGAGTTGCGCCTGACCATGTGGATCAACAACAAGGGCATTTCTGGCACAGATGGCGACGCAGAGCTGGGCGAGGGCATCTATTTTGATCCCGAATCGAATGATACCAACACCCTGATTTGGGGTGACGACCGGGCGGCGCTGGCATTTGAAAGCGATGATGATGCCGGAAAATTCTATGCAAAGCTCTCTACCAAATCTCACTCGGAAATCTACGAGCTGTATGCAGACCCCGTGGATGCAGATTTGTGGTTCTATGACTTTGTAGGAAATCCGACCATCCCATCCACCTCGCGGGCAACCTTGACCTTGGGCATCCCCTGGGATGATGACGACGATTATGCGCCAGATCCCACAGCATGTTACATTTACCGTCTGGAAAGCGATGGCAGCATCACCGATGTGACCGATTTGTTCACCTACTCGGATGATAACGACGCTACCGGTATTGAAGGCTGGTCGATTAAAACACGCACCCTGGGTACCTACATGGTTTCCGACACCGAATTGGAGCTTGACGACTATGCGGACGATGAAGAGGAGTCTAGCAGCAACGAAACCGAAGCGGATAATACCGACACTTCCAAGAAAAACCCAGGCACCGGACGCTAAATCGTAAAGACAACAAACGAAGCGAGCCAATCCTAATGGATTGGCTCGCTTGTTAGGTTTTGTGGGTTATTTCTCGTTTTTCTTATAGATTGCCAGTCCAGCAGCGGTCATCGACGCGATT
>CAJUJI010000075.1 GCA_910586875.1 uncultured Anaerotruncus sp. | reverse complement strand
CACCTTGCCAAGGTGGAGGTAGCGAGTTCGAACCTCGTAACCCGCTCCAATAAAAGCTGTGTGTTTTTACACACAGCTTTTTCTTTTCCCTGGATATAAAACTCACTTGACATTTATGTAAAGTATGCTATACTATAATCGTAAAGTATCCTTTACAATTTAAGAGGAGGCGGCCCTATGCAAAACCTGATTGCAGCCAAGCGGCAGGAGCGCCGCATTACACAAGAGGAGCTTGCCACAGCGGTCGGCGTCACCCGTCAAACGATCATTTCGCTGGAAAACGGACGCTATAACGCCTCATTGGTGCTGGCCCACAAGCTGGCGGTTTATTTTGGGGTCACAATCGAGCAGCTCTTTCTTTTTGAAGATTTGTGAGGTGAAAGAAATGTTAAAAAAATGGGAGCAATGGAAGTCTATGCCCTATCCTGACAAGGTTCGTTGGCGAATGAAATTAACAAGCCTGATGATTCCTGCGGGACTGCTGCTGCTTTGTCTGTCGGTCTCCTCTCTTCACAATGTCAGCTCACTATATGGCGGAATGGGAGGCGGCTTGTTTGGTTGCGGGATTGTCAAGCTGTGGCAGAAGCGCAGGCTTTTGCGGGACCCTGAACGCCTGCACCAGCTGGAGGTGATGGAGCAGGACGAACGCAACATCTATATTGCGCAAAAGTCCTGGGCTTACAGCAGTTATCTACTGTTCACGGTTCTTTATATCGGGATGCTGGTTGCACCGTTTTTCAACGAAACCATTGCACTTACCCTTGCAGCGGTCATGCTGGTTCATGTTGCACTGATGCTGATTGTGTACCAATATCTGCACAAGGTCTACTGACCCACAACAAAGGGGACTGCCAATCGACAGTCCCCTTTGTGCTGTTAAATTTTACTTATGCTTTACCTGCACAACCCAGAACATCCTGAATCTTGTGTGCAACCATCTCTTTAACCGCAGTACGAGCAGGTGCCAAATACTGACGTGGATCGAAATGGCTTGGGTTCTCTGCCAGATACTTGCGGATTGCGGCGGTCATTGCAACGCGAACATCCGAGTCAATGTTAATTTTGCAGACAGCCATCGTTGCAGCCTGGCGCAGCATCTCCTCCGGAATACCAATTGCATCCGGCATCTGGCCGCCAAAGTTGTTGATGACCTTAACCAAATCCTGCGGAACGGAAGAAGCTCCATGCAGAACAATCGGGAAGCCCGGCAGACGTTTGCTGACCTCCTCCAGAATGTCGAAGCGCAGCTGCGGCTTCTGGCCAGGTTTAAACTTATAAGCGCCATGGCTGGTGCCGATTGCAATCGCCAGTGAATCTACACCGGTCTTGTTGACGAATTCCTCGACCTCGCCGGGGTTGGTGAACTGTGCGTCATCCGCGGCAACATTGACATCATCCTCGATGCCAGCCAGTTTACCCAGCTCTGCCTCAACAACGACGCCGCGCTCATGCGCATATTCCACAACCTTTTTGGTCTCTGCAATATTCTCCGCAAAGCTGCGGGCGGAACCATCAATCATAACCGAAGTAAAGCCGCCATCAATGCAGGATTTACAGATCTCAAAATCCGCGCCGTGGTCCAGATGCAGCGCAATGGGAATATCATTTTCCTTTACTGCTGCTTCCACCAATTTGACCAGGTAGGTGTGATTTGCATACTTTCTCGCGCCGGCAGAAACCTGCAAAATAACAGGTGCTTTCAGCTCGGAAGCAGCCTCGGTGATGCCTTGGACAATCTCCATGTTATTGACATTGAATGCGCCAATTGCATAGCCGCCCTCATAGGCTTTCTTGAACATCTCGGTAGTGGTTACCAATGGCATGATAAACAGCTCCTTTTTTGGGTTTGTAGGGATTATATGCTGATTTTATTATACCATTTTTTTCACGAAATTCAAGCACAAAATCGATTTTCCCACCTGCATCAGCGCACTTGGTACCCCTGCGGCACCTGTATCTGTAGCTCTAACACCTGAATGTTTCTCAAATCTGCGCTGTCCTTCTCCGCCTTTCTTGAAACATTATAAAGTGCGCTGCCCGCTACATAATTTCCATAAGCGTCATTGGAAATCGCTCCCTCCCGCATAATTCGATAGACCTCCCCCTCTATCCAGCAGCGAGAGGCGAGCTGAGTCGCATAAATTTTTTCCTGTCTGCCATCCGGCCAGCAAATCAGCAGCTCGTCCGGCAACGACCAGTCAAGATGCTGTGTCGCGAACAGTTCCGGCAAAAGGTGATTTAGCTCTACCGCCAAATTTTGATCGCCAATCTGCTCCTGCAAAAGGGCCTGATACCGTTCGGCCTCCTCATTCTTTAGGCAGGTGTCATACAACGCAACAGCTGTCCGCGTGAATGCACGCACCTGTTTGGCAGTATACGGATAAGGGGTAAACTCCCCCGTCTGCCGCAGGAAAAAGAACTGCTTTTGGGAATAGAGGGCACTTTGTGGCTGCCACTGCTCCACAACCTTTCCCACCAAATTCCCCAATGCCGGAATTGAGATATCGTTCACCCTGCACTCGCCTGTTACAGAGCCATCCCACGATTTTGCCGCATACACCTTAACCGTATAGACCTTCTGGTTGCCCAGATGCGCCGCCAGCGCGTCACGCAGCACCTCCCACCAGTTCTCCTGCGCAATGTTCTCCTCGGGGTTCCCCATAATCGCCATACAGCTTTGGGAAACCTCCCAATGCTTGCGTTCGCCCAGGAAATCGGTGTCCAACGTATACTCCGCCTCGTGGTGGATAAAATGCCGCACCCCGCACATCGCCGCGAGCAGGAAGCCCTTTAGCGCTTGTTCACAGGCGTCGTTTGTCCCTTCTCCAGCCGCCGCCACACATTCATAAAAGGTGTCCTCAAAATCGGGGTGATCCAAATAAAGATCCAATACCACAAATGACATCCCATTTCCAGCCTGTTTGATGCTGTCTATTTGGGGACGAATGCGCAATTGCTCCACCGGAAGCCAGACCGAGTCGCCCTCTATCTGACTTTCTTCTGTAAGCACCCTATGTAGAGTATGGAGCAAATGTCGGTCCATATCCCGCCCCTGAAGCTTCTTCTTTAAATTGTCCTTCATATAATCTCCTCCATTTCGAAAGATAACCACAACAGAAAATGAAACCTTTGTCCACCTTTTGTAAAAGGCGGGCAGGTCTATGGTACAGCGCCCCTAGTCGCTATACCTCTACCTCTCAAATTCCAGAATAAACCTCGCCGCCTGTTTCGCCTGTAGGCAGGCATCTGATGGCGCTGCCGAGCATGGGCAGGCAGCAAGCATCTCCACATCAGCAGGTCCGTCCCCCACTACAAAAATTTCCGTTGGTTGCCAACCATTCCAATCGCAAATTCTTTGCACACCGGACCACTTGCTCACCCCTTGCGCAACCAACGACCAAACGCCCCCTTCCTCATAACAGCAGAAGCCTTCCGGCACCAAAGACAACCGTTGGAGGGTCAGTTTATAGGGCTGCCCCCCCTTTTGATACACACGCTGTACCGAAATTCCCTCTGGCAAAGGTGGTAAAAACTGGTATACCTCTCTTTCAAGTCTAAAATCCCGCAGCTCACTGCCATAGCCGAACACCCCGCCCGCAAATTGTTTCCTTGCCGCACCACACCGGCGCATAGCATCCGCATAGGGGCGGGCGGTCGCCAAATACAGTGCGCTCTCCTGCGCAAGCTGCGCTAACATCGCTTGCTTTTCCGGTGTGCAGCGTCCGTCTGCATCCAACAGTGTACCATCTAAATCAAAAAAGTACGCTTTAGGTTTTGGACACTTCAGCCGTAACTGCGGATATGGCAGCAATGCCGCCAGTTGCAGCAGGTCCTTACGGTTGGCATAGGCAAGAAAGCAATCGCATTTTCCTTTGCAGCGCTCTGGTACCGCCCATTCTCTCTGGTATAAATTTCCCAACCGCTGCTTGCTGCGATTGCAGGGGTAAACGCTCCCATCCGCCTCTACAAACAAGCTCTGCGTTCCACCAGTACAAACGGACAGATCCGCTGGAAAACGCTGGTCCTCCAACCGATAGAGCGGGTCCAATGCGCAAAACGCCTGCTTTTCCTCTGCGGTACAGCGCCGCCCCAGCCCATCCATCCGGTTCACCCAGAATGGCAGGTTACCCAGCAACCTTTTCAGCTGTGCCAGCTCCCGCAAGCGCGCAGGATCCCCCACCGCGCCCGCTGTAATCTGGATGCTCTGCGAAAGAAGCTGTACTTTATCTGCAAACGCCTGCGCCGACGTCATCTCCGGATGCCAGCTTGCCCAAAGCGCCACCTTTTCCAGCTGCGCACCCTGCTGATGTAGCGCCTGCAAAAACTGTGCCGCATCAAAGCTGAGATTCGTCTGCGCAGAAACCATCGCCACATTTTCGCTCCTGCTCAGACGGGCGAATGCCTCCCAATAATGCGGATGGATCATCCCCTCCCCATAGGGGGTGAACAACACCGAAATCGGACGCGCAAGCGGTGTTGTTTCCACCCAGCTAACAAAACGTTCCAACGCCTTTTGGTCAGCAGCCAGCTCCGCGCGGCTAGTTTGGCGCTTCGCAAACGGGCAGTAGGAGCACTGGTAGTTGCAGGATTTGAGCACCCCACGATAATAGAGATGCCGCAACATTTGTAGACTCATTCGGTAAACATTGGATTGCGATAGATTTCCCCATCATACTCCTCGGCTTCCTCCTGGCCAGAAACGTCCACCTTGTATGGCAGCTTTTTCAGCTTTGCCATCATCCCATCGGACAGATAATGATAGTGGAAATCGATCTCCTTGAGCTTTGGCAGCTGATCCAGATGATCCAGCAGCATCTGAGCGGTTTCATCGGTCGTGGTACTCATCGAAAGGTCCAACACCTCCAGCTGTGCTGCATATTTGCTCTGCAAAATTTCCTCCAATACCAGATCCGGAATATCGGTATTGCACAGCCCCAGGTTGATCAGATGCGGAAAATCGCTGTCATTGAGCAGCGCATGGATATCTTCAGGGGTGCAGTCAAAGCCATAGTCATCAACGCCCAAATAAAGCACCAACTTTTTCAGGTTCGGCGCCTTCGCCTTTGTGATCTCTTGCATCACATCTGCGCCCAGGCCGCCGCAGCGCACCGATAGCGCCACTAAGGAATCGCTTTCAATCTGCCCAAAAGTCAGATCGTTTCTGCCCTGCACATGCAGTTCTTTCAGGTTCGGAAATGCCTTCCAGATGCGATCGTAGTTTGCCTGCATAATCCAAGAGATCTCACAGGTTTCAAAGCCCATATCTCCAACCGTCAAGCTTTCCAGCTTTGGAAATTTCTCTGGATGGTCCGTCATCCAATCCAAAATCTCCTGGGGGTTGTCCTCATACTCCTCGCCCCAGTTTTGCAAAACCAGAATCTTGAGCGTATCCAGATTTTTATATTTTTGCAGCTTTAAAATCAGCGGATGTGGTGCGTCATTCCCAGCTTTGTCCCGATAGCTTTCATATTCATCGTACTCTATGCCGAACCACTTTGCTTCATCCTTTGCGTTTTTGACCCCCTCCTCGGTGGTTTCGGTGTAGCCCTTCTTCACCTTGGAAGCGATCATTTTGGTAACCTCCTTGGCACAGGCCTCTGCGGTCGCAAAGGATTTCTCCTGTGTCTGACCGCTGGTGCCAAGCCGCCCATAGTTGACATGAAAGGAGGTTCCGCCCTCCTCAAACTCGATGTTCCAGAATTTTTGGGATTTATTGTCCTGGAAGATAAAACAGCGTTTCATAGAAAATTCGTCCTTTCTTAAAATTATTTTTACTTCTCTTTGTATCACAGCGCGCATAAAAGGTTTCTCCTGCTACCCTCCGCGCCGCAGCGCGCATAAAAAGTTTCGCCCGCCTTTTCAAAGGCGGTGGTTTCCAAAGGCAAAGCCTTTGGCCGTTTTCCCCAAAAATTCTAAAGGATTTTTGGGGAAAACGGAACGTATCCTTTTCGTCCAAGCGCGCCCCGCAGGGCGCAAGAGTCCCTGCACACGCGGTGCCAACGCGCAGCGTTGGTCGCCATGCGTGTGCGTGAGACAGCCCGCGCGGTACGCGGGGCTGTCTCTCCTTTTATTCGGTGTACATCGGATATTTATAGCGCTCCTGCGGGCCCTGGGGGTCCCCCAAATCAATGATCCAGGTATCCGGGGATTCTTTGAGCAAGCGCTCCTCCATCTCCTCAGACAGATAATGATAGTGCAAATCCAGCATTTCCAGCCGCGGGAATCTCTGCATCTCCGCCAAAATCCGCTCTGCACAAGTGTCGTCCACCGTACTCATCGATAGATCCAGCGTTGTAATCTGTGCGGCGTATTTGCTGTGCGCAATCGCCTCAAAAATTTCCTGCGGGAAATCGCTGTTGCACAGCCCCAAATATTCCAGCTTCGGGAAGTTGCTGTTCTCCAGCATCGCACGTACATCTATTCCCGTCGCGTCCATCCCATAATTTTCCTCTCCAAAATAGAGGTTTAGCTTCTTTAGGTTGGGGGTATTTGCATTGCCAACCTCCTCCAGCACCGATTTCGGCAGGCCGCCGCAGAACACCGTGAGGCTTTCGAGCGACTCACTTTCGATCTTTCCCAGCCTCAGCTCGTTTGAACCCTGAATACGCAGCTCCTTTAAGCGCGGAAACGCCGCCCACAGCTTGCTGTAATCCCCCTGTATAATCCAGGACAGCTCACACTCCTCCGAGGTCGCGTCGCCCATGTTCAGCACCTCCAGCGCGGGGAAATCTGCCGCGTGCTCCACCAGCCAGTCAAGCAGCTCCTGTATGCTATCCCCATCGAAAATTCTTGCCCAGGTCGCAATCGTCATCCTACAGAGCTGATCGCGCTTTTCATAAGCGAGCATCCGCTCACACAGCGGCTTTTCTCCTTCCCCTTCCTCAGATTCCTCATAGCTGACGGAAAAACGCTGTGCATCCTTGAGCGGGTCACTGGCATACTTTGGGTCCACCATCTCGGTATACCTCTTTCGACGATGCGCTGTAATTTCCTCATCGACCAATCTTTTACAGATTTCCGGGGTGTCACATTGGGTGGTCACCCGTTCGCCGACCTCACCCAGCAAACCGTATTCCTCGGTATAGCTGGTGCCACCCTCCTCCCATTCGATGTTCCAAAAGCTTTCCCTGTCATCCTCTTTGTCAACATAATAAAGCTTATTCATTTTTCTGCTCCTTTCTATATTTGATTACACGGTTCAAAAACGGGGGATCACCGCGAATGGCATCAGGTGGAAAAACAAGGAAAACCTTTTCTCTTGCAAAAGGTTTTCCTCTTTCCGCCCTATGTTATAGGGCGGAAATTCACCTTTTTCAAAATCCGCTTTGACGGAAAAAGCATTCCGCGCCCTGCGGGGCGCGGCCAAAGGCGCTGCCTTTGGAATCCGCAGCCTTTTGCAAAAGGCTGGCGAAAACTCTAGTTTGATCACGGTAAGCGGCAGGGGATCTTGTCATCTTTGGAATGGTAAAATTCCGCGGTGCGCGCTGCCACTTCCTTTGAAATAAATGCTGGTCCTATCACATCCGAATATGAGAGTCCTTGCTCGGTCAAGCGCAATCGCCCGCCCCGAAGCTCCGCATCACCACGATTAAGCAGCTCGGACAACAGCGGCGACTGCTCCTCCGGCGCGCCGCCAAAACGCGCTTTATAATCTGCCAACGGAATCCCACTATAGTACAGCAAATTTTTGATCACATACCGGCGCCACTGCTCCTGTTCATTTAGCAGATACCCACTTAACCCGCTTAAAAAATCTTCCTTCTGCAAAAAGCGTTCCAAATTCTCCCGACAGGCCCACGGCTGCACCACATATGGTTCACAAACATGCAGAGCCCCCAGGTAGGAGCGTCCGCCGCATCCAAGCGCCAACATTTGGTCAAAGCCGCAACCCGTCGAGGGCTCCTGTTCTGGCGGCTGGCGGGTAAAGCGCCGCATCGAGGTCTGAAAATACCCCTGCGCCTTCAAAAAGTCCCGTCCTGTTTTGTACAGCTGCATCGCCAGCTGTTCCTCTACAGCACATTGTCCCGCCAATGGCACTCCAGGTTTGATGTACAACGGGTATAAAAATACCTCTGAGGGGGTATACCTCATTGCCTGCTCCAACGAATCCAGCAAGCTTTCTTTACTTTGTCCCGGCACCCCATAAATCAAGTCCAAATTAAACTGTGCAAACTGTTGCTGTGCAATCTGGCGCAGCGCAGCATGGCAACTTTCTGGGGAATGCGCCCGCCCCAACGCACGCAGCTCATCTGCCTGAAAGGATTGCACCCCTAGACTGACCCGCTGAAAACCCTGCGTCTTTAGAAAATCCAGCTTTTTTGGGGTGGTTTGGTTGGGGGAGAGCTCGATGACCGAATCAACCTTTTCTGGAATCACGCCACAAAAACGTTCAACAATACCTAATAACCGCGCGAGCTGACCGGTTTGCAGATAAACCGGCGTGCCGCCGCCCAACACCAACGAGCAAAACCGCACCTTTTGCAGGTCAAGCAGCCTACCAATCTGCTTGACCTGCCGTTCTATCGCATCCAAATAATGCTCGATCGTTTCCTCTGAGCAGCCCGCCACCGAAAACAGATTACAATAACCACATTTTGTTTGGCAGAATGGCAGATGCACATATAATTGTACCTCCTGTCCCGCCAATTTTACAAGCTGTTGTTCCACCAACGCCCGTTTTACCGGCCGATAAGCGGTTTTATGCGGATAGCTGTACATATATTGCTGATAAATCTGTTTCATCTAAAACCTCACAAAAAGAAGTGTTTATAGGGGATGGTATCGGTGATTTCATTCGGCAGCCCATGAAACTGGAACCCCTCCTCCCCATAGCAAGAGCCGTGGTCTGAGGTCACAATTACAAATGCGTCCCCACGTGCTTTGAAAGCGGCAAACAGAACCTCCAGCTGCGCATCCACATGGCGCAGTGCCGCGGCATGACTTTGCAGGTTGTCCTGCCCTTTTTTGGCCCCTTGCAGGTAAAACCAGTTCGGATAATGAATCGCACAGATATTGATGTAATAAAACACCCGCTGCTCAGCCGGAGTTTGTTCCAGCCGTTTTACCACGAATGCAATTTGGTTTTCGGCGCTTTCCGGACAGGCACAGCCAAAGGTCGGCCTCCAATAGCTATGCTGGAACATCGCAGGGAATACGCTGCCGATCGCCGAACGCTTGTCAAAAAACGCAACACCACCGATACAGTTGGTCTGATAGCCCTCCTTGGCAAGCCCTTCAATAAAGTTTGGCCCCTCAAACATAAAGGCACCGGGCGGTGAGAGGCGGCCCATTCCGATATTTTTCGGGAAAAACAACATCTCCCTGTCGGCAATTCCGCGGGCACTCACTGGTGCGGGCAGAAACCCCGCAAACATCGCATGATGGGAGGGGTAGGTAAAATTGCCAGGCGCAAAGCTTTTGATCCACTTCCCATAGCGATTGAGCACCGGCGTCCCACCATGCTCCTGCTCGGCATATGCCACATCCCAGCGCAGTGTGTCCAGGCAAACAAACAAAATATCCCGTTTGCCGATCACCTGCGCCATATCCACATGGTTTTCAGCAAACTCTTTTTTAGCGGTCAATCCTTCTGGGATTCCCTCTGGCAATTCATGGTTCATTTTCTATCGTCTCCTTTTCCAATTCTATAAGGTATTCCACCTGTTTTTGATAGATTGTGTTGTGCGCAAAAATATCCTTGTAAATGAGATCACCCTGCCCGTTGACCTCAATGACCATCGGGCGAATCGCTCCGTTATTCCGCGGCGGAATCAGCAGGTCCAGCCCCACCGTATGCAGCCTAGGAAAACAGCGCGCCGCCTGACGGCAACAGTCCTGTATCTGCGCGGCAAGCTCTGGTGAGATTTGCAGCTGCTCCAAATCGAGCGCCATGTCATTCAGATGCAGATTGGTAATCGGCGAATGTGCACCACGCGGCACCAGAAAACGCAGCTCTCCCTGCTGGCAGACGGCCCGCAAATCGTAGGTTATCCCATCCGAAAGCACATCCTTTGGCTGCCACTGTTCAACAATCGTTTGCTGGCTCAGCAGCAGATCTAACAGCAGCCGGTTTTCCGTCACATTTGAAGATTTCACCACCCGTTTGGTATTGAATAAACGCCCATCCTCCAATTGCAGCGCGGTATATAGCAGCTCCCGCCCGTTTTTGGGCTGGATACAAAATGCCGCCACACCAGCTGCGCCAGAGCCATAACGCGGCTTGATAAACACCCGATAGACGTGCTCCTGTTCCATCAGTGCCCGCAGCTGTTCATAAGAGCTCGCCCCCTTTGGATAATAAGCAGGGGTTGGCACCCCATTTTGCAGTAGGCGTATCTTTGTCGCGCACTTATCCAGCGCCGCCCA
Organism: uncultured Anaerotruncus sp.; assembly: GCA_910586875.1. GTDB lineage: Bacteria > Bacillota > Clostridia > Oscillospirales > Ruminococcaceae > Anaerotruncus. The sequence continues at coordinate 2,916 of CAJUJI010000075.1, read as the reverse complement.
AATTTCTGAGGGATGGTTTAAAAAGCGTATTCCTTCCAGCCGCTCAATCTGCGCCAATGCCTGTTGGTACCAATCGGTAAATTTATCCAGATATGCCAGCTCACTCTCATGGATTGGCGGCGGATCGAGCTTCACCCGATCTCCAACGCGGCTGTGCATGGGGTATTCCGCATAGCTAAAAACCTCTGCTATGCACCCCAGCGAATGCGCCGCCCGCAAAAAATATTCGGTGCGCTTGCCCTGCGCCGCGCCCACCAACACCAACCGGTCACCCAAATCGTGCTTCCTCCCCCTCAATTGTATCCTATCAAAGCATCTGTCCCTTAAAACGGACACCCGCTTTTTGACAATTGGAATATTTGTTTACTATTGTACTATATTTCTCCGCAAATTTCCATTTTCAAACTCTAAATTTTTTGCAGTTTATTTTGTGCAATAAGCAAACGAAAGGCTGCCAAAAAAGTGTATGAACACTTTTTTGGCAGCCTGCATCTGTAAACGGAATCACCAATCCTCATCTGGTTCCTCATCACGCACCACCCAAAGTCCGCTGGGTGTCTTGTAACGAATTTTTCCATTGTGGTCGCGGATATAATCTGGCTCCTCCTTGTCATCATCGCTGTCGCCAAACCGATCGCGCTCTTCCAGTTCCCTGGACATCTCGCCCGAATGCAGGAAACACTCACTTGGCAGATTGTTCTCCTTGTACCATCCGACTGCGGTGGCAGGGCAGGAATCGATAGCAAGCTCTCCACTTTCGGTGCAGTAATTTTTCTGCACAACGCCGCTGCTAACCGGAAAATCCTTGACCTCCAGCCCCTGATGCAGCGGTTCCATCACCTGGCGGAACACATGCGGTGGCGCATAGTTGGTGTAGCGGATGCGCTCGGGTTTATCAAAGCCCATCCAGCAGGCGCCCACATAGTATGGGGTCACGCCCACAAACCACTGGTCGCGGTCATCATCTGTTGTACCCGTTTTACCGGCAACCGGAATGCTCGTTGTCTGGAAGCGGGCCGCTGCACCGGTTCCGTGTGGTCCGTTGGTAACCCGCTGCATCAGCTTGTTTACAATCATCGACGTTTCTGAGGAGATCACCCGCCGCGGCGTGATATCCTTCTCCAAAACGATGTCACCATTCGCATCCTTCACCTGCGTGTAAGAATAGGGCGCGGTGAAATAGCCACCATTGGCATAAATCTGATAGGCACCCGCCATCTCCAATACGGTGACACCCTCGGTCATACCGCCCAGCGCCATCGGAAAATCCGCAATATCGGTGAACACCTGGTTGTTAATCACCTTGCGCTCGATCAGGGTGGTCATGTTTAGTTTGTTATACAGAAAATCAAACACCCTGCGCGGGGTCAAAATCTGCACCAGCTTTACCGGAATGGTATTGGTGGAACGCTGAATTGCCTCATCAATTGTAATCGAGCCCAAATAAGAGCCGTAGTGATTGACCGGCCAGTTCTTCTCCTTATCTACAGGGCTATCCTCCAATTTGGTAGACCAGGTGACTACATCATTTTCGATTCCCTGCAAATAAGCGGCAATCGGCTTGATGGAAGATCCGCACTGACGAAGCGCCTGGGTTGCGCGGCTGAATTCACGCATTCCCTGCTTTTCGCCGATGCCGCCTGCCAACGCCAGAATTTTTCCATTGGGATCGAGCAGCACAAACGCCGACTGTGGATATTCCGGATTGAGAATCGTCTGGGGGAAATTCGCCTTATCACCGTAATATTTTTCCACCCATGCCTGTGCATCCAGATCGATGGTGGTGTAAATTCGCAGACCACCACTGGTAACCATCTGCTGTGCGACCTCGTAGGTATAGCCGTATTCCTTGCGCAGATCGTCGATCACTTCTTCAATCACATGGTCTACAAAATAGTTGTAAACCGGCGCCACACGCTGCTTTGCGACATCCTGCTGGAATACCAGCTCCTCTTCCAGCGCCGCCTGATATTCGCGCTCGGTGATCTTCTGTTGGTCATACATCGCAAACAGAATCTCCTCCTGCCGGCGCTTGTTATTCTCCGGATAAAGGAACGGGTTGAAAGCGGTCGGCGCATTGGTGATTCCAATAATAGAAGCGCACTCCGCCAGGGAAAGCTCGCTCAAATCCTTGCCAAAATAGGTATTCGCCGCCGCCTGTACGCCGTACGACTGATTGGAAAAGAAAACTGTATTCAGGTAGGCCTCCAAAATCTGCTCTTTGGAATACTTCTGCTCCAAACGCAGCGCACGGAAAATCTCACGCACCTTTCGGTCTACGCGGAAGGCGTCGTCATCGGTGATATTCTTGATCAACTGCTGGGTAATGGTCGAACCACCCGCTTTTGAAGGGTAGATTGGGATAAACAGGTTGATCGCCGCACCAGCGGTGCGTTTCCAGTCAACCCCATGATGCTCCAGAAAACGTTTGTCCTCAATTGCGATGGTCGCATCAATCATATACTTGGGGATTTGATCATAACTGACCCAAATGCGATATTCCATCGTTTGCAGCTCAAGCATCTTTTCTGGTTCGCCGGTTTCTTTACTGTTGGAATATAGGATGGTCGTATAACGCATCGGTGCGTCTTCCAACCGAATTTGCTCATCAGAGTTTACCAGGCGCAGTAAATAAACGGTCAACACCGCTGCAACAATACAGCCTGTAATAATTCCCACCATAATGAGCGCAGCGATAAATCGCCAGAGGTTGCCAAAGAAGGTTCCGATGAACCCGCCCCGTCTTTTTGCTCCCATCGGGTAAAGTCCTCCTTAGTATCTAAAATCAAAAATTGATGATTTTGCATACGATAAAGCATCACTTTTGTTTGGATTGGCGCCTCACCGCCGCAGGGCGGCAGAAACTGCGCATTCATTACGAATGCGCTAGAGGCAGCTAGTGTTATTATAACATAC
>CAJUJI010000074.1 GCA_910586875.1 uncultured Anaerotruncus sp. | reverse complement strand
GTTAAATCTATTGGATTTATAAAATTCTTCTTTCATTGTGAGCTTTGATAGAAAAATTTCGTAAGAGGTGTTCATTTTGCGGCTTCAAAATTTATCTGTTTTTTTAAATGTTGCAAAATACGGATCGATCTCACAGGCTGCCCGTATAGAGCATCTGACACAACCCGCCGTAACATCGATTATTACCTCACTGGAAAAAGAGCTAAACGTGGAATTATTTTATCGGGAAATGCGCCAACGCAAACCCATCGCCTTGACAGAAAAGGGACAGATTTTCAAAAAATATGCGCAGCAAATGTTGGAGCTTTACAGTCGTATGGAGTTGGAGCTATCGGAAAATGCGGCAGAGTCAACCTCATTTTCTGTAGGTACCGGACGTAGTAACAGTGTTTTCTTGCTGCCCACTCTGTTAGACCACTATAAAAAGCAATATCCCATGGTTGAAATTGAGCAAAAGACCTATGCTGACACCTACTTATTACACAATAAAATCGCTTCCAACGAATGCAGCATTGGCTTTTCCAGCTTTGCGCCAGACCAGCCAGGCTTTATTGCTCAAAAGGTAATGGACGATCCATTTGTGTTGGTTTGTCCTGTAGGGATGAAGGTCAATGATATTATCACCTTTAACCAGTTTCGAAAACTACCCCTCATTATTCGTGAAGTAAATTGCAGCTCCTATGAACGGCTGGTGAACAAGCTTGCACAGCGCAATCTTAGTCTAAGTGACTTAAATGTTGTGCGACAGGTCTATGACAACGCAGCAGTGCGACAGGCAATCGGGCTAGGAATGGGTTGCGGATTTGTCACCCGCTCCTTAGTCAGCAACAATCTCATTCGTTTCAGCGATTGCAAGGTCGTGCAAATCAAGGATTTTGAAATTGAACGGCAGCTATACCTCGTCAGGAAGGAATCTGCCCCCTTTACCTCTGCGATGAAATCCTTTTGGAGCTTTACCTGTAATTCAGAATGGTATCAGGGCATCTTGATTTGAAGGTTCCTTTCCTATCGTAAAAAGCCACTGTCAATCGACAGTGGCTTTTTTTACTAGGCATCAGTTGGCAGTTATGTGATAGAGGGCTTGTGCATTTTTGTACAATACTTGTTCTGCTGTTTCAAACGCTTGCTGCTCAGAAAGCAGACCGCTTTGCACCATACGTCCAGTTGCACAGGCAAGTGCCGATTTTGCAATCTTTGCAGACATCCAAATAATTTCAGGATGGTTGTGTGCACCAGTCCCAAGCATTATTTTAGAATGCGGAGCCATGCCCAAAATTTCTTCCAAAATTTGAGAGAAATTTAGCGCTGCCCAAGGAAGAACCTGTGCCATATCCAACCAAATATTGGGGTAGGAATTTGCCATAACCGCAACATTTCTGGGATTTGGATAGCTACAATGCAGAAATACAAGATGAGAACGGAAATAACGATCATCATTGAGCATTGGACAAAAATAAAAGGGATCATAGTGATGCACAAGCCCATGTCCCGTTTTTCCCGTAATGCCGGTATGAATATGAATCGGGAAATTTAACTCTTGGGTGAGCAGCAACATATGCGCAAAGACTGCATAGTAAACCTCTTCTATCGCCAAACGTTCCCCACGCCTTGCCGCATCATACTGCTTTTGTGCCTGTTCAGCAGAAACCAGATGTGGAAGCTGTGTCATCTTTTCCAGTACATGATATTTGACTCCAACAAATCCTTCTGACAAAGCTTCACGAACAGCTTGCTCTAACGTATTTTGTAGTGAGGCATAGGTATCACAGCTTTTGAGCGCTTGGGTGAAAAGAGGATCTATCTGGAACAGACGATAAACCGGAGTAGGAAAGCATTGTAACCTTTCATCCCCCATCGGCAAGCCGGAATCAACAACCTCTCCAATAATTGTTTGCTCTTGATACAAGGTTTGTGTGTAAGACCATGCGTTTTCTATCGTCCGCTTGTTGCGTTCTTCAAGCACTGTATCTAAATCAGGCGCACAACCATATAGCTTTGACAGGTAATGGACGAGGGTTTTCACCACCCCCAAATTAGCCACGATTGTCTGTCTATAAAATTCAGAAGCACTATCGGGCTTTGCATTTACAGGATCTCCAAAATGTGTGCCCGGCAACAAAAGGTCACCATACCCATGTGCAAAAGGGCTGATAAACTCTTGCATCGTAATGGTTCGATTGGAAACATCAATTAAATGCGTGTGGTTATCGAAAAAGGGAAGTCCGGAAAAGTCAAGCATAATAAACCTCCTTGAAAACTAAAAGCGGGTATTATAAAAAATGAAGGTACCTTACGCTCTTACTATAACGGCTTCTTTTCCATTGGTCAACAGGCATGTATTTGTTGAAATCTTATGTTTTAGTAGAAAATAATAAATTTATTTTATAAGACATCCCCTTGCTTCTTGACAAATCAAAGAGCCCTGCCGAAGGGCAGAGCTCCTCTTTCATCCGTCATAGGTGACCACACGCGAAAGTGCCTGCGGCAAGTCGATCCCATCCCATACCAGGGAAAAATCCAATGTATGCCCAATCTTTACAATACGGTCGATTCCCTGTGGCCGTTGGGTGCGTATAAATGTGGCAAACGCTTCTGGTGCGACTCCGAACTGGCTGACAGTTTGGCACTTTTCGCCGCAGATTGGTACAAGCGCATCCAAAGAATCCGCTGTTGCCTCCAAAAAAAAGCCGCCGCCTGGGTGCAGCTCCATAGCTGCGGGAAGAAGCGTTGGAAGCTGCACCCGCACCAGTAAATGATTCTGTGCGAACCATTTGGCTGCTGGGGTCACCGCCGCAATCCGGCAGAACGCCTCCCATTTTGCGACCGAGAGCACCGCCGGCATCTGATATTCCCGCTGTACAATCGCCTGCACCCGCGGCCAGAAATCTGCTTGCGCCTGCGCCGCCTGTGTACCCAGCCAAAGCAGCGCGCGGGGTGCGGCACAGGATCGCTGGTCCTCCAGATAAGCGTCGTTAAAAAAGCTGCGCGCTAATGTGTCCTTCTCTGTGGATGCCAAATACTGCGCACCGTCTATCACGCAGATCGACCATCTGTTGGCAAAACATAGCTCAACTGCGCGGGGCTTCCTCCTAAACGCTCGGATGCGCTGAATGGTTTCATCTCCGCCCCAAAGAACCTGTGCATCACAAACCGCGCAAAGCGCCTGTGTGAGCGGGCTTTCCGCCGGGTAGCGCAGGCAGGCCACATAGGGACGCAAATCGTCAAAGGTGTCCTTCAGCAGCTCGCGCAGTATGGTACAAACCAGCTCGGTTTGCACAAACTCCTTGCTTGGCAATCGAACAACATTCGCATTGCCCGCAAGCAATCCCGCTACCAGGGAATAGGCAAAATTAAGCGGGAGATTGCTCGGCGCAATATGCAGCGCCATCCCGCGCCCTATGCGCAAAGAGGCACCCTGATAAACCGCTTGTCGTTCCTGTATCGCGCTGCGGCGGCACCAGAATGCCAGCGCTGCGATCTCTGGGAACTGCCGCGACGCGGGATGTGCAAACAGCGCCTTTGACCAACTATCCAACAGTGCAAGTACCCGAGGTTCAAAAAACAGCAGTGGCGTTGCTTGGGGCATCGCCTCCAAGATCGCTGCATCTCCTATTAGAAAGGTGGCATCCTTTATACTCTGCTGCATAGGTATCGCTGCACCCCCTTAGCTCGGCAAACTCCAATCGTCCTAAAACCTGAAAATATTTTCCACGCCGCCCACAAGGACAGCCATCGTTTCCCAACAATACCCCTCGATCCTCGGTGAGCAGACTATGTCCCGGATAGGATTTGGGCAGAATGGACTGCACCTGTAAAATGCCCTCCTCCCCTATATCGCACAATGAAAAATCATCGGCGCGGCGCACAAACAGCTCTGAAAATGTGCTGACATGCAGATGTCCTTGCTCACAGGCCATGAAGATCGAACCGGTCTGCTCCGCCATCCCATAATAATCATGTATCCGGCGCAGTCCAAACCGTTTTGTGAGCTGGTTGCGAAAAACCTCTGGCGCGACCGCCCGCTGCTTGAGCGATTTCCAACCGCCGCCATGCAGCAGTATCCCCTGCGAAAAATCCCAGTCTCCTGGTAGCTGCGCAAGCGCCTCGAACAGCTGCCAAACCAGAAAGGTAAAGCCAAACAACAAAAATGGCTGGTTTCCATATTCCTCTAAAAAGCTGCGGATTGTTGCCAGATCAGGGGACAGCTCGCTGTCCAGCGCCCAGGCCCGCCGCCTGCTAAAAATAGAAAAGCCTGCGACCCCTGCCGCCCGCGCGGTGAAACGTCCGCTGCGCAGAACGTCTGGATGATCGATGAGAAGCATTGGCAATCGTTGCGGCCCGATAAAATTGCAGACGATGGCAGATAGCGCCTGCTGCTGGGCATCCGCGGTCGCCGCATCCAGGTAGATTTTAGACCTCGCTTGCCCGGATGTGCCCGACGAGGTTACAAGCCTTGCGACCTGCTCGGGCGGCACACTGCAAAGGTCCATTGTCTTAAACAGCTGCACCGGGAGAAATGGAAATTGTTCGGCCGGCTGTGCTGCCGAGGGGGTAAAATTCAGCGCGTGCAGGATATTTCGGTAAGGCTCGCACCACTCCTGGTGCCAGGCGGTCAGCTCGGCAAGCGCCGCAGAAAACTGCGCCTGCTTTTCTGCTGGGGAAAGGCCAAATGGGGCCGCCTCCCATAGCTGCTTTACTGCGTTCATCGCTCTCCCTCCAACTGCTGATAGCATATTTTGCCGGCAGAATTGCGCGGAATTTGTGCCAAATAATGCGCCTGTATCGCCCTTTGGCGTACGCCCAAAAGCTCCGCCAGCCGTGGGGAGACTTGCTCGCATAGCTGCGCATCGGTCAAATAAATGTCCAGTTGGTCATCTGTGCCGACGCAGGCGCAATCTATCCCTGGGAACTGCTCACCGAGCAGGCGCTCGCAGCCGTCCAAACTGATCCGGTTGCCATATAGCTTGATAAACCGTTTTTTGCGTCCAACGATGGTGTAGATCCCGTCTGCATCACAGGTCGCCAGGTCGCCTGTGTACAATATGCCCTTCCATTCGTCCCCTTTCCCGAGGTCTGCTTGTGTTTCGGCATACCCCATCGCTACATTTTCCCCATAATAAACCAGCTCTCCCACCGCATCGGTTTTTGCAATTTCTGTATGGTCAGCATCCATCAGCGCAAACCGGCCGTTTGGGACAGCAAGCCCCATACAGCCGCACTTTTTCTCCGCGAGCTGCCAGGGCAGATACCCCATGCGCGCGGTAGCCTCGGTCTGCCCATACATCACATAAAAACGCTTGCTGTGTGCAGCGGCATACTGTGCGCATTTCTCATGCAGACGCTTTGAAAGCTTACCGCCAGCTTGGGTGAAATACCGCAGTGTTGGCAGGTTCATCTCGAAAAATCCCACCCGTTCCAAAATTTCATAGGTGTAGGGAACTCCGCCAAAGCTTGTGGCCTGCTGTGTGCAAAGCTGCTGCCAGAATTCCGATTCTAGGATGGTGTGGTTGGTGAGTAAAATGGTGGCGCCTGCCGCCAGATGACTGTGCAGAATGGACAGTCCATAGGTATAGTGCATTGGTAATGTGGTGATCGCGCGCTCATCCGGGGTAATTTCCAGGTATTCTATGATTGCATCCGCGTTCGCATGGATGTTGCGCAAGCTCTGCCGCACCAGCTTTGGGCTGCCAGTGGAACCGGAGGTGGTAAGCAATAGCGCCAATTCCGGATGTAGCGAAATTGCGGATGCGGTTGTGTGTAGCAGGGTGTAGCCTTCACAGGAAAAAAGCGGGGTAAAATTGGGATAAAAAGCGTTGCATCGTTCGGGAAGCCAGAGAAATTGCGGCTGGTAAATTTTTAGCAGATTACTTTGCAGCTCCTCCTGTATATTGGCACTTAGCAATAGCGGAACCGCGCCCGCAGACATCAGGCCCAAGTAGCCGCAAAGCGCACCATAGCTGTTTTCGCAAAAGCAGAATACCAGCGAATTGGCAGGCACTCGGTCGGTAAAGATGGCAGCATCCGCACAAAGCTGTGCATAGGTAATGCAGCGATCATCTGTGAGAACGGCCGGATAATCTGGCGGTCTTCTGTCAATTTCCAAAAACATAAACTTACCTCCTGGGCAATCACGCAAAATGAAAGGCCCATCGCCAACCTGCATGGTGCTGGGCACAAAGAAGAATTTCGCGCACTGTTTATTGCAAAGCACTGTGGCCTTCAACTGGGTAGTATGTGCAAGAGAGGGCTTTTTGCAAGAGAAAAAGCCCCCCCTTGTTCAGAATGCTATTGGTGGTGGAAAGCATGGTTGGCGCACGACACAACTAGAGCGTAACCCCATACGTACCCAGGATTTCCTTACCCTTTTCATAGGTATTGAACGCCATCACATCTGGCGAGGAAATTGAGATATCAAACGCCTCCTCCAACCGGACAATCAGGTCCATATGCCCGATGGAGTCCCAGTTTTTATTGCGCCGGTACACCAGCTCCGCGCCCAGCTCCTCCTCCCGAAGATCCAGTGCTTGCCGGAATGCCTTATTATACTTTTCCAGGTTTGTCATAGGTGACCTCCCAAGATAAAACTCCGCCTGCTGCCGCAAGGTGTGCAATTAGGGGCGCTGCCCCTAAACCCCGCCACCTTTAAAAGGGTGGACGAAACCTCTGGTGCGCGCTACGCGCAACCAAGCATTCGGCAGTTAATATTTTTCGTGGAACCGGCGCTCAAACTCCTCCATCAGCTGTGCTCTTGCATCTGGATGCGCAATCTCTATCATCGCTCTTGCACGCTCCCGCAAGGTCTTCCGCTTTAATTGCGCAACGCCGTACTCTGTTACGATATAATCCGCATCATACCGCGAGGTGGTCACCGCTGCGCCATGGTCGATAAACGATACCACCTTGGACACGCCGCCCTTTGCGGTAGACGGCATCGCCATGATCGTACGGCCGCCCTTTGACATATTCGCACCGCGCACAAAATCCACCTGTCCGCCGACGCCGGAGATCTGCTTGAGTCCCACCGAGGTGGACACCACCTGTCCCATCAGGTCCACCTGCACGCAGGAGTTGATCGAAACCAGGTTGTCATTCTGGCAGATTACCCGCGGATCGTTGACATAATCGACCGGCAGCATTTCAACCTCTGGATTGTTGTCCACATAGTCATACAGTCTACGTGTGCCCATTAGGAAGGTTGCTACACTGCGTCCGCGGTGAATGTTCTTGCGGCTGTTGTTGATTACGCCGGCCTCTACCAGCTCTACAACGCCATCCGAGAACATCTCCGAATGAATTCCCAGGTCATTTTTCTCTTTCAGGAACAGCAGCACCGCATCAGGGATTGCGCCAATGCCCAGCTGCAAGCAATCGCCGTCCCGCACCAGCGACGCTACATTTTCACCAATCGCACGTTCCACCTCGGTAATTTTGGGCGGTGCAAGCTCGATCACCGGTGTATCTGCTTCGATGATGCAGTCAATATCCTTCACATGGATAAAGCTATCCCCCAGTGTACGGGGCATGTTTTTGTTAATCTGCGCGATCACCAAATCTGCGCACTCGGCGGCGGGCTTTGTATAGTCGACCGATACGCCATAGCTGCAATAGCCATGCTCATCCGGCGGAGAAAGCTGAAGCAGCACAACATTTGGATGCAGCCTTGTCCGGAACAGATCGGGGATCTCTGAAAAGAACACCGGCGTAAAATCGCCTCGTCCTTCGGCAATCGCTTTGCGGGTGGTGCCTCCCAAAAACAGGCTGTTATGACGGAAATTTTCGGCGTATTCCGGCAGGCAGTACTCCGCCTTGCCCATCGCCACCATATGTACAACCTCTACATTCCGGTAGGCCGCCGCATTTTCTACCATCGCCTGTGAAAGCAACACCGATTCACCCGTCGCGTGGGTCACAATCACGCGGTCTCCAGATTTGATGCGTTTCACCGCCTCATCCGCAGTGGTCAGCTTTTGCCGGTAAAGCTCCTTCCAATCCATCTATTCTGTCACTCCTTTTCGCAATCTATCTATAAGCTCTCGTCGGCCATTAGCAACGGATACAGGCGCTTTTCATAATCCTCCAAAGAGGTCAGAATCACAACACCCAATCGCGCGCAAAGTCCAGCACGTGACGCACACGCCGCAGAACAGCCGCAGATAACCGCCGCAACATCGGCAGAAGCCTGGGATGAAACAATACACACCCCAGGAAAATCCGCCTTTAGCCGCTTCACAATTTCGCTTCGCTCATAACGTGGGTTGCAACCCCCGCAATATTTCACCGCAACAATCATTTGTGTCTGCGCGTTAGCAGCTCGCGCGCCTCCTGTAAAAGCCCATCGCTTACACCGTTTACCAGTACCACTTCATGAATTTCTGCCACCGCTTCACAAACCTGTTCCGCTACCAGCTGCTGGGTGGTCAGCGCCGCTGAGGGACAGCCCGCACATTGGCCGGTCAGCCGCACCCGCAGCACGCCACTCGTCTCATCGCAGTCCACCAGCTCAATTCCGCCCTGGTGCAGCGCCAGCTGCGGGCGTACCTGCGTGTCTAAAACCTGTTCTATCCTTGTTGCAAGCTCCATCCCACGTTCCTCCGTTTTATGCTAGACTTAATTTGATTGACCGGGAGAGGGGGCTTTTTTCTCGTTTCGATTGCAAAAGCCCCCTCTCACCTATGCAACCGCCACGCTGTAGGGCTATCTGATGGCTGCACAGAAATTCATCCCGAAAATCCGCTTTTATAAATTCGGATGTGTTTCACGCGCTTTGCAGCTAGCACTGCGCCGCACGCGACCAGGGCCACTGCCCCTCTCTCGCTAAGGTAGACAAATTTTAATCTTCTTTGATGTGCGCGATCTTCTTCGCAAGCTTCTTCTTCATCGCCAGGTTGCCCTGCCGCGCAATCATGATACGCTGCGCCTGTGGAGAGCCCGCGCCATGCAGCGATTCGGTGCGATAGCCCACCGCTGCGGTGCCAAGCGAGAGGTTCTCGATCAGCCGCAGGATACGCAGACGGTTTTCGGTGGAAACATCCGCCACACCCTTGAGGTATTTTTCAATGACCGGTCCGAGCTTCTCATCGCGGAAGTCCGCCTCAGACGGTGCAGTTACCATCAAGCCGCCGGCGATGTCCTCTGCCAACCGCACAATTTCATATGGGAAGCGGGTCACGTTCTGCTTGCAGACGTTTGCGAGCAGCAGATCGATGATGTAGTTTCCGCTGTCGGTCGCATGGCCTTCTGCCGAGCACGCAATACCACAGCAATACAGCGTCTCGTTGAGGTGGGTCATCTCGATCAGTTTATCCTTGATATGGCTGGCTCTTGCCGCGCCGTTGTAATCTGCTGCAACTGCCGCCGCACCGATCAGCACATCGCCCACGCCTACCTTACAGCCGCCGTAGCTCTGGCGGTGGTAGCCTGCAAACCGCTCGACCAGCATACCCGCATAGTCGGTCTCGCCGCACATGAAGATGCGCTCATTCGGCACAAACACGTCATCGAATACCACCAGCGCCTCTACGCCGCCGAACTCCGCGTTGCCGACGTCCATGTCACTGTTTTCGCGTTTGCGGGTGTCGCAGCTCTGGCGGCCGATCACCATAAAGATGCCCTTTGTGTCCACCGGCACCGCGAACGAAACCGCATAATCCTTGTCATCCGGCCCCATCGAGCAGGTTGGCATAACAATTACCTCATGCGAGTTGATGATACCGGTCTGATGTGCCTTTGCGCCCCGCACAACGATGCCGTCCTCGCGGCGCTCCACAATGCGCAGATACAGGTCAGGGTCCGGCTGCGCGTGCGGCGCCAGCCCACGGTCACCCTTGGGATCGGTCATCGCACCGTCTACCGTCAGGTCATTCTCCTGGCAATAGAACATGAACTTTTTAAAATTCTCAAAATAATGCGTCCCGTACTTCTGATCCATCTCATAGGTCGTCGCGTATTCCGCATTGAATGCGTCCATACCTACACAGCGCTGGAAGCAAGCCGCCGTCTGCTGGCCGAGCAACCGCTGCATCTTGACCTTTTTGATAAGATCCTTGGTGCTGCGGTGGATATGGGTAAAACGGTTGATACGCTCGCCCGTTTCCGGCGAAACAGCGGTCATAATATCCTCATATTCCGGAAGCTGCGCCAAATCATAGGTCATGCGCACCGAGTTCAGCGATGGGCGCAGAATCGGGTCATCCACCGGATTTTCCACCCGTTTGCCGAACATATAAATTTCCATATTCAGCTTGCGGATACTCTCAATATATTGTTCACCAGTCATAAGTGCCATCTTTTCTTCCTCCCTTTTGCGCTGGTTAATACAGCTCTTGATAAATTTTGTGAACCCGTGCAGCATCCAACGGAACAAAGTTGTTTGCCATCAGTCTACCCTGGGTGTTCATCACCGCGTCGGTGAAGGTGTCCAAATCCGCCTCGGTCACGCCGTACTCATGCAGCGGCTTTTTGGGCAGCAGCTGGTTGAGCAGTTCTTCCAGCTTGTCATAAACCGCACCGGTCTCGCAGCCCAACAATTCCGCCAGGTAGGTATTCAGCACCGCGATTTCTCCGTCCTGCCGGATTTCCATATAGTTTTTCAGCACGCCGGTAAACATCGCATAGTTGCTCTCGCCATGTGCCACATGATAGGTGCCACCCAGCGGATAACTCAGCGCATGGACCGCCGCACAGCCCGCAGTACCGAACGCAAGACCTGCGTAGTTGCTGGCAATCAGGAAATCTTCCATCAGCGCGCCCAGGCATTCACGGCCATCCTTGACAATCTTCTGATATCCCTTGATGATCATTTCAATCGCCTTGTAGCCGAACAATTTGGTGTACGGAGTCGCCTTTGGAGAGAGGCTGGACTCAACCGCATGTACCAGCGCATCAATCGAGCTGGTCGCAAACACCGCAAACGGCAGACTGCTCAACAGCTCCGGAACCAGAACTGCATGATCCGCAAACATCTGTGCAGATGCCAGCCCCATTTTGGTTCCAATTCTTGTGCGGTTGATAATCGACAGGTTGGTTACCTCGCTGCCGGTGCCGCAGGTGGTTGGCAGAATCACCAATTCATGCCGCTTTTTCAGGTTGGCTACATTTTCGTAAAGGCCGTCCACCGGACCGCCATCGGACACCGCCAACACCTTTGCGATATCGATGACCGTGCCGCCACCAATCGCGACAATGCGCTTGCAGCCGGTTTTTGCGGCGTCTGCAATGATGGCGTCCACCATTACATCGGTCGGCTCGCCTGCACCATACTTCTCCTGGAAGATGGTGTGTACCGGCAGATCCAACTTGCCAAAATACGGCTCGTAAATGTACGCGTTGGTCAGTACCAGATCGCCGGCACCCAGCGAAAATTCCGCTGCAAACTCTGCACAGCTTGCAAATTTATGCAGCTCTGGGCACATGATAATCTGTTTCATCAGGAAGATTCCCCCTTCATATTTTCTGCGAAAACAGAGCTGACCTATCATCCACCTGAAAATAGAGGCTATTTTCAGGTGGATTGACCCTTTCAATCAGCTCTGCTTTTCTTATGCCAATTTTAATTTTAAGCGGTCTGTGCTTCCTTCTTCACAAACAGCTCGCTGCCCTCTACCACAGCCCATACCAGGATACCGACCAGCAGCGCCCAGCCTGGGGTATAGTACGCAAACGCCGCAGCGATTACGCAGGCGATACCGCGCTCATTGGCGGTAGAACACATACGCATACCGATGTTGCCGCAGGCAAACGCCTGTACGCCCATGGTGATGCCGAAGAAGATTGCAAACGCTGGACGAATCAGAGTAACCAGCGGCAGAATCAATACTGCAATGACCGTCGCTGCGCGGAAGGTACAAACGCCATCCCAATAGCTATGTAGTGTTTTGTAGCCTCTCTTGTAGCGCTCGGTAATGGTCAACAGACCAGACGCCCACAGCGGACCGCACATCGGAACCCAGGGGGCGAACAGCGACATAATCCCGTTACGCAGGAAGCTCACCAGATTGGAGCGGCCTGCATCGAAAATAACAACTTCGTCCGGACGGGTCGCGGTTGCCTCGGTGACAATCTCCTTTGCCAGTACAAAGTCGGAGAATGCGATAATATAGGTGGTCAGCGCACTCGGAATCGCTGCCAGGAAGAAGCTTGCCGATGGCATACCCAAACCGAAGATGGTGAAGTGCTCGAGCACGAACCCAACGCTGAGCGGAGTGATGCCCCACTGAATGACCGGCACCGCAATTTCACGAATCAGGAACGGTGCAAGCAGAATTGCAAACAGCTGTGCCGGAACAACGCCCTGGTTGCGGATGAGGTTGAGGGTCTTGTTCTTCTTTGCAGCCCGTGCAAAGGTCGGATTAAACAGGAAGAAATAGGACATCAGCACTGCAATTACAACGGTAATCGGCGCTTTGGGCATACGCGCGCTGAAGACGTTGATACCTGCTGTGATACCCGCGCCCAAAACGATACCCGCTTTAATCGAGATCGGCACCGCGTCTACCAGTTTGCGTCCCAGTCCGGTCGCTCCCATGATCAAGAAGCACAGTGCAACCAGCATTTGCAGCGCAATCATTGCATAAATACGGTCCACCTGGCCAGCCGCATAATCAGGAATCGACCACTGTTCCAGGTATTTCAGTGTCAGCGGCAGCGCCGGCGTAATCCAGCCAGGAACCACCGGGTCACCCAGCAGCGACGGCAGATAGTAACAAATCGCATTGAATACACCAAAGGTCAGGCTCATCAGGAACGCGCCGTTTTCGGTCAGTCCCAGCGCCGCAATGGTGGTAGGATCGTCAAAGCCAAAGGTGGACATGGTGGTTGCAGTACCAGCACCCAGGCAAGCAACGCCTAGGAACATGGCTGCCGCCATTTCGGTCCAGGACCATTCATGGTGGATCAGCGGAATACGCAGATGGAATGGCCCCAGATTGATAAACGGCTGGACGCCCCCTAGCTTTCTTTTTTGCAGCGGGAACTTTCCGCTATTAAAACCCTCCGGCTCCTTCAAGGAAGTGGTGGATGTCGTCTCAATCATGTTCATACCTCCTCACATGATGCTTGTGTAAACCGCCTATGCCTACAGGGCGCGCTCCTGTCCGCAAATGATTCGGCGGGTTTCGTATTCTGATTATAACGGCTTCATTTTGGAAAGTAAATATAAAAAAGACAAATTCGTGAACTTGGTTAAAGAATTTTCGCTTCTTTTGTTGGTTTTTATTGTACATTATCAACAAAATATACCGCATCATTTCCGGTATTTTATACGGAAATTAAACAAAAAAGAACTGATTTGTTGCAATATCGCAACAAATCAGTTTGCAATCTATTCATATTTTGAAGAAAATTCTATAGAAAGCCTGCTTTTATGCTG
>CAJUJI010000073.1 GCA_910586875.1 uncultured Anaerotruncus sp. | reverse complement strand
CTCTTGCCGTGCTATGCAAATAGCACGGCAATTCACCCCGAAATGCGCTTATACAAAAAAGACGCGTTTCACACCAAATAAAAAAAGCCACCTCTGTGGCTTTTTTTATTTGGCGCGACCAGGGGCTCCGCCCCATGGACCCCGCAGCCTTTTGAAAAAGGCTGGCGAAAACTTTAGTTTAAAAGCGGACAGCTCCAGCCCTGACTCATCCACACGGGCCTTTTGAAAAAGGCTGGCGAAAATTTTGATTTACTACTGCAACAGAATTAGAATTGATTTTGGTATTATAGTACTAGATGACGCGATGCGCATGGCGGGTGACATGGCAGCCCATATTCACCGCAACCGGCAGGCTTGCAATATGGGTTGCGCCCGCTTCGATATTGACCGACAGCGCAGTAACACGTCCGCCAAAGCCCTGTGGCCCAATACCCGTGCGATTGATCGCCTCCAGCATTCGCTGTTCCAACCCTTGATAGAGCGGATCTGGATTGCGCAGCGAGCTATCACGGCAGAGCGCACGCTTTGCCAACAGCGCACATCCCTCAAAGTTGCCGCCAATGCCGACCCCTACTACAACCGGCGGACAAGGGTTGCTACCCGCAGTTTCTACTGCCTGCACCACATAGGCGATGATATCCTCCTCGGTTGCAGCTGGTGTCATCATACGAATGCTGCTCATATTTTCACTGCCTGCGCCCTTTGGTGCAACGGTAATGGAAACGCGGTCGCCCGGCACCATCCGCAGATGCAGCACCGCTGGGGTATTGTCATTGGTATTGATTCGACGCAGGGGGTCCCCTACCACCGAGCAACGCAGCAGACCCTCTACATATCCTTGCCGCACCCCTTCATCAACCGCAGCGGCCAGGCCTGCAATATGTGCATCCTCCCCCAAATCGATGAAAACTACCGCCATCCCAGTGTCTTGACAAACCGGAATTTGCAGCTGTTCGGCCGTCTCATAATTGCGTATAATGTCCCCCAAAACCTCGCGGCCCAACGGGGACTCCTCCTGCCCACACGCGCGCTGCAAACAGGTTTTTAGGTCCTGCGGCAGAATATGGTTTGCCTCAATGCAAAGCTCCTTCACCGTTTGGATGAACAACGCCCTGTCTATCTCTCGCATTTAACGTACCCTCTTTCCATTGATAAAGACCGCCTTGGGCAGCCGGTGGTTTTGCAGCGGTTCCTCCCAGTAGAGCACAAAATCAGCGTCCTTGCCCACCTCCAGCGAACCAACCTGCTGCTCCAATCCACAGATTTTTGCTGCGTCAATGGTAATCGCCCGCAACGCTTTTTCCGCAGGCATCCCCTCCTGATAGGCAACCTGCGCACTCAGCAACAAATAGTGGCATGGCA
Organism: uncultured Anaerotruncus sp.; assembly: GCA_910586875.1. Lineage (GTDB taxonomy): Bacteria > Bacillota > Clostridia > Oscillospirales > Ruminococcaceae > Anaerotruncus. The sequence continues at coordinate 12,027 of CAJUJI010000073.1, read as the reverse complement.
GCTCTGGATGATCGGTGCAGATCGCCACCGGAACCCCCATCTGTGCAAGCTGGCCCACCCCTTTCGGCGTTGCGTTTTTCAGCTCCGGCTTAGTGCGCCCGCCCAGCAATGGTCCACAAATCACCGCGCAGCCCTCTGCAAGCAATTCCTGCGCAATCAAATGCCCTTCTGTGCCATGAACAATCACATATTCAAAGTCGAATTCATTCGCCAGTCGGATACCAGTAAAAATATCATCCGCGCGATGCGCATGAATATGTGCTTTCACCCGATGGTCAAGCAGTGGCAGCAACGCTTCACACTTCGCGTCATACTCCGGCTCGTCCAGCTCTTCATCCTCTGCCGCCTGTGCAAGCTGGTCAGCATATTTTTTGGCCTTCGCAAGCTGTTCACGGATCAGCGCGGCTACCGCCATTCTGGTCACTGGACCACTGTCCTTAGCCTGATAGCTTTTCTTCGGGTTCTCACCCAGCGCCATCTTGATTGCAAGCGGCTCACGAATGACCATTGCATCTGCGCGCCGTCCCAGCGTTTTCATCGCTAACATCTGGCCTGCAATCGGATTCGCGCTGCCCGGACCGGTCACCACCGTCGTTACACCATAGTCCAGCGCTTCCGAAAAGGCGCCATCCATTGGATTCACCCCATCCAGTCCGCGTAGCTGTGGGGTCAGTGGATCGGTGTCCTCGTTGCCATCATCCCCTTCAAAACCCATGCCATCCTCCCACATGCCAATGTGACAGTGTGCATCCACCAGACCCGGCAGCAAAATTGCGCCCTTTGCATCATAAGCATTCTCCTGCTCTGGCGCGTCCTCCATTGCCCCCAATGCGGTAATCTTTCCATCGCAAAATTGAATAAAACCGTCTGGATAATCCCGCTCTGCCATCGTGCGCAGGTCTGCGTGAACAATCAAGGTTGTATCTGGAATTTGCATGATTTTCTCCTCTCACGAAAAAAGGGCGCACTGCGCCCTTTCTGCTTAAAGCTCACTTTGCGCCCGCACTGTACACAAGTAGGCATTTGGCCTTATATTCCCGTGCCGCAGGCGAATCAAACATTTCGCCAGCCTTACATTCCCCGCGCCGCAGGCGAATCAAACATTTCGCCAGCCTTTTTAAAGGCTGCGAGGTCCAGGGGCAGCGCCCCTGGTCGCGCGGTATGCGGCGCCAGCCGCAGAGGGCGCGAAACGCGGCTTTTGCGTAAAGCGCATTTTGGGGTGAATTGCGGCTCAGAGAATGAGCCGCAAGAGGGGCTTTTTGCAAGAGAAAAAGCCCCTATCACCAGCGTATTACCGCGAATTACGCCCCCGCGAGGTACCGCGCTTCACATCTGTATAGCGTTTGAGGTCGGACATTTTATCGTCGCTCGCCTGCTTAAATTTACTCATCATATCCTCGAACGACATCGTCTCGCTGGAAATTGGCTGACGCCGGTCGAAGCCAAAGGAAACCTCCCGTGGTGGTCTGCGCGGCTGGAAGGTGCGCGGCGGACGATCCGCACCGCCCGTCCCTTGTTGTTGAGCCTGTCCACGCGGTCTAGACTGCGGTGCAGCCCCCTGCTGCGGCGCTGGTGCTGCTTGCTTGATTGACAGGCTGATTTTGCCCTCTGGCGTGATGCCGATAATCTTCACCTTTACCATCTGCCCCATTGACAGATGATCTGAAATTTCCTTAACATAGGAAGATGCCACCTCTGAGATATGTACCATCCCAGTTTTGTTGCCTGGCAGTTCGATGAATGCGCCAAATTTTGTAATGCCTGTTACTTTACCCTCTAAGATACTCCCAACCTCAAGCTGCATAGTTTGTTACGCTGCCTCCTTAAAAATTCCGTCTGCGGATTGCTTGTCCGCAGCCTTATCATAAATACACCCCGCCGCAACCAGGCGTTTATGAACATACCCGCTCAGGAACCTGCCGCATCGCGATAAACGTGCTCATCTGAAAAGCCCAAATCCAAGCGGTCACGCGCAATTTTAGAAAGATTTGCCTCGTCCTTGCTATAACTAATCAACCGCTCGGTTTCCTTATTCTGTGTGCTTTGCAGCTCGGTCTGCTCCTGTAAAAACAACAGCTCCTCACGCTTTGCAGAAATTTCCATCTGCAAGCTAATCAGGGTCACTACAATATAACCGGCAAAACATAGAACACAAATCCGCATTACCAGGCTTTTTTTCCTTGTTCTAACTTTTCTCATCTTCCGGATACCTTTTGTCCTTTTGAAATTTCTTCCACCCGTTCCCCCACAAGCTGTTTTTTAAATTATACACTAAAATGCCTGGCTTTTTCAAGGGTATATTGGCATTTTTCATCTCTATTTTTAGATGTTTTCTAAGGAAATTTATCCCTGAGCGCCCAATTTTGCCTATTTTTGCTGCAAATCGCACCATCGGAGCAAACAGGATCCGCCAGATCCAACCTAGAAAACGTTGGATGGCATGAATCACGCCGGAAGAAATACGCAGGACGATCACCCCTACTGTGCAGTAATACAGCACAAAACCAATCAGCTCTCCAATTAGCACAAACATGCGGATACGTCCGCAATCGGTGCCGAGCTGATAAAAAAAGGTCGCCGCTGTGCAGATTGTCGCAAACAGCACATCCTCCACCGCTACGGCGGCCGAGGAATGGGGCAACGCTACCCGCAGAATACGAAATACATCATAACAAACACCCAGCGCTGCACCCAGCGCAATTGCCCACAGGAAAACCCAGGTTTGCCCCGCAATCGTGATTTCCATGTCAGCCTCCCCTTCAGCGGAAAAGTTTGCTGAAAAAACCTCCGCGCGATGACAAATTATCCGCGTAGGACAGCCCATCAATTCTCGTTCCTTCCAAACTGAGCTCCCCTGTATCCACGTCCACCCGGTTAATGTGCAGCCCTTCTCCGCGGATGGCCAGCTCTCCAGTTTCGCAGAACAGCACCACCGTCTGTTCATCAAAGCTGTCGATTTCGGTCACGCCGGAGATGGACAGCTTGCGCCTGCTTTCCATAATGACATTGTGCGCCGGTACCGGCTTTTTTTCTTCCGCCATCCTTAGCCCTCCCAAAACAGTTTCGTCCTTAATCTTTATGCGCTTATCCGCCGCTTTATACCTTTTGGAGCGCAACACAGCACCAGCAGAAAACGTGCCTGCATCGAGGATGCAGGCACGCTTTCCTTTGGCAGTAAAAAACTACCTAAAAATAGATGTGCTCAAGGCGTATGAATGGTTCCGTCTGGAAGCCGCATCTGCCAACGGTGAATCCAGCTAACATCATCCGGAGGATACTTCGCCGCCAACCGTTCATCAAAATCAATTCCCAATCCTGGCTTGCCATTGAGGTAGACGGTATTGCCGCGCAGCTCAGGACAGCCTGGGAAAATTTCCTGCTCAATCGGGCTGATACCCGCCCATTCCTGAATTCCAAAATTGTGGCAGGAATAGTCCAAATGTAAATTTGCAGCATGTCCAATCGGTGTCACATCGGTAGGACCATGAAAAGCCGTTTTAATGCCAAACGCCTCTCCCAGCACCGCCAGCTTTTTAGCTGGCGTGATGCCGCCAATCGCGGTGATGTGGACACGGATATAATCGATCAGGCGCTCGCTGAACAGAAAATCCCACTCCTTGGGATTGACAAACAATTCTCCCATCGCCAATGGCGTAATGCTTTTTGCGCGAATTTGCCGGTACCAGGCTCCCTGCTCGGGTGCAAGCAGGTCCTCCAGGAAAAAGAGCCGGAACTGTTCCATCTCGCGGGCCAGCCGCAAAGCATCCGGGGGATCCAGGCGCTCATGGGTGTCATGCAGCAGCTCCACATCATTTCCAAACTCCCGACGAACCGCCTGCATCGCTTCTATCAGCTCGGCTATATATCTCTGCGGAGAATAGGATAGCCCTTCTTTTCCCTGAAAATGTCCCGGAGGCAGATAGGGTCCTCCAAAGCTGCCGGTGCGCACCCTAATATGGGTGTTGCCCTCCTCCAGACGCTTGTGAAATTCATCGAGCATCTCTGGAATATCGCGGCCGTTGGCGTAGCGGTAAACAACTGCACCTTCCCGACATTTGCCACCGAGCAGATCATAAACCGGCATCCCTGCCATCTTCCCCTTGATGTCCCAAAGCGCAATATCAATGCCGGAAATTGCATTCTGCTGAACAGGCCCCGAACGCCAATAGGCGCTGTATTGCAGCAGGTGCCAGATATCCTCAATCTCCGCAACCCTGCGGCCGATGAGAAGCGGACGGAAATAATCCTGCACAATGCTCTTGACCGCCTTGCTACGATAGGCAAAGGTGGCGCAGCCCAGTCCATAGAGGCCAGGCTCCGAGGTTTCCACCTTGACAACAATTAGGTTTGGATTGGTTGGCACCGGCTTTAAAATAAAAGTTTTAATCTCTTTAATTGTAACGTTCGACATGGTCTCCCCCTTGATTGATCAATCGGCTTTCGGTGTTTTGTCATTTTTTGCGCGCATACCAAAAAACAGTACAAAGAAAAACACAACGATTACCAGCAGCACAAGCGAAAGCGGACGCTGGATTACATAAAGCGGGAATGGGATCTCTGCCGCTTTCGCCATCTGAAGCGCTCTGCGCAGATTTTGCTCGATCAGCGGAGAAAGCACCACCCCGATAATGACCGGCGGAATAGGGATTTCAAAACGGGAAAGCAATACGCCCAGAATGCCAAAGCCAACCGCTGTAAAAACATCCAGCATACGGTTGTTGATGCTATAGGCGCCAAACAGTGCAAACACCATCACCGCTGGGATGATATACTGCATTTTGATCTTTAGGATGTAGGCGAAATAGCGGATCCCCAGCGCGCCCAGCAGTGCCATTGCAAGGATGGTAAACAGCATTCCATAAAGGAAGGTATAGGCGACCTCTGGCCGCTTGACAAACAAATCCGGTCCACAGATGATTCCGTGCATGGTGAGTGCACAGGCCAAAATTGCAGAGGTGGGGGAGCCAGGAATCCCCAGCGCGAGCATCGGGACAAGCGCACCGCCGACCAGCGCATTATTGGCCGACTCCGCAGCGACAATCCCCTCTGTGCTGCCTTTCCCAAACAGCTCCGGATGCTTCGAGGTGCGTTTTGCCTCCCCATAGGAGAGAAAGACCGCCATTGTACCGCCCACCCCAGGCAGAATGCCCACAAAAATGCCGATCAGGGCGGAGCGCAGCAATAAAATCGGTTTGCGCAGAATCTCTTTGATCACGGTAATCCGTCGAATGGGTGTATCCTGATAGACAAACTGTTCCGCCTTTTTCTGTCCGATATTTCGGAACATCTCTGCAAAGCAGAAAAATCCTAGACAGATTGGAATGGTGGAAAAGCCGGAATTCAGCGTACGAATTCCAAAGGTCATGCGGGCGATAGTGGTCATCTGGTCCAGTCCGATAGTGGGAATAAACAGTCCCAGACATACCGCAAGAAGCGATTTCCAAAGGTGGTTTCCCGAGAGGCTGCCAACCACCGCCAGCCCGCAGATGGCTACCAGCATCATCTCGGGCGGGCCGAATTTCAGTGCAATATTCGCCAGCGGTGGTGTAAAAAAGATGAGCGCCGCAATCCCAATAAGCCCGCCAAAACTGCTTGCAAACACCGAATAATAGAGCGCTTCGCGGGAGCGCCCCTGCTGTGTCATGGGGTACCCCTCCATTGCAGTACAGGTTGCAACAACGTCTCCAGGCACATTGATTAAAATAGCAGTGATCGAGCCGCCATACATTCCACCCATATAGATCCCGCCGAGCATCAACAAACCTGCCTGCACAGACATATTGTAGGTCAGCGGCAGCAGCAAGGATACCCCTACTGCGCCGTTCAGCCCTGGAATTGCCCCCATAATCACCCCGAATAACGTCCCTAGAAAACAGAAAAGAATCAAATCCGGCTGAAAGAGGTCGGTCAACAATTCAAAATTCATTTTATAACTCCTTGTAGCATTCCAGCCTCAGCGTAAGCACCGGCAACAGCCAGCAATGTTTTGCATCCGTTTCATCGCTATTGGGCCAATATCAGCTCTTTGTATTGCTCACACAGACCCTTTGCGGTCTCGTAGTAGCCGGTAAGCTCCTGCGTCAAAGCGTCGCCTGTGCGCGCACTATAGGTGTAGCCGGTCGCAGTGATCTGGTCGATCAGCTCCTGATTCTGCGAGATCTTCTCACAGGCAGCGGTCAACTTTTGCAGCGCCTCGCCCGGAATCCCTTTGGGTGCAACAATGGTGTTGCAGACCGCTAAAAAGTCGATGGAAAGCCCTTCATCTTTGAACATCGGGGTGTTCGGCAGGTCCTGGCAGGGTTCCTCTCCACCCCAGGCGATGGGCACACAGTTGCCCGCAAGAAAGCTGCTGAGCTGCTGGTTGCCGCTGCTGGCTGCATCCACATGACCGCCAAGCAGCGCTGCTACCACGTCGCTTGCCCCGCTGAAATTGATGGTTGTAAACGCAATTCCAAAATGCTCCATGATCGCGGCAGCCAATACCCGATGTGCAATACCACCTTCCCCAACTGTTACCTTGCCGGGGTTCGCTTTGCAATGCGCAACAAATTTTTCCCAGGTATCGATCTCACTGCCCTTTTGTGCATAGTAGGAAAACGGCGTTTTGGTAAAGCTGGCGATATAATGCACACTATCTGCAAACGCAAAGTCAAAATCGGGGTTGACCAGGTCGGAAATAATAAAGTCAGGGGAGTTGAGCAATCCGATGGTATAGCCGTCCGGTTTGGCGCTGGCGATTTCCATTGCACCCAGTTCGCCGCTGGAGCCCGGCTTATTCACACAGACAATCTGCACCCCCAACTCCTCTCCCAAATACTGCGCGACCATCCGGCCGACCGTATCCGCATTCCCGCCTGCTGAATATGGGATAATCAGATTGATCGTTCCATCTGGGTAGGCTTTCTCCTTTTTCTGGCAGCCTGGCAGCACCGCCAGCAGGAGGATCAGCGACAGTCCACAGCAAAGCCATTTGTGCATTCTTCTTTTCATCTTCAGCACTCCTTTTTGAAATGTTGTAAGGTTGACCTATTCCAACTGCATTAAAACCCCAAAATACCCGCAGGGGTCGGCAACGACAGCAACACCGAAAAACAAAAAAACATCAACACCGAAACGCCCCCTGAAAAACACAAAATCCGAAGCAGACCAGCCTTTGTGAGAGAATAACGCCCCTCTAAAATCCAGTCCTGTAGGATGCTGACGGCAATCAGAATCAAAAAGCAGCAGATGTAAAAGCCTAACAGCTCCAACAGCAGGCAGGCAAGTAACAACATTCCGCCCGGAATACCAGCTTCAATGCCAAATTCCCGCAAAGAGATGTGCTGTTTTGGCTGGCCCTTCCGTTTGAGCCGGACACAAGCCTTCACAATGATAAGCACAGCGGCAAAAACCATCATCCAAAGCAGCCATTTTGGGAACATCGCGCTTGCACTGGAAAGCTTTGCGGTTTGCGTCAAAAACAGACTTGAGAGCAGGATTATCACAACCCCTAAACCAATATCCTGATCCTTCCACATAAAGTCCCCTCCATTTTTGATATTTGATCAAATTTTGAGCAAAAAACTACAGCGATTGTAGTTTTAAAAAGCGTCTGTCTCCAACCTTTTTAGCAGGTTGTTCTTTGCCTGTGTCGCATGACGGACGATGATTTGGGAGAGTTCCTGCGCATCATGCAGCCGCAAAGCCTCAATCATGCTGCGATGATCCTGTGTTGCATTGCGGATTTCTTCTATCGTATTCGGATGTTTCTTCTTCAGCGCTTTAAAAAGGTTGGAGTAAAAAACATACATATCCCGCGCGCGGTTATTTTCGCAAAGGGTAAACATGGTATAGTGAAATTGATTGTTGATCTGCTGGTATTGCTCGCTCAATTGGCTGGAGGGTTGGGTGAAATCTGTCAGCTGGTTAATCCGCTCCAGCTCCTGCAAAAATTCTTCGCTGTAGTTTTTTTGCACCACCTCGCTCATGATGAGCTGTTCCATCACCATGCGGATATCGTAAATATTGGACACATCCTTGCGGCTGAAAGAAAGTACACGGGCGCCTTTATACTGCTTGACCTCCAGCAGCCCTTCCCCCTTCAGGCACTGAAACGCCTCGCGAATTGGCATATGGCTGACGCCGTATTTCTGCGCAAGCTCCCCTAAAACAATATGTTCGCCTGCTTTATAAACACCATTGATAATATCCTCCCGCAGCCGGTCGGTTATTAGATTGGCAACCGTTTTGATTTCATATTGATCGTATGCGATTGGAATGGCCCCCTTATTTGATATGTGATCAAATCTTGCAGCTTTAGTGTAACACAAGTTTACATTGCTGTCACTACGCAAAACAAACAAAAATGCTGTGATATTCTTGTCACGCAAAAAAGGACGCCTGTGCAATAAAGCCAGGCGTCCTTATTCCTATGGAATCGGCCAAAAAACGAGGTGAGGAGGTTTTTTATGCGTTGACTTTTTCGGCCTTATCCTTCATGATAACGCGGGGAATCGAGATGAAGAGTGGGATGATTACCGCAAAGAGCGCGATATTCCCCAGCATGGTGTAACCTTTCTTTACAATTACCATCAGACCAACCTGTGAGAGCACACCGCAGGCCAGCAGGAATGCGAACGAAAGGATGAAGAATTTGGTGCGATGCGAGAGTTTTTCGGTCTTCCAGACAGCAGCCCAGCGGTTGGAGAAGTTGAAGGTAAAGCTAGGTGCGGTGGATACCACCGAGAAGATAACAACAACCCAGTAGATTGCGGTCAGCGCTTTCGGCAGGTAATTCTGGCAGATCATCAGAATTGGAGTGCCCGCCAGCACCTCTGGCATAAACGGCAGTACAATTGCTCCAGTAACAGCGAACAGTCCGGTAACCAGAGCACCGATCATGATGCCGGAAGCAATCGCGTCCTTTTTGCTGCGCAGCTGATCCGAATAGTTGCTCAGCGTAGAGCCCCAGGCGGAGGTATTAAAGCAGTAGGACAGGAACATCATGAAATGCGCCTTTACAGAGGTATCGCTCCAATCCAGACCCTCCTGGAAGTTGCCGATCCGGCTGGCCAGCACATCGCCCCGAATGCCGATAACCGCAATCAGAATAGCCGCCAGACATACGATCAACGAGATGGTCATTACGGTATTGAAACGCCGCAGGAAGCTGGCACCATAGATGGTGAGCACCGCAAACAGCAGGATGCCTATGATGCTGGCAACCAGCGTTGGAACGCCCATCAATGCGTTGAGCAGCTCGGTGAAAAGCGCCACGGTAGCCGCCACGTTTACCAGTCCCTTGAGCATGGTGAAAATATCGAAAAATACGGTGACGCCCATCTTGAGAACCGGACTGGAATCCGGCTTATGTACGCCATAAAGCGCCAGATAGTATTCGTTATAGTTGTTAACCTTGTAGGCACGGACAAAGTCCAGACCAATTGCACAGAAGAAGGTCATAAAGGCGAAGAACATCAGCAGCCAAACCAATCCCCATCCGCCGCCTAGTGTAACGATATAGGCCGATGCGTAAACGCCAGAGGCCATATTTGCGCCGCAATAGGTGCCAAACATGATGGCGCCCAATCCAAACCAGATGGAAAAGCTTTTCATAAACTCGGACTTTTCTCTCTTTTCCATAACTGTCTCCTTTCTCCATTCAAAACATCAATCTATTTTTTCTATATTCTTATTGGGTCATAATGCGAAGGATGGTGCGGTCGGTGGAGCGCATCCCCTCTTTTGCCAGCACCCCAACATTGGCTACCGTTTCACTCACGTTCTCCCCAACAATGCCGTCTCCTCCTTGGAAATTCCGGCCATTGAGGTACATCTGATAGCCCAGAATACCCGCATCCACGCTCGCGGCAATCTTAGCCGCACAGGAAGGCTTTGCTCCATCGCAGATGGTTCCCGAAAGAATCGCGACTGCATTGACAATGGTATGTGCGATTGCGTCATACTCCGCTCCTTGCAGATAAGCGACGCCTGCTCCTGCGCCTACCCCAGCGCTAACAGCGCCGCAATAGGCCGACAGACGGCCAATCCCCGCCTTTTGATAGATGGTTACAAGGTCGCTGACCAGCAGCGCCCGATAGAGCTGCTCCTGTGTCGCACTCAGATGTTTTGCGTAGCGAACCACCGGCAGAGAGGAGGTAATACCCTGGTTGCCAGAGCCGGAGTTGATAACCACCGGCATTTCACAACCGCTCATACGAGCGTCGCTGCCTGCGGCTGCCCAAGCGCTGGCTTCCACCTTGACATTATTGCCGTATTCCTTGAGGAGTGTCGCTCCGATGTTCGCCCCCCAAGGGTTTTTCAGCCCTTCCTCTGCAATCGCGCTGTTGTATTGGATCTGACGCTCCAACAGCTCCGAAACCAAAGACAGGTCTACCTCATCAGCAAAGGCCAAAATATCCTTCAGGTTGAGCAGGCTTTTATCGGTCAGACCGGACTCGGAGGAATCCTCCAACGGTTTTTCCAACAAAGGCTTCCCATCTTTTTCGATATAAACGATATTGCTGTGATGGTTGGCGATGTGGACAATCGCCTGATGCTCTCCTGCCCAACCGGAAAGGCGGATATCCAACATTCTGGGGGTATCGGGGCAGACGATTTCAATAGGAGTTTCTTGCAAATAAGTAGCAATCTCTTGATGACGCTCTGCTGGAACCGAGGAGATCACCTCCAGCTCTCTATCCGCCTGCCCCGCTACGATCCCCACAGCCACGGCCGCTTTCACACCCTTTAGCCCGCCTGTGTTCGGTACCACTACGCTCTTGACATTCTTTAAAATGTTGCCGGAAACCTCTGCCAACACCTTTTCTGGCAATGCGCCCAGCACCGCTCTCAGCTTTGCTGCGCAGTAAGCCACAGCGATTGGCTCGGTGCAGCCGGTAGCCGGTACCAGCTCTTCTTTTAGAATGTTTACATAAGCTTCTTGTATCTCTGGTTTCAGCATCACACCTTGACCCCCTTACCGGCTGGCGTACTTGATTGCTGCCTGACGAACCCATTCCAAACGGGTATCATCAATATCAGCAGGAACGGTACAGTCTGCACCCAGCATAATTCCAGTCTGGCCCGCCTCGTCAAGAATTTTCCAGGCATAGGCTTCCACTTCTTCCCGTGTGCCCTTATAAAGCACGCCGGCCTGCTCAAAGCCGCCAAAAACAGCTTTTCCACCGAACATCTTCTTTCCTTCGCTGAGCGAAACCTTTTCGGTATGAACCGCCCAGTTGTAGGCAGCGGCGTCAAACTCTGTGAACAGCCGCAGATCGTTTCCTTTTCCGATAAAGCCACAGATATGTAGAATGTTTACATCGCTGAGTGTGTTTGCATCATCCAAAACAGCCTTTTCATGTGGAGAAATGTAGGTGCGGTAGACCTCCTCTGGGAAGAAGCCAGCCTGGTTATTGACACTCAGGTAGATACCATCGATGCCGCCCTCTTTCATCAGCAGACGGTTTAGCTCGATGATGCCCTCGCTCACCGCTTTACAAGCGACACCAAGCGCCTCAGGGTCCTCCTGGATGAACTTCTTAATCACCGTCTCGGGACCGCCCAGTCCTGGTCTGCGGCCTTCTGGCAGGCTGCTGCGCAGCACCAAGGTTGGCGAAAAGCTTGTGGCATATACCGGTGCATCGCTGTCTGCATAAATCTCACGCACCCGCTTGGTCAGCTCCAATGTGCGCTGAACAAATTTAGAATCCATCGAGAGCGGCTCGATTTTGCGCAGGTCAGCGGCCGTTTTTACAAAGGACGCCTCGACCGGCATCAGCATCAGCGAGTCGTTCATGATTTTCGCTACATCCGGATCAAAAAGCTTGCGAGCGATGCGGTGTCCCTCAATATTCTTTTCAAATACTGCATCGTTTTCAACACCGAGTCCAAAATCGGTCCAGTCCTCCAAAAAATGGTGGAAAAATGCAACCGGAACACGGTCCACAGGTTTGTTTGCTAGAACATTGAGAAATCTTTCACGTTTTGTCATCAGAAAAACCCCTTCCATTGCAGTTTTTGTTTGACATTGTTACTATAATTAGG
>CAJUJI010000072.1 GCA_910586875.1 uncultured Anaerotruncus sp. | reverse complement strand
AAAAAATCGAGTAAAACTTTTATGCGCCTGCGGCGAGGAATGGGGGAGCGGGGGAGTGGGTGCTTGGGGATGTTGGGAGAGGATAGGGAGCGTGATAGGGGGTGGGTTAGACCTCGCTACACATCAGCTTCATTTTTTCATCCTCAATTGTTAACTTCATCAAAGCGGGTGGTGCATCCAAATGCTCCACCAACTGGATGCTGATAACATCCTTGACCTCTTTGCGGATGACCGTACGCAGGTCGCGCGCGCCGCTCTTTTTCCCATACGCCTTATGTGCGATATAGGCGGTTGCAGCCTCGTCCCAGCCGAACTTGATCCCCTTCTCGGTGAGCGGGTCCTTGAGCTCGCTGAGCATCAGGTTAGCGATCTGCTTATAGTTTTCCTCGTCCAGTGCGCGGAAGACAACCACCTCATCCACCCGCGCGAGAAACTCCGGACGCAGGAAATCGGAGAGTGCTTTCATCACCTTTTCCTTTGCGACCTCTCCGGCCTCCCGATTGAAGCCCAGCACATTTTCCCGCCGCTCGCTGCCCGCGTTTGAGGTCATGACAATCACGGTATTTTCAAACGAAACAACCCGTCCATGTGCGTCGGTGATCCGCCCTTCATCCAGAATTTGCAGCAGGATATTGAGCACATCCGGATGCGCTTTTTCAATCTCATCGAACAACACAACCGAATAGGGCTTACGCCGCACCTTCTCGGTGAGCTGGCCCGCCTCGTCGTAGCCGACATAGCCAGGAGGAGATCCTACAATTCTCGAAACGCTGTGTTTCTCCATGAATTCAGACATATCCAGCCGGATTAGCGGGTCGGTGGTGTCGAACAGCTCCTTTGCCAGCACCTTAACCAGCTCGGTTTTGCCCACACCGGTCGGTCCGACAAAGATAAACGACGCAGGCCGCCGGCGCGCGGAGATCTGTACCCGACTGCGGCGCACCGCTGCGGCCACCAGTTCGACCGCTTCATCCTGTCCGATCACCCGCTCCTTGAGCACCGGTCCCAGATGCGCCACCCGGCGCAGTTCGGTTTCCTGGATTTTCGAGGCGGGGATACCGGTCCAAAGCTCGATCACCCGCGCGAGGTCCTCGATTGTGACCGGCTGCTCCAGCGCAGAGGGCGCCAGCTCCCGCAGCTGTTGGTCAAGCAGCAGCTTTTCGCCGCGCAGGGTTGCAATCTTCTCGTAATCGGGGGTATCGGTATCCGCTTCCAGCACCTCCAGCTTTTCCTGGAGGTCGCCGATCTGTTTGGTCAGCTTGTCATATTCCGCGAGCGGCAGATTGCGCAGCACCGCGCAGGAGCACGCCTCATCCATCAGGTCAATCGCCTTGTCCGGCAAAAACCGGTCGGTGATATACCGCTCGGAGAGCACCACAGCCATCCGTGCGATCTCGTCGCTGACCGTCACACGGTGGTGCTGCTCATAGTAGGATTTTACCCCGTTGAGTACCTCCACCGCTTCGGTAATCGACGGCTCCTCCACCGTGACCGGCTGGAAGCGCCGTTCCAATGCGGCGTCCTTTTCAATATGCTTGCGGTATTCGTTGAAGGTGGTCGCGCCGATCACCTGAATTTCTCCGCGCGAGAGGGCGGGCTTCAGGATGTTTGCCGCATTCATCGAGCCTTCCGAGTCGCCTGCACCAACCAGGGTGTGCACCTCGTCGATGAAAAGGATGATATTGCCGGCATCCTTGATATCCTGCACCAATCCCTTGACACGGCTTTCAAACTGGCCGCGGAACTGAGTGCCTGCGACCAGCGCGGTCAAATCCAGCAGATACAGCTTTTTATTCGCCAGCCGGTAAGGCACGTTTCCGTCTGCCAGACGCTGTGCAATTCCTTCTGCAACCGCGGTTTTGCCCACGCCGGGCTCACCGATCAGGCAGGGATTGTTTTTCGTGCGGCGGTTGAGAATCTGAATCACACGATAGATTTCCCGCTCGCGCCCGACGATTTTATCCAGCTTGCCCTCTTCCGCCTTGCGCGAGAGGTTTTCGCAATAGGCGTCCAAATGCTTAAACTGCTTTTCCGGCGCCTGCTTACGGCGCTCGCGCTTGGGGGGATGCTCCTGGGCAGGCGGTGCAGCCGGCGAATCCTCGTCCTGCTGCGCCTGCGGGGTGAGCGCTTCACGCTCCGACGAATCGGCGGGAGCGGACCCAAAAATATTTTGCAGCAGCGGCATTGCCTGCGCGCCGCCCATCTCAAAGCCATCCTCGCCGCCGAACAGCCCCATCATCTGCTCAGACATATTTTCTAAATCTTCGTCGGTGATTCCCATTTTATCCATCAAATCACTGACCGGTTTTAACCCCAGCTCTTTTGCGCACTTCAGGCACAAGCCCTCATTGATCGTCTTGTCGCCCTCCAGTCGGGTCATAAAAACCACGGCCACGCGTTTTTTGCATCTTGTACACATCATATCCATTTCTTCATTCACCTTTTCTCTGCTTCTATGCAGTTGGGCATCCGCCCAGGTTCTATTATATATGTGGAATATGAACGGCATATGAATGACCGTTGAACACTGCTCTTATTTTAGACCCTTTATCGGAATTTTGCAAGCCCTGCACAGAGCTCCCGCAAAGAATCCAGGTCATAAAAATAGCGAAATAGGTAGGTTTTGCTTACAAGCGTGTCGTCAAATATCCACCAGCCTTCTGGGTGCAGATAAAGCAGTCCGCGAAGCAGCACCGCCAATACCAGCACGATCAGCGCGCCCTCCAGGACGCCGATGGCGCCGCCCAACAGAGCGTTGACCGGTCCGATGAGCGGCAGGTGGTTGATGATGCCCAGCGCCGACAGCAGCATATTGGCGAGGATGCTAAGGATGGTGAACAGCACCACAAAGCCTACCATCGAAATTGCGCTGATCGCCAGCGGGCGGATGGTCGCTTCCTCCAGCTCCTCTGCGAGCCCATCCAGCATATCCTCGGGCAGCAGATCCTCTGCGAGCTCCTCTAAATCAAAATTTTCTGGCAGCAGCCCCTCTAACCCGCTGCGCTCGACGGAAATACCGCGCGGCAGCATCGACACCAGCGCCGCATTCTGCAAATTGCCGCGGCTTTGCTCGCGCTCCTCCAAAACGATAGGGCGCACCACCCGATCATAAATGAGCGGTGCGGTCGCCTTGCTCAGAAACGACGCTGCCATCACCACCAGAAGGTATGAGAGCATCTGAATGACCGTGCGGGCAAACCCTTTTTTCGCGGCGGAGTGCGCACAGTACAGCACAATACACACCGCGATAAGATCCAACATTATTGCAATTGGAAATTCCATAGATTCTCCTTTTCTGTGTTTGATTGAAACGTTATATCCTAGCCTGCGGACGACGAACCGGCTGCGTTTGGGGGATCACTGGCGGCCGGTTGCTCCGCGTCCTTGGAGGAGGAACTGCTGGCGGCCGGTTGCTCCGCATCCTCGGAGAGGGAGGCGCTGCCGGCCGGTTGCTCGGTATCCGCGGTGGAGGAATCGCCGCCGGTATCGCTGTTAGCCGGCTGCTCCGCGCCCGTGGAGGAGGAGCTGTCGTCGTCGCTGCTGGTTGGCGGTTCGGCAGCCTCGGAGGAGGCGTTCTCCCGCTCCTGGTTTTTGCGCGCCCGCTCCAACTCGCGCGCTTGGTTGATGGCCTCCCGTGTCGGGAGCACCCCCAACTCGGCGCCGGTCGCATAATAAAGCTGCCCGTCGATCGGCTCGATGTTATGCAGGTTAAACAGCTCGATTTGCACCATCGTGGTCCCGTCATAGCGCATCACTTCAACCTGGTCGCGGGAGGCCAGATAGATATAATCCGAATCCGCCTTTAAATCGATGATATCGTAGGCGACCTCAAACATTCCTTGCAGTTGGAAGGCTTCGTCCAGCGTTACCAGCTCCAAGCACTTATCTGCGGCGTGGTCCCCAAAGACCAGGACCATCCCCTCCCGTGCGCTGTAAAACCGGTTGAGCTTGCGTGTGCCGAACTCGAACGAGCCGATTTCATGCAGGTCGCTGTTAAACAGGATCACCCGCTTGTCGGTGATGGCACGCAGGGTATTCCCTCCGCTTGTGTAGTCCAGCCAAACAAGCAGCTCATCCGCAAGCTCGATGCGGTTGAGCTCCTTTTCGGTCGAGAGCAAAAAACGGCTGATGCTGGACAGATAGCCGCCATCCTCCACATCCACACAGCCGACCATCATCTCATCGCGCACATCCGAGAGCGCCGCGCTCACCACCGGCCGGTAGGACTTCCAGCGGTAAAACCACTGCATTTCGCGGTTATAGACGGTGACCTGCGCCATATGGGTGTCCGAGGCGGTCACCACCGCAAAGTTGCCGTTCGCCGCCAGATCTGCGGTAAAAATCTGCTGCTCGGAGGTCATGGTGCTGACCTGCGAGGATTTGGAGTACAGGGTAATCCGGCTGCCGCTGCGGTCATAAAGCAGCGTGCGCTCTCGTGCAACCGACATCGTTTGATCAGCCATGCCGTGCTGTGCGTTGAGCATCTGTTTTCCGGTTGCGTTGTAGCTGTAGATGTTTGTATCGGTCAGCAGCATGAGGCTGTCCCCCGCACGCTGGAGCTGGCGCACCTCGCCGCCTGGCATCGTCACCGGAAATCCGTTGCCAGAGCCGATTTCCGCCTTGATGTCGCTGTAGGCGGTTTTCAGGTCCATCTCTCCGATCTGGTGGATAAGTGTGATGCACAGATAGACGATCAGCCCAAAAATCCCCAGTACAAACAGGTTGCGTATCAGCCGCTTGCGCGCGCGCTGCCGCCGCACCTTTTCCAGATTGGTCAGCTTTGCCATTTTTGGGCCTCCTTTCTCATTCATGCCGAAAGCCGCCGCTCACGGCTGCTTTTCTGCGAGAAGCTCCTGCGGATAAAACACCTCGTCCAGATACAGACCCCGCGCGGGAGCGGTCGGTCCTGCGCAGGCGCGGTTTTTGGAAGCGAGGATCGCAGGGAGCTGCTCCGGCTGTATCGCGCCGCGCGAAACCTCGAGCAAGGTTCCCATCATAATGCGCACCATGTTGTATAGAAAACCGCTGCCGGTGACCGAAAAGGTGCACAGCGCGCCGTCTGTGCTGACAGAAGCGTCGGTGATGCAGCGCACGCGGTCCTTGACCTTGCTGCCCGCGCTGCAAAATGCCGAAAAATCGTGGCTCCCCAAAAACTGCTTTGCGGCCGCATTCATCCGCGCAAGGTCAAGCGGGTATGGATGCTGCAAGGTCAGGTCGGTTAGAAACGGATTTGGAATCGTGCTGTTCCAGATGCGGTAAAGATACCGTTTGCCGGTGCAGTCGTAGCGCGGATGAAAGGTGTCCGGTACCTGGTGGCACTCCAATACCGCCACATCCGGCGGCAGCTTGATGTTGAGCGCCCGCACCGCAGCGTCGCAGGGGATCGAAGACTGGGTGCGCAGCGTCAGCGCAAACCGGTTGGCGTGCACCCCCGTGTCGGTGCGGGAGCAGCCCTTGATGTTCAGGCGCTGCTTGAACACCGCTTCTATGGCATCCTGCATCACCTGCGCGATGGTGAGCACGCCCGCGCGCTGCACCTGAAAGCCGTGGTAGCGGGTACCACGGTAACGAATGATGAACAAAAGCTGACGCTCCATAAGCTTGCGCTCCTTTCGGGGGGATGCCGGCAGCCGCCTTAGCGCATGGTGAAAACGACCGGCGCATACAGGTTAATCGCAATCACAGCGACCAGGCACAGGCCCACAAACACCGCGCTGTTGATGTCCCGCAGCTGAATTTTTAGCTGCTTCATCCTTGTGCGGCCCTCGCCGCCGCGGTAGCAACGGCAGGTCATCGCCATGGCAAGCTCGTCCGCGCGCCGGAACGCCGAGACAAACAGCGGAATTAAAATCGGAATCAGCGCACGGGCGCGCTGCATCAGCCCGCCGCTCTCCAAATCGGCGCCGCGCGCCTTCTGCGCGGAGATGATTTTGTCGGTCTCCTCCACCAGCGTCGGGATGAAGCGCAGCGCAATGGTCATCATCATCGCCAGCTCGTGCACCGGCAGCTTAAAGCGCTTGAGCGGCGAGCAAAGCCGCTCGATGCCGTCGGTCAGCGCGATGGGGGAGGTGGTGTAGGTCATCAGGCTGGTGCCCGCGATCAGGCATACAATCCGAATGCTCATCACAATTGCGGTCGTCAGCCCCTGCAAGGTGATTTTAAACACCCACCATTTTACCAAAATCTGCCCGTCGATAAAAAACATATTCAGGATGGAGGTGAACAAAATGATCGGCAAAACCGGCTTGATGCTTTTTACAATCATCGCGGCGGGGATTTTGGAGATGCCGTAAGCAAACACCAAAAATAGAATGCCGACCGCCAGCCCCAGCGGATTTACCGCAAGGAACAGCATCATAATATAGGCGGTGGTCAGCACAATTTTCATCCGCGGGTCAAGCCGGTGGATCGGCGATTCACCAGGGAAATATTGCCCGATGGTAATGTCTTTAAGCATGGGGCACGCCTCCCTTCTCCAGCAGCGTCAGCAGCTCTTGACGGGCGTAGTCCAGCGTGTACACGCTGTCGCTCACCGCAAAGCCATGCGCGCGCAGCCGCTCAAAAACGCGGGTCACCTGCGGCACCGAAAGCCCGATCTGTTCGATCTCGTTGGCGCGGGAGAAGACGCGGTCCACATTGTCATACATCACCACACCCGCGCGGCTGAGCACCAACACCTTATGGGCATATTTTGCGATATCCTCCATGCTGTGGGAGACAAGCAGCACGGTGTTTTTGCGCTGCTTGTGATACGCCTTGATCTGCCCTAGAATGCGTTCCCGCCCCTTGGGGTCCAGTCCGGCGGTCGGCTCGTCCAGCACCAGAATGTCCGGATTCATCGCGAGCACCCCCGCAATTGCCACCCGCCGTTTCTGTCCGCCGGAGAGCTCGAACGGCGATTTTTCCATATGGTGCGGTTTGAGGTCGACAAACGCCGCGGCCTGGCGCACCCGCTCGTCTATCTCTGCCGCAGAGAGCCCCATGTTGGCCGGCCCGAACGCAATGTCTTTATAGACCGTCTCCTCAAAAAGCTGATATTCCGGATACTGAAATACCAGCCCCACCTTAAAGCGATACTCGCGCAGATTGGTTTTCTCCGCCCAAAGGTCGGTGCCATTGATATAAATTTTACCAGAGGTCGGTTTGAGCAGTCCGTTAAAATGCTGGATCAGGGTGGACTTGCCCGAGCCGGTGTGTCCAATTACACCAACAAACTCCCCCTGCTCGATCTCGAGGTTGATGTGATCGACCGCCACCTTTTCAAATGGGGTACCTGCCGAATAAATATAGGTCAGATCCTCGGTTTTAATCGCAATCATCGGTTCGCCTCCAATAGCTTGATCATCGCATCCGCGCACTCCTCCTCGGTGAGGATGTCCGCGGGAATTGCATAGCCGGCCTGCCGCAGCTCCCAGGCCAGCTCGGTCGCCTGCGGCACATCCAGTCCTACCGCCTTTAGCTGCTGCACATGGGAAAAAACGGCGCGCGGGGTGTCGTCGTAAAGGATGCGTCCGTCATCCATCACCACCACGCGGCTGCACTGCGCTGCCTCCTCCATATAATGGGTGATCAGCACAATCGTGATGCCGTGCTCGCGGTTCAGGCGTTTGATGGTGCGCATAACCTCCCGCCGGCCCTTTGGGTCGAGCATGGCGGTCGGCTCGTCGAGCACGATACAGCGCGGGCGCATGGCGATGATCCCCGCAATCGCAATGCGTTGCTTCTGCCCGCCCGAGAGCTGGTGCGGCGCATGGGTTTTGTACTCGCTCATCCCCACATCCGCCAGCGACTCGTCCACCAGCTCGCGGATTTTCTGTGGCGCAACCCCCATATTTTCCGGCCCGAATGCCACATCCTCCTCTACGATGGTTGCAACAATCTGGTTGTCGGGATTTTGAAATACCATCCCGACCTGGCAGCGAATGTCGTATAGCTGCGCTTCATCGCGGGTATCAATGCCGCAAACGGTCATTGTGCCCCCGTCAGGCAGCAGAATCGCATTCATATGCTTTGCAATGGTGGATTTGCCGGAGCCGTTGTGCCCCAGAATTGCGACAAACTCGCCCTCCTGGATGGTGAGGCTCACGCCCCGCAGTACGATAGTTCGTTCGTTGTTCTCCTTTGGATAACCAAAGGTGATGTCCTTTGCGGTAATGATGTCTCCCATAATGAAATTCCTTCTCTAGTTTTTTTGCGGCTGCACGCCTTTGTGTTCCCGCGGTGCGGGAGGGTTTATACGAGTGCTGGCGCAGAGCCTTTGCCACGCTGTACGTGAGAAAAAAGCTTGCGCCGGCAGTATGAACTACCTTTTCCAAATAGAGGTTGCTCCGCAAGGCAGCACCAAACCGCTGCTTTTCACTGGC
Organism: uncultured Anaerotruncus sp.; assembly: GCA_910586875.1. Classification (GTDB taxonomy): domain Bacteria; phylum Bacillota; class Clostridia; order Oscillospirales; family Ruminococcaceae; genus Anaerotruncus. The sequence goes on along the minus strand of CAJUJI010000072.1, from coordinate 5,060 downwards.
AGGCCGATCTCGTCCGCGCTGACATGTCCGCCATGCTCCCGCGCAACCGTGACCGACAGAATGTAGCCCATCACAGAAGGGGAAAGCCCGGTTGTGTAAGAGTTGAGCAGGAAGAACTCCGCCTGCGGGGAGAGCACCTGCGCGCAGGTTTGCACCAGCTCATAAATGCTGTCCTCCAGCTTCCACACCTCTCCGTTTGGGCCGCGCCCGTAGCTGGGCGGGTCCATCACAATCCCGTCATAGCGCACTCCGCGCCGGATCTCCCGCTCCACAAATTTTTTGCAGTCGTCGACAATCCAGCGAACCGGCTTGTCCGATAATCCGGAAAGCGCGGCGTTCTCCCGCGCCCACTGCACCATCCCCTTGGAGGCGTCCACATGACAGACCCTTGCGCCTGCCGCTGCGCAGGCTAGGGTGGCGCCGCCGGTGTAGGCGAACAGATTCAGCACCGAAAGCGGCCGGCCTGCGTTTTGAATGGTGGTGGTCAGCCAATCCCAGTTGACCGCCTGCTCGGGAAACAGCCCTGTGTGCTTAAAGCCGGTCGGGCGGATGTGGAACCGCAGCGCCCGATAGCCAATCTCCCACTCGGCGCGGGGCATCGAGCGCACCGACCAGCTGCCGCCGCCGCTCGCCGAGCGATGGTAGCGCGCATTTGCCGTATCCCAGAGCGCCCCCTTCGGGGTGTTCCAGATCACCTGCGGGTCCGGCCGCGCAAGCACCACCGGCCCCCAGCGCTCCAGCTTTTCACCCGCGCTGGCGTCGAGTATCTCAAAATCTTTCCAGTCGGCTGCCGCTCTCATCCGCTTCCTCCTTATTCCGCCGTGATTGCCTGCGCGATCTGCTGTGCGACCGCCTCGATTTGTGCAAGCTCTTTGCCCTCTACCATAATGCGTATCAACGGCTCGGTGCCGGACGCGCGCACCAGAATGCGCCCTTCACCGGCCATCGCCTCATTTTGCTTTTTTATGGTGTGCTGAATATGATAGCTGGTTTGCAGCGCCGCCTTCATTTTGGGGGTTGCCTTGATGTTCAGCAGCGTCTGCGGATAGGTTTTCATCAGCCCCGCAGCCTCGGAAAGCGGCTTGCCCCAGCTTTTGAGCAGGCTTAAAAGCTGAATGCCGGAAAGCTGCCCGTCGCCGGTGGTCATATAATCCCGGAAGATAATGTGCCCCGACTGTTCGCCGCCGATACAGAAATCCTCCGCCAGCATACATTCCAGCACATACCGGTCGCCGACCGCTGTCGCACGGGTGTTGATGCCGTGCCGCTCAGCAAATTTAAACAGCCCCAGATTGCTCATTACAGTGACCACCAGGGTGTTATTGAGCAGCTTGCCCTGTTCCTTCAGATGGTATGCAAACATCGCCAAAAGCCGGTCGCCGTCTACAATTTCGCCGTTTTCATCCACCGCTAAACAGCGGTCTGCATCGCCGTCGAATGCCAGCCCGCAGTCGTAATGCCCCTGCCGCACCAGCTTTCCCAGCTCCTGAACATGGGTGGAGCCACAGCGCCAGTTGACGTTGATCCCATCCGGTTCGTTGTGGAAAATATCGCAGTCCGCTCCCAGCCCGCAAAACAGCTTTTTTGCGGTTACGCTGGCGCTGCCGTTTGCGCAGTCGATGGCCACCCGCAGCCCGCTCAGGTCCCCCTTGACCGTGCTGGTCAGATGCTCGATATAATCCTCTGCCGCCCGCTGTACATGGGCGACCGTGCCGATATCGCTGGCCGGCTTGATTTCATAGGGCAGCTCGCCGTCCAGTACAATCCGTTCGATCTCGTCCTCCTGCTCGTCGCGCAGCTTGAAGCCTTCGCCGTTGAAAATTTTGATGCCGTTGTATTCATAAGGGTTGTGGCTTGCGGAGAGCATGATACCCGCCTGTGCGCCGTATTTGGTTATGAGGTAAGCGACCGCAGGCGTCGGCACAACCCCCAGACAAAGCACCTGTGCACCGGCGCTGCATAGCCCTGCGGCAATTGCGCTTTCGAGCATGTCTGAGGAGATGCGGGTGTCCTTGCCCAGCAGGAAGGTCGGACGCTGCCCGCAAGCGCGCTCCACCACCATCGCCGCCGCGCGCCCAATATTCATTGCGAGCTCAATGGTCAAGTCTCCATTGGCAATCCCTCGAACTCCGTCGGTCCCAAAAATTCTACCCATCCTCTTTCTCCTATCTTATGTAGTTAAAACATATCTCAACTCTGCGCCACGCGCTTCACCCCAGCCTCTCTCCCAACATAGGAAAAAGGTCAAGGAATAAAAAGTTTTCGCCAGCCTTTTTGCTCCGGCCTAAGAGCCGCCGCTACGCGGCGGTTGGCCTCTGCACGTCGCTGCGGCGACAGTCAAAAGGCTGCGGATTCCAAAGGCGGCACCTTTGGTCGACCGGTCAAAATCCGACTGGATTTTGACCGGTCGAAACGCGTCCTTTAACCCAACGTCAGCTGATCAGGTGCGGCCAGCACCTGTGGATTCGGCTTGATGCCCAGATGCTCATATGCCAGCAGGGTCGCGCAACGTCCGCGCGGCGTGCGTGAGAGAAATCCCAGCTGCATCAAAAACGGCTCCACCACATCCTCAATTGTGACCGATTCTTCCCCGCAGGCCGCTGCCAGCGTTTCCAGTCCCACCGGCCCGCCGTTATAGTTGCGGATGATTGTCTCTAAAATGCGGCGGTCTCCCGCATCCAGCCCCAGTTGGTCGATTTCTAACCGATCCAGTGCAACAGAGGCGATCTTCTGAGTGATCACGCCGTCTCCCATGACCTGCGCAAAGTCGCGCACCCGCTTGAGAAGGCGGTTTGCAATGCGCGGCGTACCACGGCTGCGGCGCGCCAGCTCGTAAGCTCCGTCAGGCTCGCAGGTGATCCCCAAAATACCGGCGCTGCGCCGCACAATTGTGCATAGCTCCTCTGTGTTATATAGCTCCAGCCTTTGCAGCACTCCAAACCGGTCTCGTAGCGGAGAGGTGAGCTGTCCTGCGCGCGTGGTCGCGCCGATTAGCGTAAAATGCGGCAGGTCGATGCGGATGGAGCGTGCAGACGGCCCCTTGCCGATGATGATGTCCAGCGCGTAGTCCTCCATTGCCGGATAGAGCACCTCCTCTACCGCGCGGGAGAGCCGATGAATTTCATCTATGAATAGTATATCATTTGGCGCGAGATTTGTGAGAAGTGCCGCCAAATCCCCGGGTTTTTCGATCGCTGGACCGCTGGTTACGCGAATATTCACGTTCATCTCGTTTGCAATGATATTGGAAAGGGTCGTTTTGCCCAGTCCAGGCGGCCCGTAAAGCAGCACATGATCCAGCGGTTCTCCGCGCCCTTTGGCGGCCTGGATAAACACGGTCATGTTTTCCTTGACCTTTTCCTGCCCGATGTAATCGGCCAACGTGCGCGGACGCAGAGAGGTTTCAATATCCGTATCTTCCGGCGCATAATCCGGCACCACAATTCGATTTTCAAAATCCATCTCATGGTCGAACATCGCTTATCGCCCCCTTACATCCGTGCAATTATTTTCAGCCCGTGCTTAATCATCTCGTCCACCGGCGTATTTGCATCCAGGCCCGCTAAGGCGGTCGCCGCCTGCGACTGGTTGTAGCCTAGCGCACAAAGCGCTGCCACCGCTTCGCTCATATTCGAGGTGTCATTTCCAAGCTGCGCTGCCACATCGCCAATCCCGCCTTCCAAATCCTCCGGTGTGAGCTTGTCCTTCAGCTCCAGAATGATCCGCTGCGCAAGCTTGGTGCCAACACCAGGCGCACGGGTCAGCGTTTTGGCGTCCTTCGCGGCGATGCACAGCGCCAAACGGTCCGGCGTCAGGTCGGAAAGGATCGCCAGCGCGGATTTCGGCCCCACCCCCGAAACACCGATTAACGTTCGGAACGCGTTTTGCTCGTTCATCGAATAAAATCCAAATAGATCGAGCGCGCCCTCCCGTACATTGAGGTGGGTATAAAGTGTGACCGTTTCTCCCTGCGGCGGCAGACAGGAGAGGGTGGTCAAGGTGGTCATACATTTGTAGCCTACTCCGCCGCACTCCACCACGGCAAGGTAAGGCTCGGTATGAATGAGCGTTCCCGTCAGCGAGTAATACATGTCAGCACCCCTTTACAAGCCATTTCTGCGCTGCAAAAAGCGCGCTACTTTTTCAAATACGCCAGCAGCGAACCGGCGCAATTTCCATGACAGATTGCAAGCGCAAGTGCGTCCGCGGTGTCGTCCGGACGTGGTACCGCGTCCAGGTGGAGCAGCTGACGGGTCATTTCCATCACCTGCTTTTTTTCGGCGCGTCCATACCCAACAACACTCTGTTTCACCTGCATGGGCGTATATTCATGAACGGGCACGCGGTGCTGCTGCGCGGTCAGCAGGATAATTCCCCGCGCCTGCGCAACATCGATGCCGGTGGTTTTGTTGTTGGTAAAGAATAGCTGCTCCAACGAGAGCGCGTCGGGCCTGGTGCGGTCGAGCAACAAGGTCATATCGTTATAAATCATCTCCAGGCGCTCTGGAAAAGGCATTCCCGCGGGCGTGGTGATCGCGCCGAAGCGCACAGGCGCAAACTGCCCGCGCACGCACTGGACCGCCCCATAGCCGACGATTGCATAGCCTGGGTCGATCCCCAGTACCACCATAGATAAGCGCCTCCCACCTGGTTTGATCAGCGAAGTGGCATCACCTATGATGCCGCCGGTTGCTGCTTTGCAGCATGAAAATCAGCAAAGCCCATTTTGGTTATGCGCTAACGAGCACAACATGGCATTTTACGCCGCAAAGCCGCATTCCATGCGGCTCTAATGAGCATCGCGATTTGGACTGTGCTTATTATAGCATAAGTTGTTTGCTCCGAACAACCCTTTTCTTCTACGTTTTGCAACGCAATTCCCAGCATTTTTTGACGGTTTTGCACAATTTTCAACCGGATTTCTGCCTATGCAACTGGTTTCCTCTACGATTGTAAAATTTCTTTTAAATTTTTTGTAATTTTCTCTTGCATTTTTCAGGGACATGTATTATAATAAATTTCGTCGCTCAGATAAAATGAGTCAATTGGACGGTTAGCTC
>CAJUJI010000071.1 GCA_910586875.1 uncultured Anaerotruncus sp. | reverse complement strand
ATACAACATACAACGTGGGCATCTACTGCCGGTTAAGCAACGACGATGAACGTGATGGGGAATCGGTCAGCATTGAGAACCAAGACGGGATTTGTCAAGGATATTTTCGCCCAAAAACTCACAAAAAACAATTTCTATCACTGGCGTAAATATTATCTCTGTTAGTTGAAGCAAAAAACCAATAGAAATCAGCATTTCCTCCTGCAATCGCAGGAGGAAATCTTGCGTTTTGGGATTAGTCGTGTTATAATAAGCAGCAGAAATCTTCAAATCGGCACATTCCCAGAAAAGGGAGGTTCATTCATGGCTATCAGTTACAAGAAATTATGGAAACTGTTGATTGACAAGGATATGAAGAAAAAAGACTTGCAACAATTAGCTGGGATAAGTGCGGCATCCGTTACGAAGCTCGGCAAAAATGAAAATGTAAATACGGAAATCATTGAAAAAATCTGCACAGCTCTAAGATGTGATGTCTGTGATATTATGGAAATGGTAGAAGAAAAGTGAATCAGTTATACGGAATATGAGTTTTGAAACAAGGATAAATCTGCTGTAAGTCGGAAGACGCTGGTCTCCGTGAGAAGGGAATAAAGACATATGGACAATCAAATTCACAATACAATCGTAAGTTTTATATGGGGAATTGCGGATGACTGTCTGCGCGATGTGTATGTGCGGGGAAAATATCGTGATGTCATTCTGCCAATGACAGTTATCCGCCGTTTGGATGCCATGCTGGAGGACAGCAAAGAGGCTGTTCTTGATATGAAGAAAAAGCTGGATGAAGCCAGAATTGATAATCAGTGGCCGGCGCTGTGCAATGCGGCAGGTCAGGCATTCTGTAACGCCTCCCCGTTCCGCCTGCGCGATCTCACCAGCCGCGCAAAGAAGCAAACGCTAAAGGCCGACTTTGAGGCTTACCTGGACGGTTTCTCCCCTAATGTGCAGGAGATTTTGGAGAAGTTCAGGTTCCGCAATCAGATTGATACAATGATCGAGGCGGATATTCTGGGAGCGGTGATTGAGAAATTTATCTCGCCGGATATCAATCTCTCTCCGAAGCCGGTTTATAAGGACGATGCACAGACTATAGTGAGGCATCCAGGACTGGACAACCATAGCATGGGTACGATTTTTGAGGAACTGATCCGCAAATTCAACGAGGAAAACAATGAGGAGGCAGGCGAACACTGGACGCCCCGTGATGTTGTTGAATTGATGGCTGACCTTGTGTTTATACCCATCGCCGACAAAATCAAAGACGCCACCTATTCCTGCTATGACGGAGCCTGCGGGACAGGCGGTATGCTTACTGTTGCGCAGGACAGGCTTCTGGCGATTGCCCAAAAACTGAAGAAGAATGTGTCTATTCATTTGTTTGGGCAGGAAGTGAACCCCGAAACATATGCAATCTGTAAGGCGGATATGCTGCTCAAAGGTGATGGGGAACAGGCAGAGCATATCAGTTATGGTTCTACACTTTCCTTGGACGGAAACGCCACAAGGCAGTTCGATTTTATGCTGTCCAATCCGCCTTATGGGAAAAGCTGGAAGGTGGACGCGGAAAAGATGGGCGGCAAAAAGGAAATTCTGGATACCCGATTTAATGCCTATCTTGAAGGTGGCGAACAGATGGCCATGATTCCTCGAACAAGCGATGGTCAACTGCTGTTCCTTTTGAACAATGTGGCAAAGATGAAAAAGGATACGCCGCTGGGCAGCCGCATTGCCGAGGTACATAACGGCTCGTCCATTTTCACGGGGGACGCCGGCAGTGGGGAAAGCAACGCCCGCCGCTATCTGATTGAAAACGACTTGGTTGAGGCTATCATCGCACTGCCGGAGAATATGTTCTACAACACAGGAATTGGGACATTTATCTGGATTCTGTCCAATCAGAAAGAGGAACGCCGCAAAGGGAAAATTCAACTGATTGACGCAACTGCCATGAAATCCCCGCTCCGCAAAAATATGGGCAAGAAGAATTGTGAAATCACATCGGAAATCCGAAATGAAATCGTCCGCATTTTTACGGAGATGGAGCAAAGCAAAGTCAGCATGATTTTTGATAATGAGGAGTTTGGCTACTGGTCTGTCACGGTAGAACGCCCTCTGCGTCTGCGTGTGTACCCGGACAGAGAAATTCCCGCAGACATATTCAAGAAAGCGGACGAGCTTGCGGCGGTAAAAATTGCTCTTGCTGAAGCTGCAAAAAACGCACCTCTGGATGACTGGACAGCATTTGCCAAAGCCACAAAGCTGAAAGCCGCTACCTTGAAGAAAATCCGCCCCTTCATCACAGAGAAGGATGCCATTACACAGCCCATCGAGGGGGAGCCGAATGTTGACCTGCGGGATACGGAGAACATTCCGTTTACCTATGACGGCGGCATTGATGCCTTTATGAAAAATGAAGTGCTGCCATATGCCCCAGATGCCTATGTAGACGAAAAGAAAACGCAGATTGGCTATGAAATCAGTTTTACTAAGTATTTCTATAAGCCGGTGGAACTGCGCCGAATGGAGGAAATTTTAGAGAGCCTGAAAGCTCTTGAACGGGAAGCGGATGGCATGATGGCGGAGATTATGGAGGGGATACAATGAAACCATACCCCGATTATTTCATAACACCGCTTCCATGGTTGCCTAATATACCAGCCCACTGGGAACTGGTGCGTAATAAAAATATTTTTGAGGAAACTAAAGATGTGGTTGGCGATGATATAGATGCATATTCTTTACTTTCCTTGACAACAAAAGGGATAATACTCCGCGATGTGGCATCTGGAAAAGGCAAATTTCCCAAGGATTTTAACACATACAAGATTGTCAAGCCAGGAGACATGGCATTTTGCTTGTTTGACATTGATGAAACCCCGCGCACTGTCGGGCTTTCCCAATATAATGGTATGTTGACTGGCGCATATACAATATTTCATGTTGCAAATATCAATCCGCACTATGCCTACTACTATTATTTGTCACTTGATAATGTGAAGGCAATGCGGCCACTGTATAGCGGCTTAAGGAAAACCATTAACACAGGAACATTCCTTAGCTGTAAATTGCCTCTTCCTCCTCGTCCCGAACAGGATCAGATTGTGCGGTTTTTGGATTGGAAGGTTTCGAGTATTAATAAACTTATTGGAGTGAAGCAAAGGCAAATATCCACACTAAAAGAATTGATGCAAGCCGAAATTGAAAAACAGTTGCGTGTATACCCAGTGGTAGATACAGTTCGACTTAAGCAACTCGGTACCTTTTTCAAAGGCGGTGGTTTTTCAAGGGATAACCTTGTAGAGGGCGGCGGGTATCCTGCCATTCTTTACGGCGATATCTACACGCAGTATGAATATAAAACATCCGTAATCACTCACAGCATTGATAGCAATGCTTATGATGTTTCACGAAAAATAGTGAAGAGCGATATAGTAATGGCCGGAACCGGTGAAACAAAGGATGAAATCGGTAAATCCATTTTGTATATGGGTGATGAGGTAGTTGCTGCGGGCGGAGATGTCATTGTGTTCCGACCGAATGAAGGCATCAATGTGGAATACTTGCTGTACCAGCTTTATAGCCAGGCGGCATTGAAGCACAGATATATCCACGGCAAGGGCGATATTATCGTTCACATTTATCCGGCTGCGTTGGGTAACACATTAATTTCGCTTTCAGATGAAGAAAATCAAGTGAAAGCTGTGGAGCGAATCAATGAAATCATAGACCAAGTAAAAAAAGCTATCGCTACCTTGACCAAAGAAATCTCCATTTTGCGAGAATTCAAGGCTCGCTTGGTAGCGGATACCGTCATCGGCAGGATTGATGTTCGTGGCATTAAAATTCCAGAATGCGAATTTGTGGAGGAAACGGTTGATACAGAGAATGATGAAAGTATGGAGGGAATGGAAGGTGAAACATATGAAGAATAAATTATCAAAATGGTGGTTTCTGGTTGTCCTAGCCATTCCTTTCCTTCTGATGCTCTGCCTGCATATAGGAATTGCTCTGGGGAATTATTTTGGCATCAATATCAATGTGCCAAATGTCGATGCCTCCACATGGTTTATCTTTTGCGGCAGTTACCTTGGCGGGACGATGACACTTGTGGGTGTCATGCTTACATTGCGACATGAACGCAATATCCATCAATATGAGAAATCAATGGATAGCATTGAAAAAGAAAAAGATGCGTTGGGGAAAGCAATTTGTGATTTGAATGTTTTTGCACCAAGCACTCTCTATCAGCAGTTTAACAGTTTGTATATCACAAGCAAGGGATATAATCCTGCTGAAGTAGCAGCTATCCGACAGCAACTTTCTGAAGAAATGCGAAAAATTAATGCTCTGAAATTGGAAACTATGTTTTTCACAGATATTTATGCAATGACCGCAGGATGTTCCGCTTGTAAAAAGCCTTGCAGAATCCAATCAATTTTGCCGGAGTTTCAAAAGATATATGAGAAGGTTGGAAGCAAACTTTTCGAACTGCTACAGATAGTAGATGCCTATGTTGTTGTTTCTGTCAGCAATGCCCTGTATCAAGCCTTGATGACAAATTGTCAGCAAAGCAACCAGCGGCATCAAGCATTGGGACAGCCGCCAGAGTATAGTGAAGCTGAAATTGAAATCCATAAAAGCAAAATTATTGACATTGAACCTCAAAGGGAAAATTTACTTGCCCTAATGAATGAGGTTAGCAAATATAGCCAAGCCGAAATTCCGCAGCTTAATGCATTGGCAAGAGAATATATCGCCACAAAACAACAAAACGCTTATAAGAATTGTTTCCCAGCCAAGGAGGGGTAATAAAATGACTGACCTTAACCTAACTCCTTATGAGGACATCTATTCTGAAATAAAGGAAACCCTCCTGCTGTCGCGCAATCAGGCGTACAGCGCGGTCAACTTTGCGATGGTACAAGCCTATTGGCAGATTGGGCGCATCATCGTAGAACATGAGCAAAACGGCAATGTGCGGGCTGATTATGGAAAAGCTATTTTGCAGGAGTTGTCCAGCCGTTTGACCAAGGACTTCGGTAAGGGCTTTTCTGTGCGGACATTGCAGCAGATGAAGAAATTTTATGTGATGTTTCCAAATACGAACGCACTGCGTTCGCAATTGACCTGGACGCACTATCGCCTCCTGCTTTCGGTGGAAAATGAACAGGCAAGGCAATGGTATATGGACGAGGCCATCGCCTCCGCATGGTCGAGCCGTCAACTGGAAAGGCAGATTTCTACCCTATACTATGAGCGGCTTCTTGCAAGCAGAGACCAGGTATCTGTAAGGACCGAAGCTGTTGAACTCACAGCACCTTTATCTGCGGAAAATTTCATCAAAGACCCATATGTGTTGGAATTTCTTGATTTGAAAGATTATCCGGCCCTACGGGAGTCTGATTTGGAACAGGCATTGATTGATAAATTGCAGGAATTTCTGTTGGAGTTGGGACGTGGTTTCTGTTTTGTAGCCAGACAGAAGCTGATGCGCTATGAAGATGAAGATTTTTACCTTGACCTCGTGTTTTACCACAGTATCCTGAAATGCCATGTGCTGATTGACTTGAAAATCGGGAAATTGACCCACGGCGACATTGGCCAGATGGACAGCTATATCCGAATGTTTGATGCGCTATATAAAAATGAAGATGACAATCCTACTATAGGTATCATACTGTGTTCTCAGAAGAATGAGGCAATCGTCAAATACTCTGTTCTGAATGATGCTCAACAAGTTTTTGCTTCACGTTATCGTTTTGCCCTACCCACTGCTGAGGAATTGCAGCGTGAAATTGAAGCTGAGCGCAAGCGGATTGAAGAACAGGAGGGATAACTATGCCAGGATTTACAAACACAAAAGAAAGCGGTTTAGAGGCCCTCATTGTAAAATGGCTGGTTGAGCAGAACGGTTATGAAGAAGGGACTAACGCCGATTATAATAAAGAATATGCGATTGATGAACCCCGCCTTTTTCGATTTTTGCAGGATACCCAGCCCTCACAGATGGGTAAGCTGGGTGTGTTTCAGTCCGAGCAGAAAAGGCGTCAGTTTCTGAACCGCCTCCAGGGTGAGTTGGTCAAACGCGGTATTATAGATGTTCTGCGCAATGGCATTAAAGTGTACCCGGTTGACCTCATTATGTTCTATCTCACCCCGACCGAAAACAACGAAAAAGCGAGGGAAATGTTCCGGAAGAATATTTTCAGCGTGACGCGCCAGCTCCGCTATTCTCAGGACGCAGGCAAGCTGGCTCTTGACCTGTGCTTATTTATCAATGGATTGCCTGTCATCACCTTTGAACTCAAAAACCAGCTTACAAAGCAAAATGTGGATGATGCTGTCCAGCAGTACAAGAATGACCGTGATCCGCGAGAGATGCTGTTCCAGTTCAAACGCTGCATGGTGCATCTGGCCGTGGATGACGCCCGCATCAAATTCTGCACCCGTCTTGCGGGCAAAGACAGTTGGTTTCTGCCTTTCGATAAGGGATACAACGATGGAGCGGGAAATCCACCGAATCCCATTGGCTTGATGACCGATTATCTGTGGAAAGATATCCTAACAAAAGAAAAACTAACGTTGATTATTGAGAACTATGCTCAGGTCGTTATTGAGGTGGATGAGGATACCAAAAAGAAAAAAGAGAAGCAAATTTTTCCACGATATCATCAGTTGGATGTGGTTACAAAGCTTCTTAGCGATGTGCAGGAAAATGGTGTCGGGCGTAAATACCTGATCCAGCACAGTGCGGGAAGCGGCAAGTCCAACTCTATCGCATGGCTTGCCCATCAATTAATTGGACTTGAACAGAATGGGCGTCCGATGCTGGACTCTGTCATTGTAGTCACTGACCGCCGTATCCTCGATAAACAGATCAGGGATACCATCAAGCAGTTTATGCAGATCAGCAATACTGTGGCCTGGGCAGAACACTCCGGCGATCTTACCAAAGCCATCACAGACGGCAAGCGCATCATTGTTACCACGATTGAGAAATTCCCATACATTGTTCCGCAGATTGGAGCCGCTCACAAAGAGAATCGTTTCGCTATTATCATTGATGAGGCGCATTCCGGGCAGAGCGGGCGCAACTCCGCGCAGATGAATCTTGCCCTCTCCGGGCTTGCCTCGGATGATGAGATGGACAACGAGGACAAAATCAACGCTATGATGGAAGGGCGTAAGCTGCTGAATAATGCCAGCTATTTTGCCTTTACGGCCACACCGAAGAATAAGACATTGGAGACTTTCGGCATACTTGTTGTGGATGAATACGGAACTCCTATATTGAATGACAAGGGCGAATTGCAGCATAAGCCATTTCACGTCTACACGATGAAGCAAGCTATCCAGGAGGGATTCATCTTGGATGTATTGCGGAATTACACACCTATCGACAGTTTCTACAGACTAATGAAGACTGTCGAGGACGATCCGATGTTTGACAAAAAGCGCGCCCAGAAGAAACTCCGTAATTTTGTGGAGAGCGACAGCTATACCATAGCGAAGAAGGCCGCTATGATGGTTGACCACTTCCATGAACAGGTTATCGCTAAGGGAAAAGTTGGCGGGCAGGCCCGCGCTATGGTTGTGACTGCCAGTATTCCGCGATGCATCGAATATTATTATGCGATCAACAAGTGTCTTTCTGAAAGACACAGCCCCTATAAAACTATTATTGCTTTCTCTGGTGAGTGTAAGTACAACGGTCAGGAACAGCCGTTGACCTCGGCAGGCATGAATGGATTCCCGGACTCTAAGATACCAAAGACCTTTAAGGCGGATCCGTATCGCATCCTGATTGTTGCGGATATGTTTCAGACCGGCTTTGATGAACCCCTGCTTCACACGATGTATGTGGATAAGATGCTCTATGACATCAAAGCGGTACAGACCCTTTCAAGGCTGAACCGTTGTCATCCAAAGAAGTACGACACCTTCGTTTTGGATTTCGCTAATAAACCGGAAATTATTGAAGAGTCCTTCTCCCGCTACTATTGTACCACGATTTTGTCCGGCGAGACTGACCCCAACAAACTCTATGATCTTGTGGCAACGATGGAAGGGGATCAGGTATATTCTGGCGATGATGTAGAACACCTGGTTAACCTGTATTTGAATGGCGTAGACCGTGATAAGCTTGATCCTACGCTGGACGCCTGCACAGCGATTTATATGCAGCTGGAAACGGACGACCAGATCAAGTTCAAAAGCGCGGCAAAAGCGTTCTGCCGTACATATGGATTCCTCGGCGCGATTCTTCCCTATGGCAATGCGGATTGGGAACGGCTTTCCATTTTCCTCAATCTGCTGATACCAAAACTGCCTTCTCCCCGCGAGGACGATTGGTCGCAGGGCATCCTTGAGGCAATCGATTTGGAAAGCTATCGCAATGAGGCGCGTGAGTCAATGTCCATCAAACTGGAAGATTCCGATTCCGAGGTTGCGCCAGTCCCCGCTGGCAAGGTCGGTCACATTATCGAGCCGGAGATGGATTTACTTTCTGTTATTCTGTCTGATTTCAACGATATGTTTGGCAATATCAACTGGAACGATGCAGATAATGTGCGCCGACAGATTCTCGAAATTCCTGCTATGGTTTCCAGGGATGAGAAATATCAGAATGCCATGAAGAACTCTGATGAACAGAGTGCAAGACTTGAAAGTGAGCGGGCTTTGCAGCAGGTCATCTTCGCTATCATGGCTGATAATATGGAATTGTTCAAACAGTTTCAGGATAATCCCTCATTCAAGAAATGGCTTTCCGATCTTGTATTTAATCTTACCTACAACAAAGAAGGAAAGCCTTATGAAGCACCACCACAGAAACATAAGTCCATCGTTTATAACTTCGAGCCACAACAGGAAGCTCAGATGGTAGCAGAGGAGCAAACGCCTTACGGAGAAAAAAGTGAATAGTCCAAAGTTCATATAGGCGGGTGTGCGCTACTTGGCAAGCAGTGCCTTTGTTCCCACAAAGGCTCGAAACTGCGGTTCCCGGCGTTGCCGGAAACCGCAGTTTCTGCTTGTTGGGGCCGTACCCCAAACCCTGTGAACAGCCCCGTTGCCGGGGCTGGCTGCGCGTTCGTTTCACGAACGCTGTTGTTCCTGCTACGCAGGAACAGGCGGGGCTTTCGCCCCTTGGAGAGCCGGAGAAGCGTCAGACACGGCCTTGCTGGAAAAAGAAAAACGGGGCTGGTCTGTACCTCTTGCCGCTACCGGATTGCGGCAAGGCTCGCAAGCAACTGTCTGGACAATTCCCAAATCTCGTCCAGGCGGTTCTGTAAATCTTCAATGTCCGCCGCATAGATGCTCCCGGTTTCGTTCGCCCGTTTAGCGTACTGGTTCAGATTATCGGAGCATCACCGGAGCATGACAGTAAGCTGGCGCACATCCTTCAGGTCCAGCCGGATACAGATTCCGTCCAGCGCCATCTTGCGGACATAGGCGCTCATAGTCAGAATTCCGGCGTCCTCCATTTTGAGTTTTATCCGCTCCTTGCCCTCCGGCGAGATGCGGATTTTCAGTTCTTCGGTTCGGTTGCTCATTGCTTTTTGGCTCCTCCCCTCGCAAATAAAATCAAGCCGTTTTTGATTTCCGACATTGTGCCACAAATCAGATTTTCAAAAAATGGCCGGACACAGGAGGCAGATTCCCATGTCCGGCACATATTCCGTGTTTCTGTTACGGTTAGTGGTGGTGACATATTTTGACACCACCAACAGCCGTAACGCATTTCATTCTAACCGTTACAGATAATCAAGTGGTACTTTTGACCACTTGATTATTCGTAACACCATGCGTAAATTCGTTACGATTGAGGTAAGGGGTCAATTTGACCACTCACCTTATCCGTAACGCTCTGGCGATACGCCCGCTGGCGGCAGGCATTGGAGCAGTAGACCGCATCCGACCGTTTGGGGGTGAAGGTTTTTCCACAGCCTTTGCAAATCCGATTTTGTCGTTTTTCCAGCCGCCGCTGCTTCAAATCTTTCTGGTATCCACGGTTCCCGCACAAATGGTAATAGCAATATTTCTTGGTGCTGATCTGCGTGTAGAAGACTCGACCACAGCCCTTGCAGATGATTTTCCGCACAGCCGAGTACGGTCTTATCCCGGCGAGCTTTTCTTCATACCATTGTTTCAGCGTTTCCTGATTTTCATATTCCCAATCACAGTTCCACATGGAATATTCCCTTCTTTCCATAGGTCAAGGCGGGCCAAGTATACCTGACCCGCCCATTCCGTTTTTATACGGTTTCTGCTTCCTGCTTCTGCCGATACCGCATTTTGCTGTGCGCTTTCCTCTGGCAAGCCTCACAGCAGTATTTCACATCGCTTCTGGTCGTGGTGAACACTTTCCCGCAGTTTCCGCAGACACATTCACGGCTTCGACTCGCCGCTGCTTCCTGCCGGTAGAATTTCGCCCGGCAGTTCGGGCCGCAGAACAGAGTATTCGACCGCCCGGATTCAAATTCTTCCCCACAGCATTTGCAGATCAGCTTGAACGGCTGACCGACAGTGTGTTCGCCGGCCTTGATTTTCTGGTAGCGTTCACGGCTCTTAACACGATGCCTGTGCAGGGAAGCCTGCCGCTTTTCTTCCTCCGGCGTCAGTTCCGGGGCCGGGAGTTCAAACCGCCCGATGAATTTCAGATAGATGTCCACCTGCTGCGTCCGGTCACCGTCAATCTTTTCCGGGGCATGGACGATGATTTTATCAATAAATTCGTTAATCATAGGAGTGGTCAGTTCCGAAAAATCCGTGTACTTCTTCGCCAGGGCGAGGAACCGTTCCACATTGGCGGTGTCCTGCTCGAAGCTGTCCAACGCCGATTCCGCCTCCATGACGGACTGCCGGAGCGCAGTCTGTTCCTGTTCATACCCGGCAAGCAAAGTATCAAAGCGTTCCTCGCCGATGCGCCCAACCGCATAGGATTCGTACAGCTTCTTGATGATGGTGTCCAGTTCCTCACACCGCCGCTTGTCCTTGTTCAGCTTGCGTTTCAGTTCCTTTGCCGCCTGCGCCTGCCGGACTTCGGACGCCGCCCATACCTTCTGGATAAACTCGGCCTCGTTGGAAATGGCGTAGGCACTGGCGTAACGGATGGTCTCCAGAATCAGTGTCCGCAGAGCCTTGGTGGAGATGTGGTGATTACTGCAAGCACTGTCGTGAGATTGCCGGGCCAGCGTGTAGGTGGAGCAGTCGAACCAGTCCGACGGGTAGGGCTTGGCAGCGTTTCCTCTCGACCGATGGTTATACAGCTTTGCGCCACAGTCGGCGCAGTAGAGAAGCCCGGTCAGGGGATTGGCCTCGCCAATGGTGTCGTGGCGGCGGGGTGTCTTTCTCAGCTTCTGGGCAAGTTCCCAAGTCTCCTTATCCACGATGGCCTCGTGGGTGTTCTCAAAAATCAGCCAGTCCTCCGGCGAGTGGACAACAGCCCGCTTGTCCTTGTAGGATTCCTTGTGAGAGCGGAAGTTGACCGTATGCCCCATATACTCCGGCTTGGAGAGAATCTGCCCCACCGCGAAGCCGTTCCAGCTATAAGGCCGGGGGATGTCCTCCCTGCTTTTCCAGACGCCCCGGCCCTGTCTGGCGAAATAGGCGGCAGGCGTCTCGATTTTCTCCTCGCAGAGCATCGTGGCAATTTCATAGGGGCCGTGGCCCTCGATGGTAAGCTGGAAGATGCGCCGGACAACAGCGGCGGCTTCCTCGTCAATCAGCCAGTGGTACTTGTTATCTGGGTCTTTTCGATAGCCATAAATGGCGCAGTTGGTAGTAGGCTTGCCCGACTCACCCTTGACCCGGATGGCAGTTCGCTGCTTACGGCTCAGGTCCCTCAGATACCATTCGCTCATGATGTTGACAAACGGCGCAAACTCGCTGGAACTGGGGTCATCGCTGTCGATGCTGTTGCCGATGGCGATGAAGCGCACCCCGAATTTGCGAAAGAGAACCTCCGTATAGAAACCGGTTTGCAGATAGTCTCTGCCGATTCTGCTCATGTCCTTCGTCAGCACCAGAGCCACTTTTCCGGCCTCAATGTCGGCCACCAGCCGTTTCCATGCCGGCCTGTCGAAATTCCCGCCCGACCATCCGTCATCAGTGTAATGGACGATATTGGAAAAACTATGCTGGGCAGCGTAGCCCTCCAGGTACTTTTTCTGATTCACGATTGAATTACTGTCCCCAGCGGATTCATCGTCACGAGAGAGCCTCTCGTATAAAGCCGTGATCTTTTCCTCAGTCTGTCTTGCGCTCATGACGCGCTCCTTTCAGACTGACGGCTCATTTGTGGTGCATCCATCATACCACGTTCCTCACCGTTTTGCAGCCCCTCATTTCGGATCATCCGCAAAATTTTTTCTTCCATCGTCTCGCCGCCGTTGTCGGAAAAGACGACCTTCACCTTGTAGGTGGTGGAGCCGATACGCCGGGTCATATACTGGCAGTTCTGATTTTCGTTGTTTTTCCTCATGGTGTCCTTTCTCATATCATTGAAATTCACAAACAAAATTTCCGATATGGGAAGCCGTTTCTCCGAAGCAGTTCCTGACAGGCATATCCCTTTGCTGGTGCTGTGCCGTTGTGTCTCACCCTCGGTACGCTCGCTTCTGGTCATGGCATACTTCGCCGGCGTGATAGCTGCTCGGACGGTCATTCAGTTGTCGTTTACACCACCTTTCTGCTTCTGGATTTTTGGTTATGTATGAGAAAGAAAAAAGCAGATACAAAAAACCGCCTACGGATTTTCTCCGCAGTCGGTTATGTATCTGCTAATGGGTCCAAATATGTTTATATGATATACCAGTCCAATTATGAACTCCATTATAACAAAAACATCCGTTCCTGTCAAGCCCTGACTCGAAAATTTTTGAAAGGACCGCAAATCTGACAGCCAGTGATGGCGCAAATACACAGAAAACAAGGCTCCCGAAAGACCCGCCGTATAGGGGGCTTTCGGGAGCTTTTACAGGTTCTTGTCGGCGCAATCGTCGGGATGCCGGTCATGTATAGATCAGTTCTCGCTTGATGACTTCCTCAGCGCAGTTTACAATGCTGTTCATGACCCTAACCCATTCCAACTGTGACCGACGTTTCAAGTCCTCGGTCACGCCCTCGGCGGCGGCCATCTGCCTGACGATGAGCCGATAGCGATCCTGCGCCTGCTCGTCCAAATCGGCAAGGTAGGTGTGCAGTCTGCCCGTCAAAATCAAATGGTTCAGCAGAAGCGGGTTTGTTTCCTCCAGATACGCCCGGTGCATCCGTCCCCACTTCCCGATGGGGCGGTCATCATCCTCCGGCAGTCCGATAGCCGGGATGTAGTAGTCTCCAGCAAGGATGTAATCAAGGCCGTTTGTTTCGTCATGGATACTCGATTTTAATTCGTCCATAGTGTTTCCTCCGTCATTTCAGATGTTTTCAGTAGCGGCTACCGATAATGCGATACGGGTCTGTATCTCCTTTCCTACGACCGCAAGTCCTATTCACCACAAATGAGCCGCAGTCATATGTATTTTGTGGCAGAAACCACCCTCTACATAGTAACTCTCAGAAGCTGCTGCTTCAAAACTATGTCAGGCAGCGCGGCTGGAATGAGGTCGATGTCTATATCGACGACGGATACTCCGGTATGAACTTTGTTGAGGTAAGATAACGATACCTTTTTTGCAGAGGGTGTTATCTTACCT
>CAJUJI010000070.1 GCA_910586875.1 uncultured Anaerotruncus sp. | reverse complement strand
GTGCAGGAAAGCTCATGTATAGCACGACTGCAACAGGCGACAAAAGCAAATTTTATAAAACGCAATCCCTAGGACGATTGTATTGATTTCCTGGATGTGATATAATAAGCACAGAACAAATAGCAAAGCGGCATGTACAAGTCTGAAGGACTTGTAGCTATAGCATACTATGATAAAAGCAAAAGAAATACAGGGGGTAACAGAACTATGTCAAATGGAAAAATCCTTGTTTGCGACGATGACCGCAATATCTGTGAGCTACTGCGGCTGTATCTGGAAAAGGATGGTTACACAATCGCAATTGCGAATGATGGAGAGGAGGCGCTTGCCAAATTTGCATCGGAGTCCCCTGATCTGATTCTTTTGGATATTATGATGCCCAAATTGGACGGTTGGCAGGTTTGCCGCGAAATCCGCAAAAAGTCCAACTGCCCTATTATTATGATCACCGCCAAGGGTGAAACCTTTGATAAGGTGCTGGGGTTGGAGCTCGGCTCGGACGATTATGTTGTAAAGCCTTTCGACCCCAAAGAAATCGTTGCGCGCATCAAGGCAATTATGCGGCGCACCGGCAAAAGCGCTGCCGAACAGGACAGCAAGGAGGTCAGCTATGACAAGCTGGTCGTCAATATGACAAAATACGAGCTAAAGGTGAATGGTCGGGTGATCGACACACCGCCGAAGGAGCTGGAGCTGCTTTACCATCTTGCAAGCAATCCCAACCGTGTTTATACCCGTGATCAGCTTTTGGATGAGGTATGGGGATTTGAATATTACGGCGACAGCCGCACGGTGGATGTGCACATCAAGCGCCTGCGCGAAAAGCTGGAGGGTGTTTCCGAGCAATGGACCCTGAAAACGGTGTGGGGCGTTGGCTACAAATTTGAAGTAAAGGAATAAACAGCTCCTATGGGCGGTGGGGCGGATTGTGTTCCGCCCTTTTCTGCTGTCCTTTGGCGCACTGAAAGGGATATTTATGCGTAAAACCCTGTTTTCAAAACATTTTGTGATGGTCTCCGCCATCATCCTATTAAGCATCACCATTTTAGGGGTGGTGCTATTGGCGTTTTCTTCCCAGTATTTTAAACAGGACCGCTATCGCTTGTTGGAGCATAACGCGCGTCAAGCTGCTACGCTGACCTATGCCGACTTTAAAAACAACGACTTTCAGGCGGTCAGCGCGCGGTTGGTGCTCCCTGTTTACCGTATTTTAGCGGATGCAATCGAGGCGGACATCTATCTGAGCAATATTCAAGGGGAAATTCTGCTCTATGCAGAGGGTACAGAGGAAAGCCCCCTCAGCCAGAACGTTGCAGCGGAAATTATTACCGCCGCCTGCAAAGAAGGCGGGTACCGGGAAATCGGCCGGATGGCCAATCTGTATAAGTCCGCACATTACACGGTTGGCATCCCACTGATGGACGATAAAAATGCACCGGCCGCAGTTGTATTTGCCTCTGCGCCTGCCAGTATTTTGAATGTTTTTCTGATCGAAATTTTGAAAATGTTCATCATCGGCTCGTTGGCGGTGCTGATCCTCGCTTTTGCTGCGGTCTATTTTCTTACAGCCGATCTGGTGCGGCCGCTGCGAAAGATGCTTGCCGCAACCCACAGCTTTTCCAAAGGGGATTTCTCGGTGCGGGTGCCGGTTGAAAGCTACGATGAAATCGGTCAGCTCGCCATTGCCTTTAACAATATGGCGTCCTCCCTTGCCACTACCGAAACGGTGCGCCGTTCGTTTACTGCAAACGTTTCGCATGAGCTGCGCACGCCAATGACCACCATCGGCGGTTTCATCGATGGTATTTTGGATGGGACGATTCCCGATGAAAAGCGCGACCACTATCTGCATATCGTCTCGGATGAGGTCAAACGGCTCTCCCGTCTGGTGCGCTCCATGCTCAATATCTCCCGTATCGAGGCTGGCGAGCTGGAAATCAAGCCAGACCTGTTCGATGTCAATGATACGGTCATTCGCACCGTTTTCACCTTTGAGCAGCCGCTTGAATCAAAAAAAATCGATGTGCGCGGAATGGATGGCGGCCGGGTAATGATCGAGGCCGACCCAGACCTGATCCATCAGGTGATCTACAACCTGATTGAAAACGCGGTCAAGTTTACCAACGAGGGCGGTTATATCCAAATCAGCTACGACGAGACGGAAAGCAGCACCAGTATTTCTATCAAAAATTCCGGTGACGGCATCACACACGATGAAATTCATCATGTGTTTGATCGCTTCTATAAAACGGATAAGTCCCGCAGCCGTGATAAAGGCGGTGCCGGGTTGGGACTCCATATTGTGCGCTCGATTATCAATCTGCACAATGGAGATATTGCTGTACACAGCGTTGAGGGCGAATATTGCGAGTTTGTTTTCACCCTGCCCAAACTGCAAAGCAAGAAAAAAACACTTGCCGAACGCTCTTTGCCTGGTGCGCGGGAAAATAAAAAATAAAACACGCGGCCTCAAAAGTAAAGAAACCAAAATTTTTCCATTACAGAAATCTATTTAAATATCGTCCATTTTATTTTCACAATTTCCAGATATACTAACCACATAGCAATTGTTTAATACGGAAAGGTATGACAGGATATGAACGAACAGTATTCTTCCAATGGATGGCAGGACCCTTCCCAGGATAACCGGTCCCAGCCGTCTGACCAGCCGCAAGCTCCCTATCCACCCAACCAACAGGGGTGGCAAATGCCGCCTCAGCAGCCTTATGGCAGCTGGCAGCCGCCAAACCCAAACGCTACAGAACATCCGCCGAAAACACCCTATCAATGGAATTTTTCGGAGTATGAACAGGCGCGCACTACACAGCCACGGCGGAAACGAAAAGGGGTCATCGTTTTTTCAATTGTGATGGCGGCAGTTGTGGTTTTATCACTGGTTTCGTTTGCATCGGTAAGCCTGTATAGCGCCTACCTGGAACAGAACGCCAATTCGGACCAGTCCCCCTCCAACGAGATACAGCCGGACCCGAATCTTCCCACCCTCAGCTTGCATGACAAACCGGCAGAGGAAATGGTTGAAGTTCCGGTTGGCGGCAAGCTGTCTACCGAACAAATTGTGGAAAAGGTGGAGCCCTCGATTGTTGCAATCATCACCTATACCAACTATCAGAATTACCAGGCGTCTGGCATGGGCAGCGGGATTATTCTGCGGGAAGACGGCTATATTGTGACCAACTCACATGTAGTGGCCAATGCAATGGGGATCACGGTACGCTTATACAACGGCAACGAATATGAGGGGCGCATCATCGGCAGCGACCAGCAAACCGACCTTGCCGTTGTAAAAATCGAGGCGAACGGTTTAAGCGCCGCTGAGTTCGGCAATTCCGATCAGGTAAAGGTAGGCGAAAAGGTTCTCGCTATCGGCAATCCACAGTCTTTGGAATTTGCCGGAAGTGTTACCCAGGGGATTGTTTCCGGACTGAACCGCTCGGTCGTTGCAACCGACCAAGCGCAAACCACCCGCTACAGCTATGACAGCTTAATTCAGACCGATGCGGCAATCAATCCCGGCAACTCCGGCGGCGCACTGGTCAATGAGTACGGACAGGTCATTGGCATCAATTCCGCAGGCATTTCCGGCAGCTATCAGGGCATGGGCTTTGCGATCCCCTCCTCTGATGCACAGCCGATTGTCAATGATTTAATCCAGTATGGCCGTGTTACCGGCCGTGTGATGTTGGGCATCCGCGCTACCACGGTTGGCGAGGTGCTCGCACGGATGAATAATGTGCCAACCGGATTGCGGGTCAGCTCGACGATTGAGGGGTCCGATATCTCCAAAAAGGGGGTTGTTCCAGGGGATATCATCACAAAGGTTGAGGGAAACGAAATCGCCGCAGAGGAAGATTTGACCAAGGTAATTAAGGGAAAGAAGCCGGGTGATTTGGTAGAGCTTGAGGTCTACCGTCCGGGCAGAGTGCCCAGCGAAAAAGGACGCTTTTTCAACGTTACAATCGCACTGATGGAGAACACCGGTACCGAAACACAGCAGCCACAGCCAGAGGAAAATTATCCACCACAACAGCAGGAGCCTCCTTTGGAGGAGTATCCCACCTGGGACGACTTTTTTGACGGTCTGTTTGGTTAACCAATCTAGGCTTAAACATAATCGGGCGGCGTGACTTACTTGTCACGCCGCCCTTTCTGCATTCTTGTTTTTTATGGCGCCGGATGAAACAGAATATGGAGGCACCCTGTACAATCTGTTATAACCTGCGCATCCACCTCGTAGATCTCCCTGATAAATTCTGGTGTCAGCAGCTCCCCCGGCCTGCCCTGGCCCACAATTCTCCCGTCCTTTATGGCATACAAGCGGTCGCAGTACATCGCCGCAATATTCAAATCGTGAACAGCAGCAATAACCGTCCGGTCCAATCCACGCACCAGATCCATCAGCTGGAGCTGGTATTTGATGTCCAGATGATTGGTCGGCTCATCCAGTATCAGGCATGGCGTCCGCTGGGCCAAAGCGCGGGCCAGGATCACCCGCTGTTGCTCTCCACCGGAGAGGGTGGAGAACGAGCGATCCACAAAGGCCGACATTCCCACCGTTTCCAGCGATTCTGCAACAATCCGGAAGTCCTCGGCTGTATCCCTGTCCAGCGCTCGTTTGTGGGGAGCGCGCCCCATAAGCACCACCTCCCTGACCGAGAAGTCGAAGCTGTAATAATTCTGCTGGGCTAAAATAGCAATGCGCCGGGCGGATTCCTTGTATGGATAGCTTCCCAGCGTCCTGCCATCCAGATACACCGCACCAGCGGTAGGCTTCAATACCCGATAAATACATTTCAGCAGGGTGGACTTCCCGCTGCCGTTGGGACCAATGATCCCCACCAGCTCCCTGTCCCCGGCTTCCAAATCAATCCCTTTCAAAATGAGGTTGCCGCTGCGCATGGCCTCCACGGACTTTGTTTCAATCCGCATCAGTCCCCACCCCCAAAGCCGTATTTCTTCCGAGCTATCAGATAAATAAATACCGGTGCGCCTAGCATGGAGGTCAGAATGCCAATGGGCATCTCATTTCCCGGCAGAATCGTTCGACACAGCACGTCCGCCCACACCAGGAAAATCGCCCCCGTTAGGGCAGCTATGGGGATCAGCCTCTTGTGGTCTGTGCCGAACAGCATTCGCGTGCTGTGGGGAATCACCAGCCCCACAAAGCCGATCATGCCAGCGTTATATACCGCGAACCCCACCATTAAGGAGGACACCACTAGGTATGCCACCCGCCAGCCATGCAGGTCGGTTCCCAACGCGATGGCGCTCTCATCCCCCAGCAGCATCAAATTCAGCGTCCGGTATTGCGTCAGAAAGAACAGCGTCCCCGCTAGGGATACAGCCAGGATAACGGCATTGTTCTCCCAGTTGGCAGCGGCCAGGCTGCCCATGGTCCAGTTGACAATTTTGCTGGTGGAATGGTCATCGTCGGCGATATAGATGATGAAACTGGAAAATGCACTGCATACCGCCGATAAAGCAGAGCCTGCCAGCAGCAGTTTCACAGAGGTAGCCCTCCCGCCCACATTAGCCAGAGCGATAACCGCCATGGACACGCAGAATGCACCGGCAAAGGCCATAACACCAACATAGTTGGAGCCCAAAGCGATCCCCACGCCCAACATGACCGCCACCGTAGCGCCCAGGGATGCGCCGGAGGAGATGCCCAGGATATAGGGATCCGCCAGAGGATTTTTCACGATGGCCTGTATCACTACGCCGCTGATGGACAATCCCATGCCCACCGCAGCCGCCAACACCAACCGCGGCAAGCGGATCAGCCACACCACGTCATGAATCGGCGTTCCCGGCGCCCATTTTTCCGGGATGGGCAGGCGGAGGAAGCTATTGCCCAGTTCGCAGCGGATCACTTGGTATACCTCCTCTATGGGCAGGCGCATAGTCCCAAAGGTCACCGCCACTAAGATGGATAAAAGCAATGCGGTCAGCAGTACAAGAATCGTTATATTATAAAGCGGCTTTCCGCGAAACAACTCCCGATTAACCGTGTACGATCTCATGATAAACCACTATCTGGCCAGCTGCGGGTACATCCCACGAGCAAGCGCCTGAATACCGTCTCCGGTCCTGGGACCACTGGCGTATACATCACCCAGCATGATCAAATGCACCCGACCGCTCTGCACAGCAGAAAGACTGGCAAAAGCGGGATCGTCCTGAATAATGGACAGCTGCTGGGTCTTCACCGTCTCAGGATCATCGCCAGAGTAGGCCATATAAACCACAAAAATTACGTCTGGGTCGCAAGCCACAAGATCCTCCTTGCCCATCTCATTTCCCTCAGGCTTGACCAGCTCACCGCCCAGCTGTACCACCATGTCCCCTGCCAGAGAATTTGCAGCATAGTTGGTGATCTTGCCGCTGATGGGCTCCAAAACGGCCACCCTAACCGCCTTCTGGCCCTGTACCGCCTCCAGCGCCTCCGACACCTGTTGCTTCATTGCATCCACCAAAGCCTTTGCCTTTTCCTCCACATCGAAAATTTTCCCGATATTCAGAATGTCGGTGTATTCGTTCTCCAGTGTGCGGGTCTCGGCTGCGCCACTGTTAGCACTGATGTAAGTAGCAACCCCCTTCTGGTTCCAATCGTATACATCCCCCAGCTTTTTTTCACCAAAGTAGGAGTCCCAGGAAAAAATCATATCCGGCTCCAACAGAATGACCGTCTCCTTATCCGGAGCAAAAACAGATTCGTCATAGTTCATCCTTTCAAATCCGGCCTTCCATTCATCCTTAACCTCGTTGTCCAGACCGTAGGAAGCTAAAACGTGGTCCTCTAGGCCCAGGGCAATCATCGTCTCGATGCAGCCCTGATAGACGCAGATCACCCGCTCTGGTGCCTTCTCATAGGTATACTCCACCGGATTGCCCTCATAATCGTAGTTGGTGATGGTGACCGGATAGTGGCCGGTTTCTGGCATAGCGGATTCGACACCGGAGGAAGACCCACTGGATTGCTGGGTATCCGGTTGATTTTCTATCGGAATGGCGTTGCTGTCACAGGCGGCCAAGCTCAGGACAAAAACCAAAATCAGCAGCAGGGAAATTGTTTTTTTCATGATGATTGTCTCCTTTTGGCATCACTTCTGGTTCTGCATCACCGCAAAAAAGACCTGCCCCCTTAAGAAAGCAAGTCTCAAACGCACCAAAACAAGGTCTCTATGTATGACAAAACCGTACGTCGGACAGGCTCTTTCTGCGGAAGATACCCACCCACATCACATCCAGCAGGTCTCCTGGCTTGCGCATCATCACCCGCCGCGCCTTCTCGCTTTCGCAATGGCGTTTGCGGCGGACTGCTCGCTTACAGTGACCGGATCGCTCAGGACTTGCACCTGATTCCCTATTATCTCCCACCGCTGTGGGCGTGGGAGCACTGGATATGTGTATTCAATTTTAAGAGTATTGTATACCAATTGTAATTGGGTTGTCAAGTATAAATTTCCAGCATTTTTGCGCCATTTACAGATGCCGGAGGATCATCGCCGGATTGCCTGCCACTACCACGTCATCCGGAACATCGCGGGTCACAACCGAGCCGGACGCTACTACCACACGATTGCCAATTGTGACACCTGGATTGATCACCGATTGTGCACCGATCCAAACGTCATCCCCAATTGTAATCGCTTTCGCATACTCCTTGCCGGAGCTGCGCTGCTTTGCATCAAGCGGATGGGTTGCGGTATAAATTCCCACCATCGGCGCCAGCATACAGTTATTTCCAATGGTCACCGGTGCACAGTCCAGAATTACACAATTAAAGTTTGCATAAAAATAATCGCCTACGTGAATATTGGCGCCATAATCGCAGCGAAAATCTGCCTCTAAATAAGGCTCCTTACCTGCGCTGCCAAACAGCTGCCGGATTAGCGCATCCCTGCCTTCCCAGTCATCCGCCTCACTTTGATTGTATTGTTTACAAAGTCTTCGCGCCCGCATTCGTGCTTCTAATAGCTCAGGGTCAGAAGGTACATAAAATTCTCCGGCTATCATTTTTTCTCGTTCTGTCATAAATGATACTCCTTTTCTGTGCTTTTTGTCACACTACACCTGGCAAGGTTTTCGTCACATAAAACAATCATCAACAAATGCAGTGGGAAACAACCTCCTCCGGCAGTGCCACATAGCGGCTGATTTGCTCCAGCGTCCAACCGTTGCAGCGGCAATCCTTGCAAAAAGCGCCGTCCAAAAGCAGATAACCTGCAAAAAGATTCGCCTCTTTTTCATACCGCTCGGTCACAAACTCGGTGTTCTTTTGCAAAAACAATGAATTATATTCCTGGTGAAGCAGCGCATGTCCCAGCTCGTGGGCACAGACCGCACGGCGCTCCTGTTCTCCTGACAATCCCTGGTTGAGATAGATAAACGGAACATGCAGCAGGGTTACATAAAAGCCGCGGATGCTCGGCGGCAGCTGCATGGTGAGTATTTCAATTCCCAAATCGCTGCATAGTGTAAATGGGTCGTTTGTCCTGTACTGCTCCACCAGCTTTTCCACTAGTGCTCTGATTCGTGTCAATAAAACCCTCCTACTCCTCCGCTTTCTTCTTCTCCCGCTCCATCTTCTTCATTGCAATCATAGTGCCTACCTCAATTGCATCCAACACCTGTGCAATATCCTCGTCCGACAGCGGTACACCGTTAAACATCAAGCTGTCTTGTGCCAGCAGGCGGCTGCGAAATTCGTCCAAAATCAGCTCCAATTCCCCGCTGCCTGTGTTTTCCACTTCCTCCAGCAAAAAGTAGTCGCTGGATACTCCAAACAGTTTACACAGCTGCGCAAGCATTTCATGATCCGGTTCCCGTCTGCCCTGCTCATACATGCCAACCGCACTTGCAGATATTCCCAGCATTTCACCCAGCTGTTGCTGGGTGAGGTTCCGGGTCCGGCGCAGCTTTTTTAGTCGGACTCCTAACATTCTTGATTCACCTCTTTGTTCTTATTTTACCACGTATTTGTGTCGTATTTATGAATAAAAACATTCAAATCGTGTGATTTTCTATTGACACACAACGTTTCGTGTGATATTATAAAGTTGTAATAAACAAATCACACACAGAGTTTTTAAGGAGGTTTTCTATGGATCTTTACACGCTATCCGACCAATATCACATAACCTCGCTTCAGCTTCGAGAGCGGATTGCACAGCTGCGCGCACAATTGCCATATGCGCCAAGCGGACAAGCCTTTTTACTTAAACAGCGCATCGAATTGCTTTGTAGAGAATTGCGCGACTTGAAAACGGTTTCTGCTTATTTGAAAAACTACTATGTATCTTGAGAGGAGATAACAAAATGCTGCGTTTTCAAAAGGAGGCTTCCAGCTCCTCATGGGAGGATTTTTCACAGCTCGCCATTACACAGGGGGAGGACAATCACTCCAATCGCGCCCGATACCGAAAATTCCTGCTTTATGCGATCCAAACGCTCCCGCCCCACCAGCAGGAAGCTCTCATTCTGCATGACCTTCAGGAGCATACCATGCGGGAATGCGCGCGCCTGCTGCGGGTTGACCCCTCCACCGTTTGCCGGCGGGTCAACGCTGCAAAAAAACGGCTGCGTAACCTTGCACAGCTGTGTGAAAAATCCGGCTTGTTCCCAAATTAACAGTTTTGTGTTGGTTATACATACTTTCCGAAAAAGCCATCATTGACCCATTTTTCAAGCTGACTGATAATCTCTGTCTTGGATTTTGAAGCGGTTTTCTCCAATGGCGAATCCCAACAGTGGTTCCGTACAAGCAGTAGTAAATACTGTCCATCCGGATCAAAGCTTGGATACCAGCCTAAATCAATGACCAGCTTTGCCTTGTCGTTGCAAAGCTGCAACAGATCCTCATTCAGCTCAATTGCATCCTCTTTTCCATGCAAATCCATATCATATTCCGAGAAATTGTTCCATTCTATCCTCCATCCCGCTTGCAGTCTGAGTGGCTGCAATTCATAGTGCATCTATATCCCTCCTGTTGCAATTTGTTGCTTCTATGATACCATGCCGTGTTATGGTATGCAAACCGATAAAACGGACTCTATCAATAAAGAGCGGAAATATTCGGGCTTGTGTTTTTCATGGTTTTGTTTTATAATAGGATTGATATTTATTTTTCTATTGCCTTTTATCTAACTTATTTTAATTAGAAATGCTGTTGCAGCATGACCGAACATAGAAAGGGTTGTTTGCTTATGCCTAAATATGGGAATGTTTCTTTGTCGGTGATCCGGCGGCTTCCCCGCTATTATCGCTTTCTAGGCGAGTTGCTCCAAAAGGGAACGACACGCATCTCTTCCCGCGAACTGGCGCAGCTGATGCAGTTGACCGCCTCACAAATCCGGCAGGATCTAAACTGTTTTGGCGGCTTCGGGCAACAGGGCTATGGCTACAATGTCGCGGCGCTGCATGATGAAATTGGCAAAATCATGGGGCTAGACAAGCGCATTCCCACCATATTGATTGGGGCAGGCAATCTGGGCCGCACGATTGCAAAGCATATGAAATTTGACCAGAGCGGCTTTAACCTGCTTGGAATTTTTGATAACAACAGCGCAATTATCGGACAGGCTGTTCGCTCGCTGACCGTGCAGGATGTACAAAGCCTTGGGCGTTTTTGTAATGAGCATCACCCTCGCGCTGCGATTCTTTGCATCCCTCGTGAGGTCGCGCCGGAGGTGGTTGAACAGCTCCGCGCTTTCGGTGTCAACTGCTTCTGGAATTTTTCTCATTATGATCTAGCGCTTAACTTTGAAGGGGTTGTGGTGGAAAACGTGCACCTGGGGGATAGCTTGATGACCCTTTGTTATCAAATTAACGCGCTCTCGGACGAGACGCCTTAACATTACAGCAACAGGCGCAGCTTTTGAGGCTGCGCTATTTTTTTGCAGAGAGGATATTTTACCATGTTGATTGATTTTCACGTGCATCTATTCCCTGAACGGCTTGCTGCGCATACCCTGACCCATCTATCAGAAATTGCACATGCCCCCTACTATACCGATGGTACCAGCGCCGGAACCCTGCAAAAAATGCAGGAGTGGGGGGTTGATTATGCCGTTGTGCAGCATATTGCCACCCGCGCAAAGCAGCAGGAAAAAATTAACGCATTCGCGTTACAGGTCCAAAATAGCAGTCCACAGCTCATAGGGTTTGGGACGGTGTTTCCGGATGCACAGGACGCGCTGGAAACCGCACGCGCGATTAGGCAGATGGGGCTGCATGGGGTAAAGCTGCATCCGGAATATCAAAACTTCTTCCTGCGGGAGGAGCGGTATTTTCCTTTGTATGAGCAGCTTGCCCGCTTAGAGCTGCCGGTCACACTTCATGCCGGCTGGGACCCTGTCAGTGAGCCTGGCGCACCGCTGCACGCCAGCGCAGAGGACATCGCTTTTATTGCAAAGCAGTTTCCCGACCTGAAAATCATTGCTGCACATATGGGCTCTTTGGGCGACCCTGAAGCAAGCGAGCGTTGGCTGGCTGGTTTGCCGAATGTTTATTTTGATACTGCGATGAGCGCGCCCTCTCTCAAACCGGAACAAATTGCACGATTGGTGCGGCTTCATGGCGCGCAGCGAATTCTGTTCGGCACCGATGCCCCTTGGAGCACCGTCCCTAAAGAGCTGGAACTGCTCCGGCAGGCCGGTTTAAACGATGAAGAACTCTCCTGTATCTGCTGGAAAAATGCGGCAAAACTATTGGGGCTTTCTATCGGAGGGAATTTATGAAAGAGCTGATGTCTATTGTCTTTTGGAAAGCAAGAAAAAAGAGCTAAAAGAATTTTATGCGTTTTTCGAGCAGCCAAGCGCTGTTGGCTTGTAATACACCGATAAATTGTATATAATAAGAAAGATTGGGGGCTTTTGACAACATATGGAACAACTTATCCGACAGCTTTTTGACTTTTTATCGGTTGCAGGGCGTGAGACCGCCTTGTTTCTTGTTTCAATGGTGCCGCTTATCGAACTGCGTGGTTCCATCCCGTTGGGCGCTGTGCTGGGAATGGACTGGCACACGGTATTCGTCATTTCGATTATCGGCAACCTATTGCCCGTTCCGTTTATTCTCTGGCTGGGACGGCCGATTTTTGCCTGGCTCAAGCGCACCCGCCTGCTTAACGGCCTTGTAAGCCGCTATGAACAGCGGCTTTTGGGAAAAGCAGATCAGGTCACCCGCTATGAAACGATCGGGCTTTGTTTATTTGTGGGGATTCCGTTGCCTGGTACTGGCGCATGGTCCGGCGCACTGCTTGCGGCGTTGCTGGGAATGCGCATGAAGCTTGCGCTGCTTTCGATTGCCGGTGGAGTGCTGATCGCGGGCGTCATTATGACCTGCGGAGCTTATGGTGTGCTCAACGTTTTAGGGATGTTTTAGATGAGATTCGATTGAAGGGGCAGATTGGTTGGACAAGTATAGTAAGCTACTTTCAAATACCGTCATTTTTGCCATTGGTACGTTTAGCTCGAAACTACTGGTGTTCCTT
This sequence comes from uncultured Anaerotruncus sp., assembly GCA_910586875.1. GTDB lineage: Bacteria > Bacillota > Clostridia > Oscillospirales > Ruminococcaceae > Anaerotruncus. The sequence goes on along the minus strand of CAJUJI010000070.1, from coordinate 1,435 downwards.
CTGGTCCCCTTTTATACTCGTGTACTCACAACCGAACAGCTCGGTACCGGCGATTTGATTGTCAATGCTGCAAACCTGCTGATTCCGGTGGTCTCTGCGGGGATGGCTAACGCGATCATTCGTTACGGACTGGATAAATCTGTTCGCAAAAGTGATGTATTCACCTCGGGCATTTTAGTCATTTTCAGTGGCTACCTGCTGTTTTTGTTGTTCCGGCCACTGTTGGATATGATCCCGATTCTGCATCAGCACACCTTGCTCATTTATATTTATGTGCTAACCTCCTGCCTGCGCTCGCTCTGCGCACAATTCGTCCGCGCGCGGGAGCTGGTTCGCTTATATGCCTTTGATGGGATTCTTTCCACCGCTACGGTGATTTTGTTTAACATTCTGTTTCTGCTTGTTTTCAAGCTGGGGATTTTGGGCTATGTGTTGGCTACCATCTGCTCGGATGCGTTGTCTGCGCTGTTTTTGTTCTGGATCGCCCGCCTGCATCGTTACCTGCGGTTGAATCGGCTCGACTGGTCGATATTGGGCGGGATGCTGCGTTTTTCGCTGCCGCTTATCCCCACCAATATGTTTTGGTGGATTACCAACGTGTCCGACCGTTATCTAGTGGCTTGGATGATCAACGAAGGGGCAAATGGGCTGTATGCGATGTCCTATAAAATCCCTACCATGATTATTCTGGTTTCGGGCATCTTCACCGACGCCTGGCAAATGTCCGCCATCACCGAGAATAACCGGCAGCGCAATCAATTTTATAGCACGGTTTTTTCCGCTTATCAGGCGATTATTTTTACCGCGGCCTCGGGACTAATTTTATGTACAAAGCTTATTTCTAAGATTTTGTTTTCCAAGGAATTTTACAGCGCATGGCAATATGTCCCCTTCCTGTTGATCGCCACCTCTTTTTCTTGTTTTGTTACCTTCTTAGGCAGCATTTATATGGTAGAAAAAAAGAGCATGGCAACTTTGATTACGACCGTTGCAGGCGCGGTTTGTAATGTGCTGCTAAACCTGCTGCTCATTCCGGAATACGGGATTAACGGCGCTGCCTTTGCCACCTTTATCAGCTATCTGTTGGTATTCCTTCTGCGGGCGATTGACACCCATCGCTATGTGAATATCCATTGGAGCGCCTTTAAGCTATTATTAAATTTAGTGATTTTGTTGGTGCAGGCATTCCTATTGATTACACAGGAGGAGAAATGGATTCTTCCGGAAATTCTGCTTTGCCTGGTTGTAGTGGTGCTCAATTTAAATCAGCTGCTGCTGAATGTACAAAAGATTTTCCGCAAGGTTCTCAAATAAAAAAGCGCTGTTGCAACAGGAGCGCCCGCTTATGCGGGCGCTCCTTTCGCTTGGGTGAGATTTATCTCTCGTTTTTCTTATAGATTGCCAGTCCAGCAGCGGTCATCGACGCGATTGCTGC
>CAJUJI010000069.1 GCA_910586875.1 uncultured Anaerotruncus sp. | reverse complement strand
ATAACAAGCTGCTGAAAGAAATCAAAGCCCGCATTACCCGGCTCTACAACTGGAGCAAGGAGCAGTCCACCCAGTCCCAGGGCCGGGAAAGCATCATGGATTTTCTTTTTCAGGCAAAGCAAGACACCGCCCCGACTTCCCAATATGCCAAGGTCAGGGCACTCAAAGCGGATGCAAATTTGTTTAACTTCCTGATGGAAAATGGAATTTCCTCTATGGAGCAGCTTTATGAAAAGGTTTCCGCCATGAACAGCGGCTATTATGATTTGCGCGGCAAAATTGTAAAGGCAGAGCGCCGGTTGTCTGTGCTGAATGAGCGATTGGAAATGTGGACGCAGTATCAAAAATATAAGCCCGTCCGCCAGAAATTGGACAAGGTTGCACCGGGAAAGCGGGAGCAATTCGAGCAGCGGCACAGTGCCGACCTTGCCCTGTTCGATGCCGCTGTCCGTTACCTGGACACGCTGAAAGCATCCGGCGAGGCCATCACCCCCAAGGCATGGAGGGCCGAGGCCCAAAAGCTGACTGCCGAGAAAGACGCTGATTATTTGAAAATGCAGGATATGCGGGAGGACATCAAGGCGGTGGAGTCATTGAAAAAGACCGCCGAGCGTCTTGCCAGGGAGGGCCAGACCCAGCGCAGGGAGGAACAGGAGCGATGACCTATCAGCAATATCGGGCTGTCCGGCGGCTGGTGCATGAGTGCTGCAACTACCAGGACGGCAACTGCCTCCTGCTGGATGACGGGGAGGAATGTGTCTGTGTTCAAAGCATTTCCTACTCGCTGATCTGCCGCTGGTTCCGGGCCGCTGTGCTGCCGCTGGATGAAAGCCTGTGCGCCGCTCTGCTCTACCGGGAGGACATGAAGAAATGCGTCCTGTGCGGAGGCCGGTACATTCCCAAGTCGAACCGGGCCAAATACTGCCCTGATTGCGCCGAACAGGAGCGGCGACGAAAGACCCGTGACCGAGTGCGCCGCCATAGGGCTGGTATGTAACGCTTTAGGCCCAAAACAGCCCTGACTTTTCAAGGCTTTCCGAGCGTGGTCGATAGGGGGTGCGATACTTTTCATTCCCAACCCCTAAAACGGCTTTCTAAAGGCGTTACAATCGCCACCAGACACAAAGGAGCGTTCCCCTATGTCCGACTACATGAAAACCGACACAAAACTACTGCCATATCTACCCTACCCCCGTTTCCTGCTGGGGGCTGACCTGACGCAGACCGCCAAAGTGCTGTATGCCGTCCTGCTGGACAGGTCAAACCTCTCCCGCGCCAACGGCTGGACGGACGAGAGCGGAAATATTTTCGTAGTCTTTCCTCTCAACAAGCTGGCTGACCTGGTGGACAAAGGCCCCACCACCGTCAAGACGGCGCTGACCGAGTTGGAGGCGGCAGGGCTGATAGAGCGGCGGCGCTGTGGGAACGGGATGCCCAATCGCATCTATGTGAAACAGCCAGACAGCCAGGATATTGACCATCTGATGGACAGAAAACCGGCCACCAGACAGCCGGAAAATCGGCCCTCTGATAGTCGGAAAATTGGCCGTCAGATGGCCGGAAAACTGACCCCTAATAAAATAAGTAATAGTAACTTGAAGAATAACTTGAGTGGAGTGAGTGGGAGCGCCCGCATTTTTGGCCGCTATGGTAACGTCTTTCTGACCGAGGCGGAGTTATCCGAACTGCAAGCCGACTTCCCCACCGTTTGGCAGGAGTACATCGAAAGATTGTCTGAATACATGGCCTCCACCGGCAAGACCTACAAGAGCCACGCCGCCACCATTCGCCGCTGGGCCAAAGAGGATAGGCGAAAGGGCGGCATATCTGACTATTCGTGCAAGGAGGGCGAGAGCCTATGAATGATTTTGACAGCATCATCAAGCGCATCACCGTGACCCGGCTGGAACCGGGAGACTACACCGGCGAGGACGGTCTTTTGTACTGCGGCAAGTGCCGCACCCCGAAACAGTTTCGCATGGAGGCCCCGCCGTTGGAGGGCCGCTTGCTCCCCCACCCCTGCCGCTGTGAGCAGGAGCGCATCGACCAGGAGGCGGCGGAGCAGGAGGCCCGCCGTCACCGTCAGGCCGTGGCCGACTTGAAACGCAAGGGCTTTACCAACCCCGCCATGAAGGAGTGGACATTTGCCAACGACAACGGCAAATGCCCGCAGATGAAACACGCCCGTTTTTACGTTGATAACTGGCCGACGATACGGGCGGAGAACATCGGCTATCTGCTCTGGGGCGGTGTGGGAACCGGCAAGAGCTATTTTGCTGGTTGCATCGCCAACGCTCTGATGGAGCAGGAAGTGGCCGTCCGCATGACGAACTTTGCCCTGATACTCAACGACCTGACCGCCAGCTTTGAGGGCCGGAATGAGTACATAAGCCGCCTTTGCCGCGCCCCTCTGCTTATCCTGGATGACTTTGGCATGGAGCGTGGGACGGAGTACGGTTTGGAACAGGTCTACAACGTGATTGACAGCCGTTACCGCAGCCGCAGGCCGCTGATCGTCACCACGAATCTCTCCCTTCAAGACTTGCAGCACCCCCAAGACACCGCCCACGCCCGTATCTATGACCGGCTGTTGGAGATGTGCGCTCCCATCCGCTTTTCGGGAGAGAACTTTCGTAAAGCCACAGCGCAGGACAAGCTGGCACGTTTGAAAAATCTGATGGACTGAAAGGAGCCGCCTATGGCAAAAGCAAAGGAGCCTGTTATCACCGTCAGCACCGTATTCGCCGGGAGGCAGACCGACAGGCAAGCCTTTATTGACTTAATCATACAGAAAAATGAGATTGTGAAATCACAACTTTCCCTTGACGCCGGACGTGCGGCAGGGTATAATGAAATTACTCCAAAACGCGGCATACACAGCGGGATGGAGGTCAAAAATGAGGACTGACACTGTGTATGCTGAACCCTATCCCCAGGAGGTGAGAGCAGCTATCTATTGCCGCTTGTCCAAGGACGACGATTTGAGCGGCCCCAGCGCAAGCATCCAGAACCAACGGGAATTGTTGTGCCGGTACTGTGAGGAACAGGGCTGGCGCGTGGCAGGGATTTTCCAGGATGACGGGTACACCGGCCTGAACATGGAGCGCCCCGACTTTCAGAAGATGCTGGCGGCGGTTGAGCGGAAAATGTTCGATGTGGTCTTGACGAAAGACCTTTCCCGGCTGGGCCGGAACTATTTGCAGGTGGGGCAACTGCTGGAAGATTTTTTCCCCCGGCAGAAAGTGCGGTATATCGCTCTGAACGATGCCGTAGACAGCGAGGTTGAGAATGAGATAACCCCGTTTCGCTCGCTGCTGAACGAGATGTATAGCCGGGATGTGAGCAAGAAAGTCCATTCGTCCTACCTGACAAAAGCCAAGTCCGGCAAGTTTACCGGCTGTCTGGCCCCGTTCGGCTACCGCAAAGACCCGGAGGACAAAAACCATCTTCTCATTGACGAGGATACGGCCTGGATCGTCCGCAGGATTTTTGAGTGGGCGAAGAACGGCAGCGGCCCCAACCGCATCCGCCGCAGGCTGGAAGATGAAGAAATCCCCTGCCCCGCATGGTGGAACCGGCAAAAGGGATTGCGCGACCATGTAACCAAGTTTGAACGGGAGAACCCGGAGCGAGGGCGGTTTATCTGGGACTTCACCGCTATCCAGGGCATTCTGGCAAACCCGGTCTACATCGGCGCGATTGCCTCTCAAAAGGTCAATTACCGTTTCAAAATCGGCTGGATGGGCGACAAGAAGCGGGAGGACTGGATTGTTGTTGAGGGGATGCACGAGGCCATTATTGACCGGGACACTTACGACATTGTGCAGGAGAAAGTCAAGAGCCGGAAGCGCCCGGACGCATGGGGAAATTTCAGCCTGTTTGCCGGTCTGGTGAAGTGCGGACAGTGCGGCAGTACCTTGAACATCCGCCGCGCCAACCAAAAGGGCAACGAGCGCATCTACACCTGTTCCCGCTACAACAAGTACGGAGTGGCCCACTGTACCCAGCACCGCATCAAGTATGACACGCTTTACAATATCGTGCTGGAACAGATTAGGGCCTGTGCGAGAAAGGCCCTTGCCGATGAACAGGAGGCAGCGGCCCAGCTTCGGGAGAACTGCCAGGCAGACGAACAGGCCGAGCGTGAGGCCATCCAGCGGAGCATTGACGAGGACAGCGAACGCATCACCGCTCTGGAGCGCATCATCAGCCGGGTGTACGAGGACATGGTTGCCCTGCGCATCAGCGAGGACAATTTCAACCGCATTCTGGAGAACAGCCAGACGGAGCAGGCCACGCTGAAAAACCGTGTGATGCTGAACCGGGAACGGCTGGCCCAGCAGACCCAGGAGCAGGAGGACAGCACCCGCTGGCTGGAAATCATCAAGGACTATGCGGACATTCAAGAGCTGGACTCTGTGACGCTGAACCGGCTTGTTCAGAAAATCGTCATTCACGAGGACATAGACGGCGAGACTGTTCGCCAGACTGTGGAAATCCATTTCAATTTCAACGATAAGGCGGATAAACGCAGGATTATCCGCGAGAAATAACTGAATACCGCAACATTAGGCCCGGATAGTAGAGGAACCGGGGTGATGCTGACCGAGGATGCCGCCGCCCGCCGTGGGCTGTTTCATTAACTTTGAGATGAAACAGCTTATGGCGGGCGGCGGCGTTGCCTTGATCGGCATGGTGCTTGTACCCCTGCTCTCCGGTCTGTTCGGCTAATCCCCGCACCAGAAACACCCATACCTTTGCCCCTCCCGCAAACGCGGGAGGGGCGGAAAGGAGGTAGCACTGTATGGATTTTCTGCTGGATGCAATCACCACCTGGCTGAAAGAAATGCTGGTGGGCGGCATTATGAGCAACCTTTCCAGTATGTTCGATTCGGTCAATAACCAGGTGGCGGACATATCGGGGCAGATCGGGCAGACGCCCCAGGGCTGGAACGCGGGTATTTTCAGCATGGTCCAAAGCCTTTCGGAAACGGTCATTCTCCCCATAGCAGGCGTGATTCTGGCCTTTGTAATGACGCTGGAGCTGATTCAGATCATCACCGACAAGAACAACTTTCACGATATTGAAACCGCTGTGTTTTTCAAGTGGATATTCAAGACCGCCTGTGCCATCCTCATTGTCACCAACACCTGGAATATTGTGATGGGCGTATTTGATGTGGCCCAGGGCATCGTGGCCCAGGCTTCCGGCGTCATCGGCGCGGACGCTTCCATCGACATTTCCTCCGCAATGGCGGATTTGGAGCCAAGGCTCATGGAGATGGATTTGGGGCCGCTGTTCGGGCTGTGGTTCCAGTCCCTGTTTATCGGCCTTACCATGTGGGCGCTGACCATCTGTATTTTTATCGTCATTTATGGCCGTATGCTGGAAATATATCTCGTCACCTCGGTCGCGCCGGTCCCGATGGCCGCTATGATGGGCAGGGAATGGGGCGGCATGGGGCAGAATTACCTGCGCTCCCTGATGGCGTTAGGCTTTCAGGCGTTCCTCATTATGGTCTGCGTGGCAATCTACGCGGTCCTGGTGCAGAACATCGCCACCGACGAGGATACGATTGCCGCCATCTGGTCCTGTGTGGGATATACAGTCCTGCTCTGCCTGACCCTCTTTAAGAGCGGCAGCATGGCCAAGGCAATCTTCCAGGCCCACTAACGAAAGGAGTGTGCAAAAATGGCTTATGTACCCGTACCCAAAGACTTAACGAAGGTCAAGACAAAGGTGGCTTTCAACCTCACCAAGCGGCAGTTAGTCTGCTTTGGCGGCGGGGCGCTGATTGGCGTGCCGCTTTTCTTTCTGCTTCGGGGGCCAGCCGGAAACAGCGCCGCCGCCCTGTGCATGATGCTCGTTATGCTGCCCTTTTTCCTGCTGGCGATGTATGAGAAGAACGGCCAGCCGCTGGAAAAGATCATCGGCAACATGATCCGGGTATCCTTTCTCCGGCCCCGGCAGCGCCCCTACCAGACCAACAACTTCTATGCCGTATTGGAGCGGCAGGACAAACTCGACAAGGAGGTGTATGACATTGTTTACGGCAAAGAAAAACCGGACAAACGGCAGAGCGCCGGAGGGCGAAAGGCCAATGCCGGTGAAAAAGAAGCTCTCCCGCGCGGATCGGAAGCAGATCGAAGCCGCCATTTCCCGCGCCAGCCGCACTGACCAGAAGGGGATTTCCGCGCAGGACAGCATCCCCTATGAACGGATGTGGCCGGACGGCATCTGCCGCGTGGCAGACTGCTACTATACCAAGACCATTCAGTTTCAGGACATCAATTACCAGCTGTCCCAAAACGAGGATAAGACCGCCATCTTCGAGGGCTGGTGCGATTTCCTCAACTACTTTGACAGCTCCATCCGGTTCCAGCTGTCCTTCCTCAACCTGGCCGCGTCCCAGGAAACCTTTGCCCGGTCCATCACCATCCCGCCCCAGGGGGATGATTTTGACAACATCCGCGGCGAGTACACCCAGATGCTGCAAAACCAGCTGGCAAAGGGGAACAACGGCCTGATTAAGACAAAGTACCTGACTTTTGGGATTGACGCGGACAGCATCCGGGCGGCAAAACCCCGGCTGGAACGGATTGAAACCGATCTGCTCAACAACTTCAAACGGCTGGGCGTAGTGGCGGAGCCGCTGGACGGGCGGGCGCGGCTGTCCCAGCTGCATGGCGTATTTCACATGGATGAACAGATTCCCTTTTCCTTTTCGTGGGACTGGCTGGCCCCCTCCGGCCTTTCCACCAAGGATTTTATTGCCCCCACTTCCTTTGAGTTTCGCACCGGCAGGCAGTTCCGCATGGGGAAAAAGTACGGCGCGGTCAGCTTTGTGCAGATTCTCGCGCCGGAATTGAACGACCGGATGCTGGCGGATTTTCTGGATATGGAAAGCTCCCTGATCGTCAGCCTCCATGTGCAGTCCTTAGACCAGGTAAAGGCCATCAAGACGGTCAAGCGCAAAATCACCGACCTGGACCGGGCCAAGATCGAGGAACAGAAAAAGGCGGTCCGGGCAGGGTACGATATGGATATAATCCCCAGCGACCTGGCTACTTACGGAAACGAGGCCAAAAAGCTGTTGCAGGATTTGCAGAGCCGGAATGAGCGGATGTTCCTTGTGACCTTTCTGGTGCTGAATACGGCGGATACCGCCAGACAGCTGGGCAACAATGTGTTTCAGGCGTCCAGCATCGCGCAGAAGTACAACTGCCAGCTGGCAAGGCTGGACTTCCAGCAGGAGGAAGGGCTGATGAGCTGCCTGCCCCTGGGACAAAACCAGGTGGAAATCCAGCGGGGGCTGACCACTTCCAGCACCGCCATCTTTATCCCCTTTACCACCCAGGAGCTTTTCCAGAACGGGAAAGAGGCGCTGTACTACGGCATCAACGCCCTGTCCAACAACCTTATCATGGTGGACCGCAAGAAGCTGAAAAACCCCAACGGCCTGATTTTAGGCACTCCCGGCTCCGGCAAGTCCTTTTCCGCCAAGCGGGAAATCGCCAACTGTTTTCTGCTCACCACCGATGACATCATCGTGTGCGACCCGGAATCGGAGTACGCGCCCCTTGTGGAGCGGCTGCATGGGCAGGTTATTAAGATTTCGCCCACCTCCGGGGACTACATTAACCCGATGGACCTAAACCTGGACTACTCGGATGATGAAAGCCCGCTGTCTTTGAAATCCGATTTCATTCTGTCGCTGTGCGAGCTGATCGTGGGCGGCAAGGAGGGCTTGCAGCCAGTCCAGAAAACCATCATCGACCGTTGTGTACGGCTGGTCTACCATGATTACCTGAACGACCCCAGGCCGGAAAATATGCCGGTATTGGAGGATTTATACAACCTTCTGCTGACCCAGGAGGAAAAAGAAGCGCAGTACATCGCTACGGCGCTGGAAATCTATGTTTCCGGCTCCCTGAATGTGTTCAACCACCGGACCAATGTAAACATCGACAACCGCATTGTCTGCTATGACATCAAGGAGTTAGGCAAGCAGCTGAAAAAAATCGGTATGCTGGTGGTGCAGGACCAGGTGTGGAACCGCGTCACCATCAACCGCGCCGCCCACAAGTCCACCCGTTACTACATTGACGAGATGCACCTGCTGCTCAAAGAGGACCAGACCGCCGCCTATACCATTGAAATCTGGAAACGGTTTCGGAAGTGGGGCGGGATTCCCACCGGCATCACCCAGAACATCAAGGACCTGCTTGCCAGCCGGGAGATCGAGAACATCTTTGAGAACTCGGACTTTGTGTATATGCTCAACCAGGCAAGCGGCGACCGGCAGATTTTAGCCAGACAGCTGGGCATCTCCCCGCACCAGCTGTCCTATGTGACCCACTCCGGCGAAGGCGAAGGGCTGCTGTTCTACGGCAACATCATCCTGCCCTTTATCGACCGGTTCCCCAAGGACACCGAGCTGTACCGCATCATGACCACAAAATTACAGGAATTAAAGGAGGGAAAGCAATCATGACTGCACAGAAAATCAAACACAATCCCCGGCTGTTTTTGAAGCGGGCGATGGAGATTCAGCGCCGCCAGCTGCTTCTGGCGATGGCGGACGCGGTAAGCGAGTGCCGTACTGCGGAGAGCATGGCGGCAGAACTGAACGGGGACGGGGAAACCGGCCTGCTCCGCCTTGCGGAAATCTGGTGCTGCCTCTCCCCCGACACCGGCGGCAGGATTATGGAGGGCCGGGGCGCGGAGCTTCTGGCCGATGTGCTGGCGCAGGTCTATGCCTGCCTGATCCTCCGCCCCTTACACACCCCGGCTGGCATGGGCCTCTATGTGGAACTGCTCTATATGATGGAGGCGCTGATGCTGGGGGAATGGTTTGATTAAGGAGCCACGCCTGCGCTTTACGAGGGAGGAACAGACCGACCCGGCGCTGGAAAAGCCGATCCGCCGCGCACAGAAAGCAGCTGTCCGGGCAGACAAGGCGCAGGCCAGGATACCCAAAAAGAAGGTCCGGCAGACCGTTATGGACCCCGATACCGGAAAGAAAACAACGAAACTGACCTTTGAGGAACAGGCAAAGCCGCCCTCCAAGCTGTCCCATGCGGTACGGGGCGCTCCGGCCAACGCGCTGCTTGCCGGGGCGCATAAGGAAATCCGCAAGTCCGAACAGGACAATGTGGGCGTGGAAGGGGCGCACAAGACCGGGCAGGCTGTTGAAGTCAGTGCGCGGCTGGTGCGGGAGGGATACCGCAGCCATAAACTGAAACCCTACCGCGAAGCGGCAAAGGCGGAGCAAAAGCTGGAAAAAGCAAACATCAACGCCCTGTACCAAAAGTCCCTGGCGGAGAACCCCCAGCTTGCCAGCAACCCCCTTTCCCGCTGGCAGCAAAAGCAGGCCATCAAAAAGGAATATGCCGCCGCCAAACGCGCCGGTCAAACGGCTGGGCATACGGCACAGGCCGCAGGCCATACTGCCAAGACCGGCAAGGCGGCAAAGTCCGTCAAAGAAAAAGCGGAACAGGCAGGCCGGTTTGTCATGCGGCACAAGAAGGGATTCCTGATTGCGCTGGCGCTGTTTCTGCTGGTCTGCCTGCTGATGAATACCCTGTCCTCCTGCTCCATGCTGGCCCAGAGCATCGGCTCGGCGGTGTCCGGCTCCACCTATCCCTCCAAAGACGAGGATATGCTGGGGACGGAAGCGGACTATGCCGCAAAGGAGGCGGAACTGCAAGCCGAACTGGACAACATGGAGAGCCTGCACCCAGGCTATGACGAGTACCGGTACAATTTAGACCCCATCGGCCATAACCCCCATGAGTTGGCGGCTTATTTAAGCGCCCTGCTCCATGAATACACGCCCCAGAGCGCGGCGGCACAGTTACAGCGGGTCTTTGACCTCCAATATGTCCTGACACTGACCGAGGAGGTGGAAATCCGCTACCGCACCGAAACCAGCACCGACCCGGAAACCGGGGAAACGACCAGCGAGGAAGTCCCCTATGAATACTACATCCTCCATGTGGAGCTTGTGAACACCCAGATTGCCGCCCTTGCGCCGGAGCTTCTCACCCCGGATGAATATGAGATGTACCAGGTCTACATCACCACCAGGGGCAACAAGCCGCTGCTGTTTGGCGGCGGTTCCCCGGATATGGGAAATTCCGAAGATTTGAGCGGCGTGGAGTTTATAAACGGGACCCGCCCCGGCAATCCGGGACTGGTGGATCTGGCGAAGCGTCAGGTGGGAAACGTGGGCGGCTATCCGTATTGGAGCTGGTACGGCTTTAACAGCCGGGTGGAATGGTGCGCCTGCTTCGTGAGCTGGTGCTATAACCAGGCCGGGAAAAGCGAACCGCGCTTTGCTGGCTGTCAGTCCCAGGGCGTACCCTGGTTCCAGTCGCATGGGCAATGGGGCGGACGCGGATATGCCAACATCGCCCCCGGCGACGCCATTTTCTTTGACTGGGATTTGGACGGTTCCGCCGACCATGTCGGCATTGTGATCGGCACAGACGGGAGCCGGGTCTATACGGTGGAGGGCAATTCCGGCGACGCCTGCAAAATCAAAAGCTATGACCTGAATTACCAGTGCATCAAGGGCTACGGCCTGATGAACTGGAACTAAACCATGTGGGAAGGAGTGTTACAGATGGCAACGAACAAAATCGACCGGATTGACCGGGAGATCGCAAAGACCCGCGAAAAGCTGGCGGAATACCAGAACAAGCTGCGGGAATTGGAGGCGCAGAAAACCGAGGCGGAGAACCTGCAAATCGTCCAGCTGGTGCGGGCGGTCCGCATGACCCCGCAGGAACTGAACGCGCTGCTGTCCGGCGGCGGGATTCCCGGCGTGGGAACGCCTGCGCCAGACGCCCAGGAAAAGGAGGAAAATCACGATGAAATCTAAAAAACTATTGCGGACACTGGCCGCGCTTTGCACCGCCCTGGTTCTTATGGGCGGTTTTTCTGTCCCCGCCTACGCGGGCGGCGGCGGGGAACCGGCTGATGAAACCAACGATTCCAACGTACAGGTGGAGCAGCCGGAGGAAACGCCGCCCCTCACCCCGGATGGCAACGCCACCCTGGTGGACGATTACGGCGGGAACAAGCAGCTGATTACCGTTACCACCAAAAACGGCAACTACTTCTACATCCTGGTGGACCGGGATGACGAGGGAGAAAACACCGTCCATTTTCTCAACCAGGTGGACGAGGCCGATCTGATGGCGCTGATGGAGGACGGGGACAGCGAGGAACCTCCTGCCGTTTGCGGCTGCACCGAAAAATGTCAGGCAGGCGCAATCAACCGGAACTGCCCGGTCTGCGCCTTTACCATGACAAGCTGTACCGGCAAGGCGGCGGAACCGGAGGAGCCGCCTGCAGCGGAGCCGGAACCGGAGAAAAAGTCCGGCATGAATCCGGCTGTCCTGCTTTTGGTTGTGGCTCTGTTAGGCGGCGGGGGCGCGCTCTACTACTTCAAGTTTATGAAGAACAAGCCGAAAACCAAAGGCCCGGACAATCTGGACGATTATGACTACGGCGATGAGGAAGATGAGCTGTGGGAATCCGAGGAGGGCGCGGAGGAGGAACCGGAGGAAAGTGAGGAAGAACCGGAATGACCCGCTTCACCGACAGCCCCTTTGAGCGCATGATGACACAGAAACCGGAGGGCAGGAAGAAAACTTCCCGCCCTCCTTCTTTACCCAAAAGCCACCCCTGCTATGGCTGCGGCAACTACGGGAGGCCCTGTGTGGGATTCTGCCACCGGGAACTGGAAAAGCAGCTGAAAGAAAGGAGAGATCGGAAATGAAGTATCTTATTTTATTTATCAAAATCGTTGCTGTTTTTGACCTGTGCTGTCTGGCGGTGTATCTGGGCGGCGATATTCTGACTGCCCTGACACGCAAACTTCGGAAAAAGCCTGCACAGAGCGACGACCTTTATGACTTTTCTATGGATGGCGACACAGCCGCCCCGCTGTCCATAGATTCCATCCGCCAGCTGTACTCCGGCGATGTGGAAATTTTTGTAGAAGAAAGGCTTCTGCCGGAGGCCGCAAAGACGATGGAGGCTTTAACGGAACGGGAACAGACAGCGGCCCGCCTGCTTTTATGCGCTCTGATCGGCTATCTGAAAGAAGAAGCCCGCATGGACGAGCAGAGTTTTCCGATGGTGATGGAACTGCTGAAATATATGGAGGGGGAAAAAGAGGAAGGCTGCCAGGACCCGGTAGACTGGCTGCTGGAGGACGCCAACAGCCGCGCGCACCGGCATGAGTCCTATTACAGCGATTATCAACGCTACCAGCTGATGCAGGTGGATAAAAAACGTGTCATTCTGGCCTGCCGTATCCTCATCAATGATCTGGTAGGAAAACTGTACCGATATGATTACCGGTTCGGCTATGACCTGATGCTGACAGAGGACAACAGCATTGAGGAAAAGCTGCGTACATCTATGCGGGAAGAATGGGAGGATGAAGATTATGCGCCTTGTGATTGCTGAAAAACCGTCGGTGGCCCAAAGCCTGTCCGCTGTAATCGGGGCCAATGCCCGCAAGGACGGGTATCTGGAAGGAAACGGCTGGCGGGTCAGCTGGTGCGTGGGGCATCTGGCGGGGCTTGCCGATGCGGACAGCTATGACCCTAAATACGCCAAGTGGCGCTATGACGATCTGCCGATCCTGCCCTCGGACTGGAAAATGAGCGTGGGGCGGGACAAGAAGAAACAGTTTGATATTCTCAAAAAGCTGCTGTGCGCCCCGGATGTGACCGAGGTGGTAAATGCCTGTGACGCGGGACGGGAGGGTGAACTGATTTTCCGCAACGTCTATGAGCTGGCGGGCTGCAAAAAGCCCATGAAACGGCTCTGGATTTCCAGCATGGAGGATTCGGCAATCCGGGAGGGCTTTGAAAACCTCCGCCCCGGCGCGGACTATGACGGTCTGCATCAGGCGGCGCTCTGCCGCGCCAAAGCCGACTGGCTGGTGGGCATCAACGCTACCCGGCTGTTTTCGGTGCTGTACCGCCGGACCCTCAACATCGGGCGGGTTATGTCCCCGACACTGGCCCTTATCGTCCAGCGGGAAGCAGAGATTGAAGCCTTCCAGCCGGAGCCGTTCTATACGGTGGCGCTGGAACTGCCCGGATTTACCGCTGTGGGGGCGCGGATGAAAGACAAAACCGCCGCGAAAGAGCTGCAAACCGCCTGCCGGGGCGGTTCTGCGGTGGTGAAACAGGCGCAGCGGAAAGAGAAGTCCGAAAAGCCGCCCGCCCTTTATGACCTGACCACCTTACAGCGGGACGCCAACCGCCTGCTGGGGTTTACCGCCCAGCAAACGCTGGACTATCTGCAAAACCTCTATGAGAAAAAGCTGTGTACTTATCCCCGGACGGACAGCCGGTATCTGACCTCGGATATGGCGGAGGGCCTGCCGGTGCTGGTCAACCTCACCGCCAACGCCATGCCGTTCCGAAAGGGGATCGGTATTACCTGCAACCCGGAGGCGGTCATCAACGATAAGAAAGTGACCGACCACCATGCGGTGATCCCCACCCGCAATCTTCGGGATGCGGATTTGTCCGCCCTCCCTGTGGGGGAAAAAGCGGTGCTGGAGCTGGTGGCCGCAAGGCTGCTGTGCGCGGTGGCGGAACCCCATCTTTACGAGGAAACCGCCGCCACGCTGGTCTGCGCCGGTCAGGAGTTTGCCGCAAAAGGGAAAACCATTCAGCGCCCCGGCTGGCGCAGGCTGGATGCCGCTTATCACGCCGGTCTGAAAAATGCCCCGGAGCCGGAGGGCGGGCCAGAGGAAAAGACGCTGCCGGAACTCTCCCAGGGACAGTCTTTACCTGTTTCCAACGCCTCCGTCAAGGAGGGGAAAACCAGCCCGCCAAAGCATTTCACCGAAGATACCCTGCTGTCGGCTATGGAGAACGCCGGTAAAGAGGATATGCCGGATACTGCCGAGCGCAAGGGATTGG
>CAJUJI010000068.1 GCA_910586875.1 uncultured Anaerotruncus sp. | reverse complement strand
CAATATTACTTGCAATTCACCTGTTGCCCTCCTGTTGGTCCTTTGGATTAAAACTTGCACTTCTGCAAAAGCTGTGGTATGATTTTAATATTCTTTTTGGAGCAGGTGAGGCATGAAGATATCAACGAAAGGGCGGTATGCTCTCCGGCTGCTGCTGGATTTGGCGATGCAGGAGTCGGAAGGTTATACCTCTATCAAGGCGATTGCGAACCGGCAGAATATTTCAGAGAAATATCTGGAACAGATCATTGGCACCTTAGTAAAGGCCGGATATGTGACCAGTACACGAGGGGTGCAGGGCGGCTATCGTTTGGCGCAGGAACCAAAGGACTACACGGTAGGAATGATCCTCCGGCTGATGGAGGGAAACCTTGCGCCGGTAACCTGCCTGGAATCCTCCCACAATGCTTGCAGCCGCGCAGAGGAATGTGTTACACTCGAGGTTTGGCAGCAGGTGCAGCACGCGGTAGAAGGGGTGGTTGACCGGCTGACGCTGGCGGATTTGGTCCAGCGATATCGGGATAAGCTTTTGCAGCAGGATACAAACAAAAAAAGGGCTATTTTGGTGGTCAGTTTTGGCACCAGCTATCTGCAAACCTGTGATGCTACCATCGGCGCAATCGAGCGGGAAATTGCGCAGGCTTACCCAGATTATGAGGTGCGGCGGGCATTTACCAGTCAAATGATTCTGCAAATTCTGCGCAAGCGGGATAATCTGGAGATTGATGATGTAGAGCAAGCGGTCCAGAGGCTGTTAGCGGACGGCGTGCAAGAGGTGATCTGTCAACCGACACATGTTATCAACGGCCTTGAGTATGATGCAATGGTGCAAACGATGATGCGTTATCAAACAGCCTTTTCTGTGCTGCGGTTTGGTGCACCGCTTTTGAGCACTACCGAAGATTATCATGAGCTAGTAGCTGCCTTACAGCAGGAATTTGCAGCGCCGCTTGCCCAGGGGGACACCGCGGTGGTGCTAATGGGGCATGGGACCTCTCACCCGGCAAATGCGGCCTATGCAGCGTTAAACTATTGGTGCAAGGCTACCGGATTGGACAGGCTGTTTATTGGCACGGTTGAGGGGGATCCAAAGCTGCAAGAAATTGTACAGCAGGTGCAGCTCACCGGTGTGAAAAGGGTGATACTTGCGCCACTGATGGTGGTGGCAGGGGACCATGCACGCAATGACATGCAAGGCAGCGATGAAAATTCCTGGGAGTCGGTTTTCCGCCATGCAGGATTTTCGGTCACCTGTCTGCTAAAGGGATTGGGAGAGTACCCAGCGATCCGCAGATTGTATACAGCGCATGTGAATGCTGCAATTCAAAAAAGGAGTGAATAAAGGAATGGAGCCATCTATTAAGCTTCCAGAGCGGACAAAATGGTATATCAGCCAAAAGGGGCTGCCCCAAGAGGAGGTTTTTGAACTCAGATTTTTAAAGCCAGAGGACTTTTACAGCACAAGCTGGCGTGGAGAGCCCCATATCGCGGTTGCAGTGGATGAAGGAATTTCGCTTCTTTGTATCGATAGAGAAGGGTTGGTTTATTCGATTGAAATTTCTGGGGAGGAGAAGCGCTGCTTTGTTGCGTCCTCTTTGGAGCAATTTTTGCAGCAGGTGCAGGCATACAACCAACTGGAACCGCTGCCGCCGGATTGCTCCGAGATGCAGCTGCAAGCACAGGCGGGTTACTTTGCTGAGAAGCTGGTAGCGCTGGATGAGAGTGCGCTGCTGAATGAAGACGGTTTTTGGACAATTTTTTTGGAGCAGATGGCAGCGGGGCTATTATGATGAAAGTTCGTCGGAATTACTAGCTTTTCCCAGTTTTTTTCAGCAGTATCAGAATTGACAGAAAAAAAGAAATAACCTATAATAAGATTGTCAGAGTGTATATGAGGGAATGAGAATGGAACAAGACACGCTGGAATGGAAAATTTTGTTGAGGCCGGATGATTCGGTGAGTCGGTGTGCACTTCGTTTGGCGATGAGCACCAGTCTTGCAGAGGAAGATGCCTTGAAAAAGGCTTTATCCCAGCTCGGATATCGATGTGTTGTAACCGAGACGGGCGGAAAATCGTCGGGAGATTTTCAGGAGAAGGTCACCCGTGCGGTGCTGGGTGCAAGCCTGAATGCCGGCTTGGTGGAAAAGGTGGACTATGAAGTTCATGCGTTGCTACATGCAACCGAGGAGGCAAAACGGTGTATGTTGTTTAATACTGCATCGGTCACAAGCCTCGCGGTGAAAATTGCGGTGGTACGCAAGGGACATTGGTTGGCAGTTGGATTGTATGGAGATTCAAGCATCCATCCAACTACAACGCATGAGCGGTGCGGTGTAGGCACCATGCACATTTAAATTTTAATAGGAAATGAGAAGCAGAGAAGACCGAAAACAAGGGAGTTCTCTGCTTTTTTATTTTTTAAGGAGGAGTCACTATGAAAAAGAATAACCTGGGCTATTTGTATCTGTTGACGACGATTGTTCTGTTTAGCACCTTGGAGGTGGTCAGCAAAACGATTGCTACACAAATTAACCCCTTCCAGCTCAATTTTATCCGATTTTTTCTTGGTGGCGTTCTGCTGTTTGTGGTGCTTGTGTTGCGCAAACAGACGAAAATTAACAAAAAGCAGGCGTTGTATCTTTTGGCATTGGGCACGCTGAATACCGCGGTTGTGTTCAATTTGATGCAATATGCACTGGCTTTGCCGAATGCAAGCGCAGCAATGGCTGCGGTTATCTTTAGCAGCAATCCCATTTTCGTCAATCTGTTTGCAGCGCTGATCGATAAAGAGCGCATCTCTGTGTGCAAAATTGTGGGGTTGGCAATCGGCGTTATCGGCATCCTTGTGGTGTTCATGAACAAACTCTCGGTTGGCAGTGGTGCATGGCTCAGCCCTGTGCTGGTTTTCCTTGCAGCAATCGGGTATGGATTGTATACTGTGTTGGGGCGTCGGGTGGTCGCCCAGGTGGGAAGCTTGCGGATGAACGCGTATTCTTTTTTGTTTGGCAGCCTTATGACCATTCCGCTTTTGCTGCTGTTGGATATCCCAGTATTCCAGTTTGATGTAACCATTTTACCGCAGATTTTATATCTGTCAATTTTTGTAACCGGTATTGCTTATCTGACATACTTTATGGGACTGGCGCAAGCAGGTGCGAGTAAAGGTTCGCTGGTGTTCTTCCTGAAGCCGATTTTTGCAAGCTTTATTGCGGTTATTTTCCTGGGAGAGCGGCTGGATATCACGTTAATCGCCGGAACGGTATTGGTATTGGCTGGAATCGCGGTTGCATTGTTTGGAGATAAGCTGCGTGCTCGTGCTAAGGTAGCATAAAATTCAAGAATGAATCACAGAGCATGATCAACCATACATTACAAGAGGGGTGCTTTTATCAAAAGCACCCCTCTACATATTCCCGCAAGGTCATGCGTCAATGGCCACATAGCCAGACCTTTTTAGAAGGTCCTTTCCATCCTCTCCCAGCAGCCAATCACGCACCAGCCTGGCCGGATGGTCCTGGGGTGTATCAGAAGGAAGAACCACATAGAAATCGTTGATCAGCGGATAGCTTCCATCCTGAATGCTTTCATGAGAGGGTGCAACTCCATCTACCGATAATAGCTTTAAATCCGGATTCCCGTACATCAAATCCGCATAATAATAAACCGAATAGCCCAGCGAGCCTCCTTCACCATCATAGGTTGCAACACTGTCAATCAGCTCTCCCATAAACCCGGGCACCAGCTCGGTAGGGGCTTGCATTGGTGTGAGCCCCTGCATCAGCAGCTTGCGAAATAGCGTTTGACTGCCGCTTTCCTCGTTGCGTTGGAATGCAGCGATTGGGCCGCTTTCTCCGCCAACCTCGCTCCAGTCGGTAATTTTTCCGGTATAGATATCCTGCAATTGCTTTATAGACAGGTTATCCACCGTATTCTTTTTGTTTGCAAGAAACACCAGCCCATCACGTCCAATAGGATCGATTTCCAGCTCTAGGCTGGAGTCTGCGAGCTCTTGTTTGACCTCTTCCGGAGCCTCGTAAACGACCAGCAGTTCCACTTCGCCTTCTCCATGGATTAAATGCCGCCAGACAGCGCCAGTGCCGCCGCTGATGGAAATTTTCGTTTCCGCCTCATCCAAAGACACGCCGCAAATTTCACTGTACATCTGGGCAAGCAGCGGCAGATTTGCAGTGGAACCATCGATACGCGGGTAGTTTTCCGCGTTAACACCGGGCAGTACACCACCCACCGCTTGCTGCTGAGAAGCGGCCGGCGTAGATGATGAAGGCGCTGGTACGGAGGACGCTGGTGCAGATGACGTGTCACCAGCGTTGCAGCCGGCGAGTATCAGCAGGGCAGACAGCCCGGCAGCGCTGTATTTTATAAACTGTGAATATTTCATTCCAATAACCTCCCTTATCTCAATCCGCGAGTTGCTGAAAAATGGAATGCTTTTTCAGCCAGTTGCCTTCCCAATCCATCAGCCCGAAGGAAAATCCCCTTGTAACCGCCAGCCGGTTCGGTCCGAACGCAACCGAGGAAAGGCCGGTTACAAGCGGTTTACCGTTTAAATCCAGGATATCGTAGCGGGAGGCGTCGTTTTCATAGTACAGCGCCTCCAGAATTGGAAAGTCCATCCGCTCACCAGTGTCCCAGTTGCTTCCGGTGCTAATCCAGCGGTAGTGATTCGGTGGGAGCAGCAGGTTCAGGCGGCTGTCCAGCAGCCCGCAATCGTAGCTGCCGGTTTCATCCTCCACGCAAAAGACGTAGGGGCCGCTATCCGTCAGCGGTGTTACATCGGAAATGTGGGAGGAAGCGGTGAAGCTCGCAACAGTTTGTCCCCGGCGGTCCACCAAACGTAAGGTTTTGTCATCTAGCACCAGGAAATGTGGGGATGGTGGCCGCTGCTGTCCGGAAACGTTTGCGATTGAGAGTCCTATCCAATCGTAACTTTCCGTCAACAGAACACCATCCACCGTTTCCAGCCGGTAATAGTGAGGATTCTCACTATGCCAGCGGTCGGTTTGCAGAATGACCAGCTCACCGTCGAAATATTGGATTTCGGATTTATACATTGGCGTGGTGTAAAGAACCTTTCCGTTTCTGTCCAGAACACCGCGTTCTCTATCCCTGTTGAGAAAGAGAAAATACTCCCCATACAATGCGGTATGGTCTGTGCCGATGACTTCATAGGAACAAATCTCCCTGAAATTTTCATCCAACAAAAAGCAGGCGGAGTTATCCTCATTAGCGACAATTATGTGGCCGTTTTTGGTAGATGCGCTAAAATATTTTTGGGGGTAGGGAACCTCATTTATTACTGTGCCTTGTACATCCACAATCGCTAATGGAGAAAAATACATATCGGTTAATAAGAAATGTCCGTTTTCAAGCGGGAGGGAGTACGCGGCCCCTTCAAAATGTTCTTCGCCGGTCTTGTAGTTCCACAGCGCGGTATGATAATCTACAGCAGTCTCGGACTGCATAAACATGTCGTTCATTTTGGTGTTATCCCGTATCAGGAAATTTCCAAACGCCTCGCGGTAGCAACATTCTGCCCAATCCTGTAAGATACTTCCATTCCGATCTCGCAGCTGGGAAAGTACCCTTGTAATCGGCGTTCCCCACTCGTCATATGCACCAGTCCCCTCAATGCGACTGTAAACATAACCGATTTGTTCGTTGGTATGCTGATCCCAAAGAAGGTCGCTGTAGGCATCCTGCAAAATGTTTCCCTGCGAGTCTAAATAAACAGAGGACCGGCTCCCCGGTAGAAGAATTTGGTATTGCCATAAGCTTTCATCTAAAGCAGTTTTCGGTACGGTCACGGAAACGTCTGTGGTAGAGGGTGCTGTGACAGGCAAAGTAGCAGAGGTCTGACAACCACTTAACAACAGGATAAGTACAAATGTAATACCTGTTTGACAAAAACGAAAATGCCTCATAAAACACCACTCCTTTTTTATAAAGTGGAGGAAACTGTAAAAATCACTGCACGTTATAAATTTTTTCAGCAAGGGGATCACCGCACCGATTTGCCATTTGCTGCATATGGTATAGAAGCCGCTATCCTATGGGATGCAGTCTGGCGCATTCCATAGGCGGAATCTTTAAGGGAGGCAATGCATGTGAATATATTTGATCAAAACCCAATGAATGGGCGTTGCTGTCCGCCGCCCTGTCCGCCGCGTCCGCCAATCGGTCCGGTTGGACCAACTGGGCCAACGGGTCCGACCGGACCGACGGGGCCGACTGGCGCACCGGGCATTCCGGGGATTGGGCTGCCTGGCCCGATGGGGCCAACTGGTCCAACAGGCGCAACCGGAGCGCCCGGTATGGGCTATCCAGGACCTGCCGGTCCGACAGGTCCTACCGGACCGACAGGCCCTGCTGGTGGCCCTCCTGGAGCGACCGGAGCAACTGGTGCCACAGGTCCGATGGGTCCGCAAGGTGTGGCAGGAACACCTGGAGCAACTGGTGCTACAGGGGCGACTGGCGCAACCGGAGCGACCGGTGCAAATGGTGTGACAGGAATTACTGGTCCAACTGGTCCGACCGGTGCAAATGGTGCAACAGGCGCAACCGGTGCAACCGGAGCGACCGGCCCAACCGGTCCAATCGGGTACACAGGTGCAGATGGTGCAGTTGGAGCAACTGGCCCGACCGGAGCAACAGGAGCAACTGGCTCAGTAGGGCCACAAGGTGCAACCGGCCCGACTGGTCCAACAGGGTATACCGGTGCGACTGGAGCGACTGGTCCAACAGGTCCAACCGGTGCAAATGGTCCAGTCGGTGCAACTGGCGCAACAGGTGCGGATGGGACTACAGGCCCAACGGGGCCTGCTGGTGCTACTGGACCAATGGGACCCGCAGGTCCTGCCGGTGCACAAGGACCCGCAGGCCCAGCAGGAGCAACAGGTCCACAAGGACCAATAGGTCCCATAGGTCCAACTGGCGCAACAGGTGCAGTCGGCGCGGCAGGTGCACAGGGTCTGGTAGGCCCCACGGGTCCAACTGGAGCGGCAGGCGCACAGGGTCCGGTAGGTCCAACAGGTCCAACTGGCGCAGCAGGCGCGACCGGTGCAACCGGTGCAGATGGAGCGGCAGGCGCACAGGGTCCGGTAGGCCCGACAGGTCCAACTGGCGCAGCAGGCGCGACCGGTGCAACCGGTGCAGATGGAGCGGCAGGCGCACAGGGTCCGGTAGGCCCGACAGGTCCAACTGGCGCAACAGGCCCAACGGGACCTATAGGGGTAGCTCCTGTCTTGACAATCGGTACTGTGACAACAGGTGCACCCGGTTCTGCCGCAACAGCGACCATTACAGGCACAGCGCCGAACTTTATTCTGAATTTGACTATTCCACAAGGTCCAACGGGTCCGGCTGGGACACCTTAATCTTAATCTTTTAAAAGCTACAGAGTAAAAGGGTGCTGTCTAATTTCCAGACAGCACCCTTTACAAATTGTGTCGGATATGGTATTATTAGCAAATAAAGCAGCAGTCCATAAATGATAGCGGATGCGCTGTTTTATAGATGTTATCTTAAAACAAAATCGTCACAATAGGGGTGCTGGTGGCAAACCGGCTGAGAGCTTGGACGTATTCCCGTTCACAACCCTTATACCTGATCTGGGTAATGCCAGCGTAGGAAGTTGTAGTGCTATTTACTCCTTTTACGCCGCAGGGATTATCTGTGGCGTTTTGTTATTTCACAAATGAGGAGGAGCTTGTATGAACAAAACCACCCGTAAACTCACCCAAAGTGCACTGATGATCGCGCTTGCATTGGTGCTGTCTATGATGAAGCTGTTTCATCTTGCCAATGGCGGCTCGATCACACCTGCGAGCATGGCGCCAATTATTTTAATTGCGCTGATGTATGATGTAAAATGGGGACTTTTTACATCGGTGACCTATTCATTGGCACAGATGGTGGAAGGTTTCTATCCGCCACCTGTGCAAAGCTTTGGAAATTTTGTGCTGGTTATTCTGTTGGATTATGTGCTAGCCTTTGGGGCATTAGGCTTTGCAGGCTTGTTTGCACGTCCGTTTAAACACAATCGGGTGTTGGGCGGAATTGTAGCAACCTTAGGAGTCATTTTCTGCCGGTTTTTTTGCAGCTTTCTGTCTGGAATTTTAATTTGGGGCGTTTATGCACCAGAGGGAACGCCGGTTTGGATTTATTCTCTAGGTGTGAATGGGGGAATTATGCTAGGTGAAATGGTGACTACCAGCATTATTATGGGCGTACTGCTAAAATTCCTGCCACTGGACAAAATGAAAGCAAACTGAAAAAACGGCCGTCATTAGACGGCCGTTTTGTTTTAGGTGTATTGGATGCAGAAACCATGTCTAACTGCAACGAAAGATGAGAGTTAATATGTATATGACTAGCGACTCATTTGTGGGAACAAATGCTCTGAAATGGGCTTGAACGCAGGTTGGCTTTGTGTTATACTTTGAGCGGATCAATTCAACAAAATGACATTTTAGTTAATACATAGTAAATCGAATCGACTGAGGTAGTAGGAGGACGATGTTATGAGCGAAAAGCATTATCAGATTTCCCCGATTGAACTGGTTCAGTGGGCAGAACCGTTGTTCAGATTTGGGAAGGGACGGGCAACAGGATTTTCTGAAAAGACAATTGCCTCCTATGAGACGGCAGCAGGCATTCGGCTTCCCGATGCCCTGCGGGAATACTACCTCGCCTGCGGCAAGGCCAGCTTGAACTGCGCGCTGCATGAGATGTTCGTCCCTGACAAAAAGGCCAAACGCTTTGAGAAGCGCCTGGCCTTCTCTTACGATCATATTGATGAGGACTTGGTGTCTTTCAGCCAACCGGGAGAAGAGGACTATGAGGAGCTGGCGAAACTGCGTACCCTGCCACGAGAGCGGTGGGGCGAGGTTACAGGCAACTATCTGCTGTTCTGGTGCGAAAATCAGGGCTGTTGGTACGCAGGCATCAAAGCGGAGGATTTGACCCAGCCTAACCCGGCGGTGTACTACAACGACCAGGACGATGTGTACAGCTGGGCTCCATTTTCCGATTCCGTCCAGTCTTTCCTCTTGGACATCCTGCTTTTAAATCTGGAGCCAAGGGCTCAGCCGGACGAGATCAAGAACCCCGACGAAATACAAAAGGTCCTTTCCGGGAACAGTGTAGACTTCCAGCGGTTGTGTGAGCCATACCCTTTCCCCGGCGGGCGCTTCTGCCACACCTGTCTGGATACCGAGACCAATACGCTGTATGTCTATGGCGAGGAGGCGGAGGGCCGTCCCGCCTATTTGAAAGTATTCAAGTCGAACAAGGAAGAATAAACAACTTCCAGTTTGAGGGAAGGGGGCTTTCATCTTCTGGGTGAAAGTCCCCTTGGTGTAACCTGTGAGAGTGCTTGCTTGAATTGCACCAATTTTCCGGATGTAAAGCAATTTACTTCCATCGCCAGAACATAGCTTTAAAGGGCTTGAGGCATCTAAAGAACGTTTTATTTTTGGCGCCTTAAAGCTTGAATTTTTACTTTAGCTGCTGGATCGATTTTCTGTGATTCAATGATCTTTTGCAATGCCTTGCGATAGGTAAAATCATCCAGCTGGTTTTCCAGCAAAAAAGGCATGGTTTCTTTAGGCAGTCGGATATAACAGATAGAAACCGCCCAAGCAACCGCCTTGCGCGCATAATACCCCGGGTGTTTCGCCTGTTCGAGCTGATAAAGCACCTGCTCAATCCGCTGTGGGTGAATGTAATATTCCAGTAGCATCACCGCACCAAAGCGGACAATATATTCCTGCTGACTGCGAAGACAGGGAAGTAGGAATTGCCAAAAATCTTCTGGATAGCGCTGGGCAATTTTTAAACTGTTGCAAAAGCTGTCACAGACAGACCAGTTGTTAATTTTGGGTAAAAACCAGCTAATCCACTCAAAAGCCTCGGAAAGCTCCATTGGAGCACAGCCAATCACAAGCCCTTGCAGCATAACCTCCTCAAAGGAGGTGTCCTGCGCCTGTGCCAGATAAACGCGCCAATCCTCATGGGAAATTTGCTTTGCAAGCCGGCGCAGCATAGGCAACCGCACCCCCAAAATGTTAGAAATTCCAGGGAGCAGTCGACTGGAAAATTTTTGATATTCCGGCTCTGCAAGCGCAGCAAGCTGCTGTTGGATGGTGGTGTCCAAAAGTGGAAGACCTCCTTAATATCAAAAGATTACAAGATCGCTACCAAACTACAAAAACGGTTTTATTTTGATGATGTTTCGATTGACTACATTCTATTCTATCGGCAATTTGTTGTTTTTCCCAATATAGTTTTCTCATTTTAGGAAAATATGGAAGTAGATTGCTTGTCTAAGCTGTATAAGGATGTTATAATAGAAAAAAACAAATTTTCATTGCATCAGAAAAGGAGGCTGGTTTTATGGGGGCTATGGAGATAAAAGAGGCGTGGGAAATCTGGCAGGAGATCTCAAGCGGTCTGCCGCCACAGGTGCAAAAGTCCGCTGAAGCATATATTAAACACCAATGTAAGGAGTTGCCGGTTTGTGAAACGCGGTTTGAATCGTTGGGGCCGACCGAAAAGCTTGAAAAGCTGATCATAGGCAATGTAGGGACGGCCAATATTGCGAAAAGAATTTTATATGTAGCATGGCGGCTGGGGGAGGGTTATGTCCTGGGAAATGGGCATCTCAAAGCAAATTTCCAGCTTGGTAATCCCTCACGGCTGATAGAGTGCTGCACCAGTATCGGCTATACGCTGGAAGAAGTGATTGACGATGCTGCATATGGAATGGAGCAGTTGTTTGATACAGCTGACAATTATACAACCGTTCAAGATGATTTTGAGCGATATGGCTATCGGTGGCGGGCGCTGATGCGGACAGCGGGGCATAAATATTTTAATAAGCGGATTGCCCATCTGGATTATGTGCTTTTGGGAGATGGGCGCTCTGCGCTGCTGGCAGAAAAGGGAAATGCGCACCTTCTTATAAACGCCTATTTGGTGATGTATCTGTGTGATGTCTACGACCCACGCAGGGAACTCTATATCAAAGCGCTAATGGATTGCTGCCGTCAGTTGCAATCCAAACGGATGAATGTCATGATGATGTACCTGGCCGAGAAGGACGAAATCACTCTTAAATATATAAAGTCGTTTCCGCTGAAGCAGATTGTGGAAATTATCGATGATTCCATAAGATGGGAAAAACTGGTGAAGGAGCTTGCGCAAAAGAGGCCGCAGGAAGCGCTCGAAATCATCGGAGAGTTTACCGATGCAGGCAGGTTAATAAACTGGTTAAAATTTTTGTATAATGTCGTTGGAATTCAGGATTTTTCTCCACTCATTGGCTTGTTGGGTCATCGCTCCAAATCGGTGCGGAACTTCTGTGAAAAAATGCTGATGGCCAATCTGGAACAGGTGCATGATCTGATTGTGGCAGCCTATCCGCAAAGGGACGACTCCCCAGCAGGCCAGATTGTGCAGCGGTTGCTAGATGACTGGGCGGAACGACATCCTGAATTGCTTGCGCAGCCGCTTTTTACCACCCAACAGGAGATGCTCGACTATTGTAAGCAGCACCTTTTGCCAAAGGATCAAAAGTTGCTTTCCTGGTTGCCAGAGGGACTATTTGACATGGTACAGCTCGCAGACGGCTCCACAGCCGCGCCCAAAGAGGTGCTGCAATTGATCGCCGCAAGATATCTTTCGCATAAATATTGCGTGCGTCTGCCGATTGTTGACCAGGTCCTACCTTACTTAAACCGTCTGGATTTACAGAGGATGGCGCAGCAGGCGTATCAGTTCTGGGTGGATGAGGGCAGTATCCCAAAGCGCAGGATGCTGCTGCCGCTATGCAGTGTTTGCGCTTCACAAGCACTGCTGCTGCAAATGTACGAAGGTGCGGTTGCGCTTGCAAAGCAAAAACGCGGCGAAATCGCGGAATTTCTCATCCGTGCAATCGCGGTAAACGATGGAAGCACGGCACTGATGCTGCTGGAAAGCATCGCCAGCAGCGAGGAACGCCGCAAACCGCGCGCCGCTTTTGCGCGGGTGGAGACGGCCGCAAAGGAGGAGTTTGAAAAGGCGGCACAGCGGCGCGGAATTTCCTGGGATGCGCTGGCTGACCAGGTGGTTTCCAATCTGGGCTTTGACCAGAATGGGGAATATCAGATAGACTACGGTGCACGCACGCTGACCATTCACCTAATGCCAGATCTTTCCATGCAGGTAGTGGATGAAAAGGGCAAACAAACCAAGAGCCTACCAAAAGCAAGGGCTAGCGATGACCCTGCAAAAGCAGAAGCTGCAAAGAGCCTATTCCTTGACCTGAAAAAGCAGGTCAAGGCGGTTTATAACACCCAAAGCAAAAAGCTCGAGCGGGTACTGCGCACCGGACGTCGTTGGTCACTGGCCGATTGGCGGCGGCTGTTTTTGCAAAATCCGGTGATGCGGCCATTTGTGTTAGGGCTGATTTGGGGCGTTTATGCACAGGAAAAATTGGTGGCGACCTTTCGATATTTGGAGGATGGCACACTCAATACCGCAAAGGAGGAGGAATATACCCTTCCAGAGCAGGCGGAGCTCTCGCTGGTACATCCTATCGAGCTGGAGGAATCGGAACTGGCGGCCTGGAGGCAGCAGCTTGAGGATTACGAGGTAACGCCGCCGTTTGCGCAACTCAATATGCCTGCACAACTTGCACCATCCGACTGGAACAAAGACGGTTGGATTATCCGTTGGAAGGGAAAAAGCACCTTGACCAGCCGGTTGCAGATGCTTGTGACCCGCTATGGAGCACTTCAAGAACCGGAGGAACTATTTTTGTTTGATCGTGAGATCGGCGCAGGGCTTTTACTGGTGACCGAAACTGTATATTGGGACTATCATGGTGCAATCAAGCTGTATGCAGCGCGATTTGTGGATAGCCAGAAGGAAGCCTGCGACCCTGCAAAGTTACCACCGCGTTTTGTCAGCAGTTTGGTTGGACTGATTGACCGGCAGATTTTGGAGGGCGTACCGGAAGATTGAAAAATAAATTAAAACAGGGACAGTCTAATTTGCTGTCCCTGTTTTGGTTTATTTTATGGTTATGGCAGCTTAGCAAACTCGGTGGTTGCATAAGCATAGGTTTTGCCGTTTTTGTCGATGCTGTAGACGCCAACCCCAATGTGGGTGTATTCCGGCTTCATCATATTTTCATAATGGCTGGGGCTGTTAATCCAGTTATTTACCCAGAAGGACGCGCTTGCATTGTTGCGGTTGGAGGGATCTGTGTACTCGGTCATTGAGAGGTTTTCACCCGCTACTTGATAATTCAGCTCCACTTCGTCCAGTACGGTTGACCATGCGCGTCCATCCGGCCTCGCATGTGCAAAAGAATCCGCCTGGCACAGCTCACGGCTGCGGATACGGGCCGCAGAATGCAGGTCAATATCATAAACCAGCGGTTCCAGGCCGTTTGCGACCCGTTCCTCATTGGTCAGGTCGATGATGCTCTTTTCGGTTTTGCTCAAAAAGTTGGTGCCGGACACCAGCTTCTTGCTGGAGGTTTTCTGATTAGATTCTGCTTTCCGTTGCTCGAGAGCATCCGCTTGCGTATCAGATGCAGGGGGTTGCTCTTGTTCGGGAGGTTCGTCCTCTTGGCTAGACGCGGCAGCTTTTGCTGCGGCCTCCCTTGCAGCGGCTTCGGCAGCAGTCTTTTCTGCCGCCTCCTTTGCAGCGGCTTCGGCAGCAGCCTTTTCTGCGGCCTCCTTTGCAGCGGCTTCGGCAGCAGCCTTTTCCGCCGCCTCCTTTGCAGCGGCTTCGGCAGCAGCCTTTTCCGCCGCCTCCTTTGCAGCAGCTTCGGAAGCTGCTTTTTCTGCCGCCTCCTTTGCAGCAGCCTCGGAAGCTGCTTTTTCTGCTTCCTCGTCTGTGGAGGATGAGGCTGTTTCACTGCTGGAGCTTTCCGATGAAGCAGAAGGCCCCTTTGCAGGGGTAGAGCGGGCAGAGCAACTGGTGAGCAACAGTAGCAATGCAAGCAGCAATGCAAATTTTTTCATCTAAATACCTC
>CAJUJI010000067.1 GCA_910586875.1 uncultured Anaerotruncus sp. | reverse complement strand
ATATTCTGGCCTTTATTCGGATGGTTGCGAAGTGGGAGTGAAGTACGAATGAGAAGGCGCTGGCCAGGATAGACTTCCTTGCCAGCGCCTTCTTTACCGGAAACGAAGAACAACTTAAAAACAGATCCTCATCCTTGCAAAATCTATATTATCAATATTATTTATATAGTATCACGATTTTAATCCAAATGTAAGGTGAATGGCGTGATAAAATTTCATCTGGCAAGTAAATAGCAGAGGATAAACATGCTTATCCCCTGCTGTTTTACATTTTACGGTCACTTTTCGGGATATGTTTTACCGCCATAGGAAAATCTGTACTCATGGACCGCCTTCAGATATTCTGGAAAAAGGCTATCCTCCATCTGCTCCAATCGCCGGATCCCAAACTGTTGGTTCAGCTCCAGGCTCATATGGCGTTTGATTATTTTGATGTAGAGAGAGGTAGTGGTACTCCCAAATTCCCGGCAGAGTCTGGCGGAAATCACCCTGGCCCGCTGGTCCTTCTCCTTTTTGATGTAATACAAGTGGGATCTTGAGAGCAACACATCTACCTCCATATCATGGTAACTTTCTCGCCGTCATAACCAACAGACAGGGCCGGATCATTTGAAATCTTCAGACTGTGGGCGCCATCCCTGCCGCATAGATAAACGCAGTCGGAATCCATGCGGTTGATAAAGTACAGCCCTTGATCGGTCAGACAGAAGTCAGAGGCAACCATATTCCGAAACGGTCTTTCTTTGTGGGTCTTGGTGTCATACGCTGTCAGCAAAGAATTTTCGTTGATGAAGTAGATCGTCCGCCCATCAAACGCTATATTCCCCCTGGTGGGGATGTCCAGCACTTGCGTTCGCTGAATCGTCCTGCTCACTTCCGTAATCCCATCATTCGTAATGAAAAAGAGGCTGTCGTTGTTCAAGAAAAAGCCATAGCAGTATTGCAGAAACATCCAGGTATCCCCCACGGTATAGTCAATTCCCAGCAGAGAGCGCCCGCTGTCCGTTATTTTCTCGAAAATAACCTGTTCCTCAAAGGTTTCTGTATCAAGCTGGACAATGGACACCTGGGTAGCTGTGCTGTTGTAGCTGCCGACCCGATCCACATACTGTTCTGTGCGGGAGGTCATATAATAAATGTACGGAGCATCCATATAGACGGCTTTGACGGATTCCTCATCCGAAAAGGCCCCGAACAGCGGAGAGAGAGCCAAATTCGTCAAAGCGCCGGTTGCCCGGTCTTCCAGAGCGTATGTCCGCGTCTGATCGTCGTAGATCACGCTGTAAGTTTCCGACACACTTTGCGAAGATGAATTGAATATCCCGTTTGTGGATTCTGCGGCAGAGCAGCCGGACAGCGAGAGCAACACCAGCAGGCAGAGTGCGGCAACCCCGTAGCCTCTGACGGGCTTTCTTCCAGACTGCCAGCAGTTTGTGTTTTGCCGCAGCACCCACCATACCATGAGGGCGCAGCACACAGCGGACAAGCCCAGCAGGGCCAGCAGCTCCTGGGGAGAACGCTCCGAAAAAATCACGATGGGTTCACCTGTCAGCGAATCCTCCGCAGAGGAAGCCCCTTCCAGAAAGCTGGTTGCCAGCAGGAACGGCAGGGGCAATGGCAAGCGGTAGCAAATTTGTCTGGACAGGCCGATATACGGGATTAAGGTGGATGCCACCCCGATCACCACCGTCAAAGCGTATTTCTTCACCAAAACGGAGGTAAAGAGCAGCAGGGCGGCGAGATACACCGAGCCAAAACAGCGCAGGACGGTCAGAATCAGATACGCAGCCAGCAGGGAGATGTTTTTTGTACTGCCTCCGAAACTGGCGATACTCTGGACAGGGTATTCCCCATGGGGCAGACCATATTTCATCCCGAAGAATACAAAACGAATCAGGGCCAGCCCTCCGCAGAGAGCGAACACGGTGCAGAGGGTCATCACGACTTTGCATCCGGCACTCTTACGGCTTTGCGGCGCAGTCCGCAAAAGTGCGTCCATCTGGCAGCTATACTCCGAACAAAAAACCGTGGTCGCCAAAATCAGAACGGCAAGGAACAGCGGGAAGTCCAGCGTTTGGGAGGAAAACAGCCCCGCCCAGCCGTTTGTTTTCAGAAAGTAACGATTGCCGGTGTTCTCACAGATATATAAATATTGCTGATACACAGCTTCAAAGCCATGCTCATGGGCCAAAACCGTGTTGACCTCCGCGATCTGCCGCTCATACTGTTCCTCTGTGATCTGGCCGCTGTAATAGCTTTCCTGGGACCCTGAGCGGGTACTGCGGGCCTCCGTGATGGCCTGGGCCTCCTGCTCCAGCCAAGCGGCCTTTTCCTCTGTGCAGGCCCCGTCCAGCCGTTCCAGATACCACTCGTATTCCTCGCGGTATTCTTCCATCGCGCTGTTCTGCGGCCTGTCGGTTGCGGCCAGCCAAACTGTACTGACCAGGAGCGCAGCCAGGATATAGAACAGACCCCGCTGCATGACCATTAGTTTTTTCCATTCATAAGAGAAAACACTCATTTTGCCCTCCCAACACAGTGGTGACAGTTTTCCGCTGACAGAAAATAGATTGCGGCGGCAAGCGCAAGGCCCGCTGTCAAAGAAATCCAAACTGCGGCCTGCCAAGTCAGGACGGGGAAGCCGCCCAGGTTTACAAACTCTGTTTTGCCCAGGAGAACACGGTTTGTCAGCAGAGAATAAGGGTTCAGCACCTTTGTCCAGAAGAAATTGGAGTAGGCGCAGGCAGCTCCGCTGACGATCAGCGCCATGCAGAGGGCAAAATTGATGACAAAGGGGAGCAGGGCATTTTTCCAGAACATCGAAACCAACAGCCAGAGCATTCCAATCACCCATGTGCCAGCGCATTTAAGTGCCGCAGACAAGAGGACATACTGGAAAATGCTGAGATTAACGGAGACTTCCGCAAAATTCGGAATTGCGAACACCGGCAGGGCCAGCCCTTCCAAGGTCTGAAAGGAAGCCGCGAAGCCGATCAGGTCAAGGAGAGAAAACCACAGCGAGGTCAGGAGTAGAAACAGGGTGGCCGCGAGGATTTTTGCCATGGCGGTTTTTCTGCCGCCGTTGGGACTTACCAGCAGCAGCATATCCATCTGCGTTTCCCGTTCGCTCACAAAGGTTCCGATGATCCCATAGAGGCAGAGCAGGAGGGTCAGGACGATGGAAAAATCATAGTTCAGATAGTAATTGCACATTTCCCGATAGGCAAAGGCAGGGATGGTGCGGCCAGCATAGAGGTTATAGATCGCGCCACACATCCTCTGTTGGTAAACCGCTCCCCGCTCCTCATAGAGCGCGGCGCTTTGCCGCGCTCTGTTTGCCACTTGCTCCGACCGGCCGCTGTACTCATAGGAATACTGCATAGGCGTCACAAAATACTTGTCCAGCAGGTTCCTGTCGCTATATAGGTTCCCGGTCATCGTGTTAGGGTCATCGGTAGCTGTGCTTGCGGTCATATCTGACGTGGCCTCCACAAGTGGCTGATAAACTGCAAGCAGGCGTTCGATCTTCTCCGGGGTGATGTCCCCCTGGTATTCCTCATAGAGCTGCCAATGAAGCGTGTGCCAGCTCCGCTCTCCGTTCCCGTCTGTCAGATAGGAGTAGGATTTGTATTCGCCATAGATTTTGAACAGGTTTGCAAGGCTGAACACCACAAAGAGCGCCAGGATGGAGCGTTTACAGAACTGCTTAATAAACTCATACCGTATCAGACGTATCATGGCGCTCCCCCCTACAATAGTACAAGAACACATCCTCCAGGTTGGGCTGGACAGGCTGTGCGGTCTTGATTGGGCATCCATCCTCAACAATGCGGAGGGTAAACCGTCCGTCCTCCTGCTTCATGTTGCTGACACAGTACATATCGGTCAGCAGCGCGGCATCCTCGGCCCCAGCAGTTACATTCCATACCTTGCCCTCGATGTTCCGCTCCAGCGCGGCGGGCGTCCCCTGCATGAGCAGCGTCCCCTGTTTCAGCAGCAGGATTTCCCGCGCGATGCACTCAACGTCGGAAACGATGTGGGTTGCCAGCAGGATTGTCCGGCCCTGGGCAAACCGGGAGATCAGGTTCCGAAACCGTATCCGTTCGCTGGGGTCAAGACCGGCGGTAGGTTCGTCCAGAATCAGAATTTTAGGGTCGGACAGCATGGCCTGCACGATACCGACACGCTGGCGCATACCGCCGGAGAGCGCACCGATTTTCTTGTCCTGCGCGTCCGTCAGGTTCACCGTGGCCAGCAGCTCCGAAACCCGGTCTTGTGCATCATGGGTAGGGATGTCTTTCAGCGCACACATATAGAGCAGAAAATCCTTGACGGTAAAATCCCGATAAAAGATAGGATACTGCGGCATATAGCCGATTTGGGACAGAAACGCTTTGCCCAGCGTTCTCACGTCCTGACCGTCCACCCGGATCGTACCGCTGTCCCCCCGCAAAATGCCCACAAAGGTGTTGATGAGCGTGGTTTTCCCGGCCCCGTTTTCACCCAGCAGGCCATACACACCCTCACTCAAGGTGGCGGTAAAGTTTTTCAGCGCATACTTGCTTTTGTATTGCTTCGATACGCTTTCAAATGTGATCTCCATGTTACGCTCCAAACTCAAATGTAGAAACCAGCGTATCAATTTCGCTGATACTGCCTCCAAGAACGACTACGGCGGTCTTGGCCCCGTCCAAAAGGTAAATCCTGGGGATGCGGTTGAAATATGTAGGGTCGGAGTTCTCGATCACTTCGGTAGCAACCAATGCGCCGGAGGCCACGTCATAGACGCGAACAGTCAGATTGCTACCCAGAACAGCGGTTGCCACATAGTTCCCCTGCTCCGAGCCGTACACGCCGTCTTTGCCTTCACCGCTGGCAGAGAAGGAAAGCGTGTTGGCGCTGCCCGTTGCCCGGTCAATCCAAAGCAGCGTGCCGTTGGCCTGGGTAAAGGCTTGCGGGAAAAACAACCGGCTGGCGCTGCTCTGCATTTCTTCCATTTCATAGCCGGACGGTTTTGTGAGCTTCAGGCCGCTGCCATCTGTGGCGATGCTCCCGTGGATGGAAAAGCTTTCCTCGCCATCTACTGCGGGAATTGAGCTGCCGCTGCCATAGAACACGATCTGGCTGTTGTCCTGGGCAAAGGCGGCGCCGTTCAGCATGGAAATACTGATGCTGGCTGTCCCGGCGTTTTGGGCCATGTCCAGGAGGGTAGTCAGGCTCCCGCTTTCCAGGTCATACAGATACAGCCCGCCCATAGCGGCAAACGCCAGCTTCTTTCCGTCCGTGGAGGCCGCAACGCCCCCGGCTTCGCTGACAACAAAATCTCCCTGCAAAAGCTCATTCACCGCAAGCTCCTTGTTCAGCGAAAGTGAGCTGTCGTAGACGTACGCCATCATGCCGCTATCGCCCATGCCGGACAGGACGTAGCCCCCGTCAATGGCCTGCGCTTCAAAATCGCGCAGGGGCGCTTCTGCGGTGGCCAGCACCGAGGAAGTCCCTGTGTCGTAGAGGTACAGCTTGTCTGCCAGCACGAAAAGCGTTCCGTTCCCGGCATAGGCGCAGCTCTGGAGCTTGCCGCCAAACAGGGCAGGGTTGAAGGTGCAGGATGTACCAGCCTGGGAAACGGGCTGGTTCTGCTGCCCGTCAGAGGGCGGGACAGCGGCCACGGATGTATTGGAGGGGACGTTTCCCGAAACCGCAGGAGCCGGGGAATCCGTCTTACCGCAGGCGGATAACGCCAGGGTTAAAAGCAGCGCCAGTGTTATGCAGAATGTCTTTTTCATGTTCAGCTCTCCTTATACAATAAAATAGAATTGGTCTTAAAGAACGGGCCGGAGGTGCCGTCCTGGGGGACGGCCACACAATAGAAGGTGTGAAACGGCCCCAGCTTATCCGGATCGATTACGGCCTCAAGCTCCATGACACCGCCTTTGCTCAATGTAATAGAGCGACAGGTGTTTTCATCAAGTTTTACCGGCTGGTGATCCAGGAAAAAAGCGATACTGTAACTTGTTCCGGCTGTGCCGCACATGGTAAATTGCAGGGTAACAGGAGTGGAGACCCGCAGGTTGTCATAGGTGATGCCGCCGTCACAGGAGAACGTATAGTAGATCCCGCTGTCCAGCGTGTCCATGCTGACGCCGCCCCAGCCGTGTTTGGGAAGTTCGCTTTCCACATACTGCGCTGTAACTTTTTCCTCCCGCACATCACTCTGCACGAAGATTTCCCGGACAGGCGGAAGGTCTGAATGGACGGCAGGCGCGTCCGCATTGAACTGCAATTCAACACGGGAATCCAGCGTTTTATGATACCAGCCATAGCTGGATGTGGATTCCATATCCGGCTGGAAGTCCGGGTTTGTGATGCTCACAACGGTCAAGGCCAGCGTATCGCCGGTACTGCCGGTCACAGGCTCAAAGAGGAAAGAAAAGCTCTGGTCCTCCCCTGCGGAAAAGCTGTGGCAATACTCATACTCCGCTGTGGTATCGTTCACCTTATAGGGCTGGGGCTGGCCGTCTAAGAACAGGAGAAATCCAACGGTATCCATCTTGCCGGTGAGGGAGAATTGGTAGTCCAGCCGAAACTCGCCGCCGTCATAGGAGAATGGCAGACGCTCCCCGCTCTCGGAAAAATCAGCCGAAGCAGCTCCGTGGGTGAGCATTGCCAGAAATCCGGCGTCCTCCTCCGCCGCCTCAAACGGGTTTGCGGCGGCAGCCTGTGACGGCGGGGGCGTGCTGTCTGGAATGGCATAGCTTCCGCAGGCGGCAAGGGAGAAAAGAGCGCCGCACATCAGGGGAACGGCAATCAATCGTTTTCGCATACATGGCCTCCTTTGCTTTGATGGACTAAGCATAGCGGGCAAAAGTCAAAATTCGGTCAAGAAAAGCGAAATGCCGCCCAAGTTTTTTGGGCGGCATTTCGTTGTAAACGCCTATCAAATTTCCACATTGTCAAAACGGCTGAATGGGCAGTTGCCTATTATTGATAACTGCCCGATAAATGAGAAATTTCCTTTTAAAAATTTATTTTAAGCCTTCTTCCTTGATCTTATATATTCTAAATGCGCAATCCTTTTCCAAACGAATATTTGCCCAATTTCTCCCAATCTGTCTCACAAAATAATTTTCGTCCTCTGGAAATATCTGTTTTGTCATAAATCTTAACAGATCCAGTGCTTTGGCAGATTCTTTCAATACAATTTCAAGTGTACTCCATCCATCTATTACAGGCGAATATATTTCATGAATCATATCACAAAACAAATCGTTTCCGTTGATTGGTATTTTTCTTATTAAGTCCCCCTTCCTATCTTCAATCAGCATACTCTTTAACTGGGCATATTGTTTGCTGTCAAGCATCACTTCATATATTTCCATTTTCTCCTCCTGTTATTAAGGCTGTGCCGTACAATATTTCTTGCAATTTAATGGAGGCTTTCACGCAGGCCCCGTGGGGCGGCTGGTTTGAAAGCTCTATGGTTCCCCCATGTTTCTGGCACAGCACCCGGCTCACCGCCAGCCCCAGCCCCAAGTGCTTGCCGGAGGTATCCTCGGAGTAAAACAGGGCGGTTTTCTTTTGCAGCAGCTTGTCTGAGAAACCCGGCCCGTCGTCGGTCACGGTGGCCAACAGGATTCCATGCTCCAGACAAAAAGCCAGCTCAATTTCCCGCTCCGCAAAACGGAGGGCATTGGAGATCAGATTTTCCAGAACGCGGTACAACAGCTCCCCGTCAAGGACGGACCTGCCCGCTGGCACATGGAAATCACAAGCAAAGCGTACTTCGGTGTTCTGAAACAGAATGGATAATGAGTCCGCCATGTGCTGTAAAAACTCAGGAAGTTCCACTTCTCTGCGGTGGACTTCTGTTTCTTCGATAGCACCCAGGTCACGCATGGTATCAGTATAGCGGCCCATACGCTCCGCGGTAATGCCGAGATTGGTGAGTGCCTTTTCTAATTTTTCGTCCGTCAAGGTTCCGCCCTGGCGGTTCTCCTGCAAATATTCCACATAGCCTGTCATAATGGCGATGGGATTACGCAGATCGTGGGCCACGGATGCCTGCAACGCGCGGCGTTCCTCCAGCATACTCCACATCTGACGGTTATTCTCATATAGGGTCTGCCGCATCTTCTCAAAGGCGGCACAGAGCTGGCCCAATTCATCCTGTCCGTCAAAGTTGATCTGAAAGTTCAAATCCCGGTTCCCAATGTGGGCGGTGGCATCCATCAGGACAGTGATCGGCGGCTCCAGCACCCTGTGATAAAACCACCATGCGCACAAGGTAATTCCAATCACAGCAAATAGGAACGGCAGCAGTACCATACAAATCTGCGAAACGCGGTAGGCCGTTCTCGCTTTAGGGGAAAGCATGGAGTAACTGGATTCAATACGCTCTATCCTGTAGCTCATCTGTCCCTGATTCTCGTTGTGTTCCTGGCTGTCCGCTACCAGTTGGCCGAATGGCTCTGGTGAGCCGTCAAGGACATACCTCATCTTTGCCTCTGTGACTGTACCATCCGGGGCGGTTGTCTGCTGCGTTAGCCAGACCTCGTTGGAATCGGGGAGAATATGCTTTTGAAAGCGGTAACAGCCGAAAATCGCAAGGCCGCTGCAAAAGAACACGATCAGCATTGTGATCGCCACAGCCTTCATAAAAGAGCGTTTTAATGACTGCCTTTTTATTTTTTCCATCGGTAGCCCATCCCCCAAACTGTTTCGATGTACTCATTTCCGGTGGCCTGCATGAGCTTTGCGCGGATTTTGCGGATATGCTCTTTAATCACGCTGCTGTCGCCCTCCGCGTCATAGCCCCATACCGCCTCATAGATGCGCTCCTTGTCAAAGACCTGATTGGGGTTAGAGGACAGAAATTCGACGATGTCAAATTCCCTCTTGGAAAAGGAAAGCTCCTGCTCGTTCCAAAATACTTTTCGATCGGAGAGGTTGATAATCAGCCCCTGGGAGGTCACGACCTTCGGCGGGCGGTTGTGCCGCTCGTCCCGGCGCAGGTGTGCCTCAATACGGGCGATCAATTCCTGCAAGCCGAATGGCTTGGTAATATAGTCGTCCCCTCCGGCCCGCAGGCCATTGACCTTATCCTGCTCAGTGATCCGCGCCGTCAGGAACAGGACAGGGCAGACAATATGATTCCGAATGACTTTGCACAGCTCCAGCCCATCCATCCCCGGCATATTGATGTCCAGAAGAATAAGATTTGGCTTTGTATTCAATTTTTCCATGGCTTCATTGCTGCTGTTGGCAACGGAAACCGTATAGCCGTGATCCTGCAAATGGGTGGAAAGCAATTCGGTCAGGATAAGTTCATCATCAACGATCAAAATTCTGTATGCCATGCGAACACCTCCAGTCTTTTTCATCCTATAGGGAGAAAGTCAAAATTTGGTCAAGAATAAAACTCAATGGTATATTTCAATTATATACTGTGAAAAGGCGAGTATCAATCGGGAGAGTGCAGGGAACGAGAAGCTATTGGGGTCTTTATACCCTATTGGCGTTTTTCTTTTGGTAAACACCGCGTCCGCGGTTTTGCAAATACAATATGCCGGCAGGCAGAAAGGAGCAGAAAATGATCACCACAGTCAGCGCCATTGGACGGCTTGGGAACGACCCGGAGCAGAAGGTGAGCCTCAAGGGGACAGAATATATTCTGTTCGACCTTGCGGTGGACCGGGGATTCGGCGACCGAAAGGAAACCGACTGGTACCGCTGTATCGCCTTCGGAAGCGTCAGGGACCGTATTCTCAAGCTGAAGGCGGCCAAGGGGTCCCTTGTCCATGTCATCGGCGCGCAGGAGCTGGAAAAGTTTAAGCGCAAGGATGGCAGCGAGGGGATGGCCCCGAAAATCACGCTGTACGACCTGGAGTATGTCCCCGGCGGTGGGAAAAAGGAGGTACAGCTACAGCCCCCGGCGGTACAGCAGCCGCCTGATACCGGAAACGATGAGATCGAGGAGATCCGGGTTTCCGGAGATAAGCTGCCCTTTTAGTCCAATGGACGGGAGGGAAAACTGAGAGGAATTGTCAGACCCGCAAAGGCGGGATGATAGTTCCTCTCTTTTTTTATGTCCAAAAACGGGAGGAAAGCGTATGAACGGGTTCAAGTTTACCGATCTCAAATGTCTGGCGATGATGGTCCTCATCATCATGGCCTTCTGTGGCGACGCGGGACAGTATCTCCTGATGGCGGCCGCCCTTGTCTGGATGTTCGCCAAGGTGCTGGAGCTGCACCGCTCCCGGAAAAAGGAGCCGCCTGCCCAAAAGGGAAAGGCGCCGGCAAAGCCAGCTGCCGCTCCGGCGGTCCAGGAACAGGCAAGCCGCCCGGTGGCCCCTGTCCAGCAGCCAAAGCCAGCCGTGCCCAGGCCCCAGCCAATAGACCCGGAGATAGAGGGAGTCATGCTCCGCCATATCAATTTCCGGATCACCGAAAAGCTGCAGGGCGCCTTCCCCTCCGCCACATGGCGGTGGGAAACGGCAAAGCCTCTGGAGCAGGCGGTAAAAGGCGGTTCGGCCAGGATCCGGCTCTCCGGTGTCCCCGACTGGAACTTTGCGGATGTGCTTTTTGAACGCTCCGGCCGGATCCGGCTGGAGATGCTGTCGCTGCGCCCTCTGGAGGAGATGCAGAAGCCGGCAAAAGAGGGCCCCGCCGCAGACGGGAACCCGGACTCGGTCAATCTACGTGACTGGTACGACCTGTCCGCTTCGGCAGTGGTGCGGGCCACCATCGACGAGGTCTACACCCGTGGGTATCGGGAACTGCGTATCGCAGAGGATGGCGCTCTCTATGTGCTGGAACAGCAGGTGCAGGTGGGGCAGGGACAGCTTTCCTATCTGCCGGGCAAAAAGCTCTGGGCAGACCTGGTCCCGCTGTTTGAGGAAGATGATATTACCGCCACGGTGGAGGAGGACAGTATTCTCCTGACCTGGGCGAACTAAGTGAGGAGTGATCAAAATGGCAAAGTCAAAGCTGTTTGCCGATTGGACCTGGCGGCAGGAGCTGCCAAAGGAATTTGCGGACCCGTCTGTCCAGCCGAAACGCACGGATGTGTTCTCGAAATACAACAGCACCTCCAGCAAGCAGTCCTCTATGCACGCCCCCACCCTTCGGGCGCTGCTGGCCTATGCGGCGCTGGTGAACGCGGTGGAGCAAGGGAACCCTGTGGATGGATTGGGCGCTATCGGCAGCCAGAACGATGAACGGCTGGTGGCGGAATACCCTGGGGCCAAGCCGGAATGCGTGGTCTTTAATAAGCGCAACTGCCGGTTCACCGCAGGGATCGTCCGCACCCCCGGCGACCCGCCGGGCGGATATACCCTCGGCGAGACCGCCTGCAGCGGGGAGGCCCTGCTGTTTACCCTGATGCCCCTGTTTTTGGACGATGACGAATTCTCGGACGGATTTAAGGAACTTTGCGACGCGGCCAGAAACGGGTATCCCGACCTGGATTCCGCTTCACGGGCGGCGATCCTGCTGTGCGACAATGTCTACCGGCGGATCGAGAACCATGCCGCTTTGCGGAAGGACGGTGTCAAGGTGGAGATCCCCACCACGGGGAACCTCTCCCAGCTGACAGAAATGACCATGGCAAACAACACCTACGCGCCCACCGCTGTTCTGTACGGGGAGTTTCGGGTTTTTCAGCCGGGAGCTTCTTCCGGCGCACCGTCGGTGGTGATCGACCACAGTGCTTTTGCGGGTCAGTACCGGATGTCAGACCGCAGCTTTTCCGCTTCCGAAACAGGAATGATCCCGGTCCTCCCAGATTGGTATGTGATCCCAAAGGAGGTAGAGCAGGTCTGCCGGCATATCGCCCAGACCATCGGATCCCAAAGCCCTATGCGAAACATCATGTTCCGCGGGCCCGCTGGGACAGGTAAGACGGAGGGCGCCAAGGCAATCGCCGCCGGGCTGGGGATCCCCTATACCTTCCTCACCTGTTCGGCCAACACCGAGGTGTTCGACCTGCTGGGCCAGGTGCTTCCCAAGATGGACGCGGAGGCGGCGAATTGCTCCGGCCTCCCCTCGCTGATGGACATCCAGATGGACCCTGCATCAGCTTATTGCCAGA
This sequence comes from uncultured Anaerotruncus sp., assembly GCA_910586875.1. Lineage (GTDB taxonomy): Bacteria > Bacillota > Clostridia > Oscillospirales > Ruminococcaceae > Anaerotruncus. The sequence continues at coordinate 2,114 of CAJUJI010000067.1, read as the reverse complement.
TGACTGGGGAATACCGGGCGGATGTCACCGAGAACGAGGTCCTTCAGAAGATGGTGGAGCTGAAGGCTCAGGAACTGGGAGACGGCTTAAACGGGAACAGCTTCCGTTATGTGGACACGCCGCTGGTCAAGGCCATGCGGTATGGCTACCTGGTGGAGCTGCAGGAGCCTACGGTGATCGCCAATCCCGGCGTCCTGGTAGGGCTCAACTCCCTGCTGGACCGGTGCGCTTCCATTACGCTGCCCAACGGGGAGCGGATCCAGCGGCACCCGGAAACGGTGGTCGTGGTGACCACCAACACCAGCTATGAGGGCTGCAAGGATCTGAACCAGAGTGTCATCAGCCGGATGAACCTGACCATCGACTTCGATGAGCCGGATGTGGACACCACGGTAAAGCGCGTGGCGGGCATCACCGGCTGTTCCGACCAGAAGCTGGTGCGGCAGATGGCGGAGGTGGTGCGGGACATCCAGCAGCGGTGCAGGGAAACGATGATCCAGGACGGGAGCTGCGGAGTCCGCGAGCTGATCTCCTGGGTGCAGTCGGCGATGATCCTGGGCAATCCTTTTGAATCAGCCCTTTACACGGTGATCTCCTCCGCCTCGGCGGACCCGGAGAACCGGGAGGAGCTGATCAATACCTGCCTGGAGCCCATCTTCGCCAGAAGGTAAAGGAGGTGAACAGGATGAAAGAATGGAAAAGTAAAGATACCGGAAGTCTTTGACCCGTACCTGAACAACGAGCTTTTTGCCAAAAGGCTCAAGGAGCTGCGGCTGAGCAGGTCCCCAAGGTTATCTCAGGAACGGCTTGCCAGGCGGCTGAAGGTCAGCCGGGCAACGCTGGCGAACTATGAGACCGGCCGGGTGGCGATCCCCATGTGGTTCGTATGCGCCGCCGCCGAGTATTTCGGCGTGCCGGTCTCCGAATTTGTAGAAGACAGGAAAGGATGATGCAGATGAGGACCTCTCATCTTGAGATCAGAAAAAGGATCCTGGACGAAAAGGGCAGGATCACCGATAAGGAGCTGTTTTCTTCCCCGGCCTTTGCGGCCTATCTCTCGGATATTGGGGAGACAGTGGCCAAGCGGTATGGGCGGCCCTTCCGGGTAAAGACCTTCTGGGATACTGACCCTGGAGCGGATGCCGCCTGGACCGACAACCATACCATCACCATCAATACAGGGAACCATATCACCATGAGTTTCCCGGTCAGAGAGACCAAGGCCCTCAGTCTGGTGGGAATGCTGGCTCATGAAGCCGGACATATCAACTACACCAACTTCCGGGCGCTTTCCACCTATCAGCGGGCCCTTAGCAAAGGCAGATTCTATCCCAAGCGGATGAAGAACCTGACACCGGCAGAGGAAAAGGCGGTGGAGGAATTGCAGCGGTTTGCCGAAGACGGCGACAAGGCCGCCCTGTCTGTGGTGGTTTATGTGGCCCATACCCTCTGTAATCTGTTGGAGGATGCCTATATCGAGGAGAAGATGTGCCGGAATTTCCCCGGCCGCCTGCGAACCGGTATCCGCCTCAACCGGCAGCGGATGGGCGAGCAGAGTGTCAGCATCACGGAAATGCAGGACCGGCAGATGGACGAGCTGTCTATCCAGCTGAACCTGCTGATCCAGTATTGCTTCCAGGGCACTGTCAACAATGTGGACGGGTACCGGGGGCCGCTCCTGGATGTGCTGAACAGCTGCATCCCCTACATAGACGACAGCAAGCTGGCGGAGGATCCCCGTATTCGATTTGGCGCAGTCAACCACATTCTGCTGAAGCTGTGGGACTATCTGGCACCTCTGATCAAGGAGGCCAGGAAGAACCCGCCGGAGGAGGTCCTGGAACAGCTCTCCGAAGGACTACAGGAGACCTCCAGCGCTCCCGCCGGCAGCAACCGGCCTGTAGGGTACTTTACTCCCGATGAAAAGAGTGACCCCAACAGCCGGTTCCATGTGAACCAGGTGAACGAGCAGGACGATGACCGGATCGCCCTAGTCAAGACCGATGACCCGGAGGCAGGGACCGGCGGTTCTGTCACCTTTGACCAGAACTACGGCGGAGCCGGGTATGAGGAATGCGGGAAGGACATCGACCGGCTGCTCTCCAGTGTGGCGG
>CAJUJI010000066.1 GCA_910586875.1 uncultured Anaerotruncus sp. | reverse complement strand
AAAGTGCGAAAATCAATTGCCAAAAAACATAAAATATAGTATACTTAATTCTGGTTTCGATTTTTTATCGAACCGAAATTGTTATTATTTATTGTATAAAATATAAAGGTAAGGTGAAAGAGTATGGATTTAAGCAGCTTCAGTATGGCTGAAATTGCGGGTGCAATGACATTTACCGGAATTTTTGTGGTATTTCTTGCACTGATCGGCCTGTGGGGAATTGTTGCGTTGTTTGGCATGTTCTTCACAAAAAGATCGAGCAAACCAGCAGCACCAAAATCAACCGAAGCTCCAAAACCAGCGGTAACAGCCCCGAAAGCACCTGCGAAGCCAGCAGCACCGTCTGCAATGCAGGTGGAGGATGGCATCAGCGATGAGGTGGTTGCAGTCATTGCAGCAGCAATCGCGGCAATCAGCGGCGGTTCTGCGGTGGCAATCCGCAGTGTACGGCGTGCAAAGGAAGCTCGTCCTAGCTGGGCACAGGCTGGCCTTTTGCAGAACACCCAACCGTTTTGATCGGGCAATCACTTTAAATTGAAAGGGCTGAAGTTATGTTAGAGATTTTTACCCAAGCGGTACAAACGCTGGCGGGCAACAGCGGTTTTATTGCGATTTTTGAAGACCCGCGCCAGCTGGTCATGATTCTGGTTTCTTTCGTGCTGATGTATCTGGCGATTGGCAGAGGCTTTGAGCCGTTGCTGCTGCTGCCAATTGCGTTTGGTATGTTTTTGACTAATATCCCCAATGCGAATCTGTATCACTCGCTGATTTTTATCAATGAAACAGGACATATAGACTGGGAGCTGTTGGCAAGTACCGGCGGCTTGCTCGATTACCTCTATCTGGGTGTTAAGCTGGGCATTTATCCGCCGCTGATCTTCCTGGGCGTTGGCTGTATGACCGACTTTGGTCCGCTGATTGCGAATCCGAAAAGCTTCCTGATGGGCGCGGCTGCACAGCTGGGTATCTTCCTGGCGTTTGTCGGCGCGCTGCTCGTAGGCTTTACCCCTGCGGAGGCTGGCTCTATTGGTATCATCGGCGGCGCAGACGGCCCGACTGCAATCTTTACCACCACCCAGCTTGCACCGCATCTGCTCGGCTCTATCGCGATTGCGGCGTATTCCTACATGGCGCTGGTTCCGATTATCCAGCCGCCGATTATGAAGCTGCTGACCACCAAAAAGGCCCGTGCGGTCCGCATGGAGCAGCTGCGTCCGGTTTCCAAAACCGAGAAAATTATTTTCCCGATCATGGTTACCGTTGTTGTTTCCTTCCTGGTTCCGGATACCACCCCGCTGATTGGTATGCTCATGTTGGGCAACCTGTTTAAAGAGAGCGGCGTTACCGATCGTCTGTGCAAGACAGCACAGAACGAGCTGATGAACATTGTTACAATCTTCCTGGGTGTTACGGTTGGTGCAACCGCAAACGGTGCAAACTTCTTAACCCCATCCACCCTGTTGATCGTTGTTATGGGTCTGTGCGCGTTTGCATTTGGTACCGCAGGCGGTACGCTGTTGGGCGATCTGATGTATGTTCTGTCCGGTGGTAAGATTAACCCACTGATTGGTTCCGCAGGCGTTTCCGCGGTTCCGATGGCAGCACGTGTTTCTCAGAAGGTCGGCCAGTCGGAAAATCCGAGCAACTTCCTGCTGATGCACGCAATGGGCCCGAACGTCGCAGGCGTTATCGGTTCCGCAGTTGCAGCAGGTGTTCTGTTGGCGGTTCTTCCACACGCGTAAGTGAAAGGATAATTTCCAAAAGGCGGCTCATTGAGCCGCCTTTTTCCGCGTCAGTCACATATAACGCAGAAAGATGAAAAGGACAACGAAAAGAGGATGATCATGGAGATAAGTTTAAAAGAACGATACAACCAAGTGCGCCGCCGCATTATCGACGATTTTTTTGCGCGGATGAACCCGATGCAAAAGCAAGCTGTTTTTACCATTGATGGTCCGGTGTTGATCCTGGCAGGGGCGGGCAGTGGAAAAACCACCGTCATTATCAACCGGATTGCAAACATGGTGCAGTTTGGAGACGCATATACGAACGAATATATGCGTGATTCGATTACCGAGGAGGATATCGAATTTCTGGAAGAATATGCGGACGGCGAAAACTGGGAGATGGAACGCGCATTTTCCCTGGTGCGCGGCCGCACAATTATGCCATGGAATATTTTAGCGATCACCTTCACCAATAAGGCTGCTGGCGAGCTGCGGGAGCGCTTAGCCGATATGCTGGGCGCTCAGGCGGCCGAGGTCAATGCGTCCACCTTCCACTCCGCGTGTGTGCGGATTTTGCGCAGGGAGATTGACCGGTTGGGCTACACCAGCAGCTTTGCAATTTATGATACCGATGATTCCATTCGGGTGATCAAGGCGGCGCTGCGCGAGCTAAAGCTGGATGAGAAGCGCTTTCCTGCTAAGATGCTGCTTGCAGCCATCGGGCGCGCAAAGGATGAGCTGCAAACGCCTGCAATGTATGATTCTCTGGCGAAGGACGATTTTGTAGAGGAGGTCACAGCAAAGGTTTACCGCATCTATCAGGAGCAGCTGCGCACGGCGAACGCGGTTGATTTTGATGACATCATCATGTTGACGGTGACACTGTTTTCGCAGTATCCTGAAGTGTTGGAGTACTACCGCAACCGTTTCCGCTATGTGATGGTGGACGAGTATCAGGACACCAACCGCGCACAGTTTGAGCTGGTGCGTCTGCTCGCGTGTGGCAACAATAATCTCTGCGTGGTGGGAGACGACGATCAGAGCATCTATAAATTCCGCGGTGCAACGATTGAGAATATTCTCCAGTTTGAGGATACCTTTCCCGGCACAAAGGTAATCCGCCTGGAGCAGAACTACCGCTGTACCACCACAATTTTGGATGCGGCAAATGCGGTCATTTCACACAATACCGCGCGTAAGGGCAAGACCTTGTGGACCGAAAACGGCATGGGGGAAAAATTGGAGGTTTACCGCGCGATAGACGAGGGGGAAGAGGCGCGCTATATCTGTGACGCAATTCAGGAGTATGTCAAGAATGGCGGACGCTATGCGGACAATGTGGTACTTTACCGGATGAATGCGCAAGCGCAGATGCTAGAGCGTGGAATGGTGAAGTCTGCGATTCCCTATCGGATTATTGGCGGGGTGCGCTTTTATGAGCGCAAGGAAATTAAGGATATTGTTTCCTATTTAAGCATACTGAACAATCAGGCGGATACTCTGCGCCTGCGCCGGATTATCAATGAACCGCGCCGCAAAATTGGAGATAGCACCATCAATCTAGTGGTGGAAATTGCGCAGGGAGAGGGCAAAACAGTCTTTGAAGTGATTGAACATGCGGATGAATACGGTGCGCTGTCGCGCAAAGCGGCGGATTTGATGCAGTTCGGACGGATGATGCGCCGTTTGATTGATCTGGTGGACAAATGCCCGCTCGATCAGCTGTTGGATGAGCTTTTGGAGGACAGCGGCTATCTGCGGATGCTGCGCGCCGAGGGACAGGAGGGGCAAGCACGCATCGAAAATATAGAGGAACTGAAATCCACGATGGCGCGCTATGAGGAGGAAAACAGCACCCCGACCCTATCGGGTTTCTTGGAGGAAATTTCGCTTTATACCGATATCGATAAATATGACCCCAATGTAGATGCGGTTGTTATGATGACCATGCACTCGGCCAAAGGATTGGAGTTTGACAATGTGTTTGTTGCCGGCATGGAGGAGGGAATTTTCCCAGGGATGCAGTCTTTGTACGATCCGGCCCAGGTGGAGGAGGAGCGGCGTTTGGCTTATGTGTCGATCACCCGTGCAAAAAAGCGGTTGCACCTCTCCAATGCGATCCAACGGATGTTGTTTGGCCAGACGATGCGCAATCGCCCCTCGCGTTTTTTGAGCGAGGTGCCAAAGGAGCTATACCGGCTGACCGACAGCAGTGCCTTGCGCAAACAGGCCACAGCAGCGCCTCCAACCCAGCGCAAACAATGGGTCAATGCCACAGATAAGGTGGTCGGTATCGGAAAGTCAAGCGCTGCTACAGGGGATCTAGCCTTTCAGGTGGGGGATTTGGTTGCACATAAGGTGTATGGCAAAGGTATGGTGCTCAAGGTGACAGCGATGGGGAATGACCATCTGGTAGAGGTGGCATTTGATACGGTCGGCACCAAAAAGGTGATGGCAAAGTTTGCAAGATTACACAAGATTTAACAGCTTTCCACTAAGTTTTCCCCGATTCGACAATTTTCCACTTTATTTTGTCGAAAAGCTGTTTATTTCTGTTAAAAAGTTTTAAATCTTCCTACATTTCGACAAAATCAGAGCATTCCTGCTGATATAATGAAACCACTGGCGGATAAACCAGTCGAATAATGAAACCACTGGCAGATAAACGAGTCGAATGGGGGAGGATGTTGATGAAGAAGCTGGAACTTTGGCTATTGGGGCTGCGAATGAATGATTGCTGGAACCGCATTCAAAGGAATCGCGCAGAGATGGACCGGTTATTGGAGCAGAGGGTTAGTTATACATCTAAACGGCTGGTATGGTTAGAGGGGGAAATTATGCGGCTGGAATCTGTTGCAAGAAGACTGGAGCTGTGCTATCATCGAAGTGGTTTAGGAAAGTCTAACAGTTTTTTTTGAAGTCTGCGGCAAAGTTGGATGGGGGAGGGCCGCAGGGTGGTGTGGGTTTTACAGTACATAATCTAGCGTGATACAGCACCCAATAGAAAAAACCGCCAGTGATACTGGCGGTTTTTCTTTTCAGATAAAATGGGGACTGGCTTACATAATATGCTCCTCGCAAAAGTCGTCCACCACACGAACCCCCATTTTAAGGCGGGAAGGCTCCAATTGCAGGGAGATGCCTGCATTGTCATAGGATGGGCAAAGCCGCCGCTCTGGGTTGAGGCGGATTGATTCTCCAATCGACGAAACGTTGGGTTGCTTTTGATTTTTCTTCTGCTTTGACATCAATAATCACCTCGGGTTTAGTTTATCCGATCAAAAGAAAAATACCCGATGAAAAAATTTTTTTGATGTCAGCCATTCCGTTTAAGCGCGTGTGCCCTGCTTTTCCAATGCTTCCCATAGACCGTTTAGATAGGCGATTCCCAATGCGCGGTCATATAGGCCATAGCCTGGGCGTCCCTGTTCGTCCCAGATCATCCGCCCGTGGTCCGGACGAATGTAGGTGTCCGGACAGCTCTCCCAAATCGCCCGCATAATCTCAAACAGATCCAGCGAGCCGTCGCTGGATAGGTGAGAGGACTCGCGGAACTTGTGGTATCCCAGGTGCTTGACATTGCGCACATGCAAACAACCGATTCGCTGCTTGCCACCAAAATGCCGGATGATTGCAGGGATATCGTTGTCCGGATTGGAGCCCAGCGAGCCGGTGCACAGACAGATTGTATTGCTGGGGCTGTCCACCAAGCCGATGATTTTATCGAAATCCTCCTTGGAATGTGCGATGCGCGGCAGGCCAAAAATCGGCCAGGCGGGGTCATCTGGATGACAGGCCATCCGAATTCCAACCTGCTCACAGACGGGGATGATACGCGACAGGAAATAGCGGTAATTTTCCCGTAGGTCATCTGCGGTTACCGACTGGTATTGCTGCAACACCTGCTCTAACTCGGCCAGGCGCGCGGGCTCCCACCCCGGCAGGGAAAAGCCGTTGGAACCAGCAGCCGTTCGCTGCACGATCTGTAGCGGTGTCATTCCCAAAAGCTCTTGCTCGTCAAAATAGAGCGAATTGGAGCCATCCTCTGGAATCACCCGTGCAAGGTCGGTGCGCAGCCAATCCAGTACAGGCATAAAATTGTAGACGATAACCCGCACCCCACATTGAGCCAAATTCCGGATGGTTTGAATATAGTTCTCGATATACTGCTCGCGGGAGGGCAATCCCAGCTTAATGTCTTCGTGAACATTGACGCTTTCAATGACCTCTACCTCTAAACCTGCCTGGTGCACCTGCTCCACATACGCCTGGATGACCTCTAGCGGCCATACTTCACCGGCGGCATATTGGTCGAGCACCCCCATTAGACCACTACAGCCTGGAATCTGGCGGATTTGGCGGAGGGTTATCGCATCGTTTCCTTCTCCATACCAGCGAAAGGTCATTTTCATTGTGAAAGAACCTCCTTTAATAAACTGCGGACTGCGCCCGGTCCAGTTAGCATCCTTTCAAAATAAGCCTCGATTCGTTCGCCCAACCGGTCCTCATAAAGCGAGCAGCCAAAAATTTGTGGGTTAGATAGCAGCGATTTCAGTTTGTCCTTTGCGCCAGAAGGCTCGCCCAACCGGATTCCTTCCAGCTTTTGTTGGAGCTGAGGAAGCAATGGGTCAGGGCTGAGCGGCATAGCTGCGCCCAGATCGTCCACCCCAAGCAGATATCTGCACCAGCCGGCCAACACCAGCGGAATCGCAACAAGCTGCTCGGTCCCCATTTTTTGCCGGTAAAGCCGGATGGTCTGCCCAAACCGGATGGCGAGCTTTTGTGAGGTATCGGTGGCGATTCGCTGAGGTGTATCAGGAATGTAAGGATTGACCAACCGTTGCTCCAGCACCTCTGCAAGGAAGTCCTGCGGCCTGAGAATGCCAGGGTCTGAAACGACCGGCATTCCCTCTACCTCACCGATCCGGCGGGCGAGAGCTGCCAGCTGTGGATCGTCCATCTCCGCAGAAATGCGCTCGAAGCCCAACAAGCACCCAAAAATTGCAAGTCCGGTATGCAGCGGATTCAGGCAGGTGCAGACCTTCATCCTCTCAAAGCTGTCCACCGTTTCCCGATTGGTGAAATAAACGCCAGCCAGCTCGAGCGGCGGCCGCCCGTTCGGAAAACGGTCCTCTATTACCAGATATTGCGGCGCTTCCGCGTTGACAAACGGCGCAATATAGGTGCCCTTGTCGGTGATTTCCACCTGTGTGCTGCCAAAACCAGCCTGCTCTAATGCGCTTGCAACACCGGCATCCGGCCGCGGTGTGATTTTGTCGATACAGGTACAGGGGAAGGAGACGGTTTGCGGATTTTCCAGATACTGTAGAAAATCTGCGGGTGCAATGCTCTGATCCACCCAATGATTGGCAACCTCACAGACGGATTTTTGCAGTCGTTCGCCGTTGTGGGAAAAGTTGTCCATGCTCACCATTGCAATGGGATGAGCACCCGCCTCGTAGCGGGCCAACAGCAATGCCGCTACAATCGCCATACCATTTTGTGGCGCGTTTGTGCGAATATCCGCCTGAAAATCTGCCAACAGCTCCGGAAAATATTGGCCATCCATTCCACAGAGTGCATAGCCCTTTTCGGTGATGGTGAAGCTGACCATTTGTAAAGAAGGGCTGGCAAAAATTTCTTTGCAGCGTCTCCAGTCCAGGTCAGCCCGCACACTTTCACCAATGCTGGCGATGATGGTTTTTTCAAGTTTTCCATCCGCATACATCAACACCTGAAGCGCCAGATCATCATAAGGCCGGTAGATTTTTTCAACAATTTGATGGTCGAATGTGGAAAGTGCGGTAATGCCAGACTCCATGCCACCCTGTTCCAGAACGGCTTGTCCCAATGCTGCGATATAGCCGCGAAAGATATTTCCAGGCCCAATATGCACCCATTTTGGAGTTTGCCGGGTGTTGGTGCGCAAGGATGTCAGCGCGAACGAGGGAAGGCGAATTCCGGCGGCTGCCCAATCCTCTTGATGTTCAAACGCTTGGTGGTTCAGTGTTAGCAAGCTGTCTCCTCCTCTGCTTCAATTTGGTTGTGGCAACGCCCGTTCTGAAAGAGCAAGCATTTCGCTCGCGCCACAAAAAACCATTGGCTTTCTGCGGCGCGAGCGACCAAAGGTGCTGCCTGTTTTGTGCTAAGAGCGCCGCCGCTATACGGCGTTGCGCTCAAGCGATTCACTGTGGCGCACAGCAACTCTCGCAGCCTTTCCAAAGGCTGCGAGAGCGTTTGCTGTGCTGCCGTGCCAGTTCAGGGGGTATAACCCATTTGTTCTAACTGCTCGATGATATTGTGCCGGCCGGCGCTGCGGCTTGCGCCCATCTCGATAAATCCAGCGGCGTCGTCCAACGAAGCAATACCGCCGCTCGCTTTAATTTTTACCTGGCTGCCGAAGTGCTCTAACAGCAGTGCAACGTCATGTACCGTTGCGCGCCCAGGACCGAAGCCGGTGCAGGTTTTGATAAATTTAGCGCCGCCATTGACAGCAATTTTACCAGCGGTCAGCTTTTGGGCATCATCCAAATAACCGGTTTCCAGAATGAGCTTGGTTTCTACACCATAACCCTCCGCCAGCTTGGAAAGCTGGCGGACCTCCTCCTCAACCGCAGCAAAGTTTCCGCTGAAGAATTGGTGCAGGTTCATCACCATGTCTAACTCCTGTACGCCGTCCTCCAACGCCAGACCCGCTTCATGTAGCTTGGTCTCTATGCGGTGGTTGCCCATCGGAAAGCCGACTGCAACCTGGGAATGGACGGCGCTGCCCGCTAACCGCTTTGCTACATAAGCTCCGCAAACCGGAAATACAGCGACCGCTGCAAAGCCATAGTGCAGTGCTTCATCACAGGTTTTCTCCAACAGCTCGGTGGTGCAGTTGGGCACCAGCGCATTGGAATAATCAATTTTTGAAATGACATCTTTTACAATTGCTTCATCCTTTGGCAGAGAAAGCAGATGCATTATAACGCCCCCTTTGCAGCCTGGTCCATCTGCTGCTGAAAACGACGGCAGGCAGCTTCTAACCCGTCGGGTTGGTTAAATACCGTGTAAATGCCTGTAATTAGGATGTCTGCGCCAAGCCGCACACTTTTGATGGAGTTTTCGTAGTCGATTGCGCCGTCTACCGAAATCAAAAAGTCTGTGCCAGTGGCGCGGCGCAGCTCGCACAGCTGCTCAAGTCTTCCGATGGCGTCAGGCATGAATACCTGCCCTGCATAGCCGGGCTCAACCGACATTAACACGACATAATCACAAAACTGGACCAGCGGCTCCAGCAAGGAAACCGGCTGGGAGGGGTTTAAAATGACACCTGCTTTCATGCCATGATCACGGATGCGTTTGAGCAGCCTTCTGGAAAAATTGGTGCTATCCAGATGAAAGCTTAGGTAATCCGCGCCGTCCGCTGCCATGCGTTCCACATAGGCGAACGGATCATTTACCATCAGATGCACGTCGATGGTGAGCTGCGGATACTGTTCCCGCACCGTTTTAACAAACGAGGTGGGAAACAGTAAATTTGGGACGTAATTGCCATCAGCAAGGTCGATATGTACAAACGAAACGCCGCCTGCAACCAACTGGTCAATTTGCTCTCCTATTCGCAGCAGGTCACAGTTTGCAAGAGAGGGGGCATTGATTACCATAGTTATCCCTCTTTTCCATAGCAGTCCTTGAACGCCTGCGCGCGCTCTTTTGCAAGCTTCATCAGGTCGACCGAGTCGGACATCATCACAATCAGATTATAGCCGCGCTCGTAAAGTACCTTTGCATCCTCGAAATTGTTTGCCACCGTCGCAAGGAATTTTTTGGAGGGGATCACCAGATCTTCCACCCGCTTAACCGCTGCCATAAAATCGGGGTGCTGGTATTGCCCCATCAACCCCATTGAGGTAGAAAGATCCATTGGCCCGATAAAGATACCATCCAGCTCGTCGATCTCCATGATACTGGGCAGATTTTCCACGCCGATCATCGTCTCAATCGCAACCATCACAAGATTTTCGTCGTTTGCGCGCTGCAAATACTGGCCCTGATTTTGTCCATAGCCAGCAGCACGAACGCTTCCGGCAATTCCACGGATGCCTGCGGGCGGATATTTACAGCGGGAGACAGCCTCCAACGCTTCCTCTTTTGTGTTGACATACGGCACCGAAACGCCTGCGACTCCGCAGTCATGCAGCCGCTTGAGCGCAATTAGGTCGTTCCAGGGTGCACGCGCGAACGGTACAGCACCAGTGCCTTTGATCGCCTGGCACATGCTCAGCACCGTTTGGTAGTCGACCGGAGAATGCTCTGCATCGATTACCAACACATCAAAGCCGGCACTGGCCATAATTTCCGCGCTGATGTTGCTGGCCAGGTGCAGCCAAGCGCCAGAAACCTTTCCCTTTGCTTTCAGAACTGCTTTTACCCGGTTAAAATAAGCATCCATCATTGTTTCTATCCCCTTACTGCAAAAATTCTGCGTTTTTACCTTCCTCATAGGTGCGGTAAAGCGGTGTTTGTTTGATGCGGTCAATCAGTGCCTGGTCCGCCTCGCTGAAAGGCTTTTCCAGTGCCTCTGCCGCGCTGCGCAGATGATGTGGCTTTCCGGTGCCGTAAACCACCATGTCAATCCCCTCCTGTGCGATGCACCAACGCAGTGCCGCATCAGCCAGCGCGCCGGTATCGGTGATCTCGGCCTCCTTTGCCATGTGGAAAAGCTGCCCTTTCATGTATGCCTCACGGTCTACCACGCCCATGCCCTGTGCAGCTGCCGCCTTGAGCACCTTGCGCTGCGCTTGGTAATCGGCAAAGTTGAAGTTGATGTAAACGATATCAAAATAGCCGGATTGGATCATTTTCAGGTAGGTTTCCTCGCCCGAGAAGGTGTCAGCACAGGCAAAACGAATGAGCCCCTCCTGCTTGAGTGCGGCAATGTTATGTCCGAGCTTTTCCAGATACTCTGGGTCATGGGTGAAGGCACATTTCATCGGTGCGATGTTGAAAAAGTCGATGCGCTCCCGCTGTAGCAGCTTGAGGATGCGTTGAACCTCTGCGCGCAGCAGCTCAAGCTTACCCATCTTGACGTTGTTCTCATCGTAGGTGTAGACCATTCCCTCCGGACGGGTTTGGATATAAATTTCGTGCGGAGGCGGCAGCTGCTTGAGGTTGCGCCCCAACGCTTCCTTTTCCGAATCCTGAGTCACATCGAAAAAGTTGATGCCCAAATCGTACGCTTCGCGCAGCACGTTCAGCCGGTTTTCATTGCCGAATCCCTCAAACAGCGCGCCAGGAGTGGTGCTTTTTGCAAAGTCCTCATTGAAGCCGCGCGATTTTCCGCTGGGCAGATATTCGTGACCGCCCATCCCCAGTACCGATACCTCAATGCCGGTTTTCCCTAGCGGGATATATTTCATGTTGGCACATCCTCTCTTTGATTGGTTTTGTAAAAGACGTGTTTCGTCTGCGCAAAAAATCATAGAGGGGATTTTCTGCGCGGACGATGTGGGGGCATTGCCCCCAGAGCCCGCGGCCTTTGAAAGACCAGCGAAGCTTTTGCATTGTAGAGCCGGTTTTTGTGTGATTAAGAGCCGTACATCAGCTTTGGCACCCACAAAATCAGCTGCGGGAAGATGCACAGCAAGGCGACCTCCACCAGAACTGCCACCAAGAACGGCAGGCTTTCCTTGAGAAACTCCTGCATCTTACATTCAAGCACCCCACAGACGGTATACATTGCAACGCCGACCGGTGGAGTCAGGATGCCGGTGGTGACAACAATGGACATCAGCACGCCGAAAAAGACAGGATCGAACCCGAAATTTTTAATCAGCGGCAACAGAATTGGGGTGAGCAGCAGGATAACAACCGAGCCTTCCATGAACATGCCAAACAGCAGCAGGAACAACACAACGATGGTCATAACAATCAGCGGTTCGCTGGTGATGCTGGTGATAAAGGTGGTCATCTTCTGTGGGATCTTATCAATCGGGATGCCATAGCCAAAGATACCGGACATGGAAATCATGAACATGATCGCGCCAACATCCACAATTGCTTCTTTGAGGGTTTCAATCAGCTTTGGGATGGTCAGCTCACGGTAGATAAAGAAACCGACTACCAGCGCATAGACGCAAGCACAAGCGCCGACCTCGGAGGGGGTGAACAGTCCAAAGCGGATGCCGAACAGCAGAAGCAGCGGGAAGATCAGCGCCCAGATGGTTTCCTTTAGGGAGTCGAGAATCTCACGGAAGCTCGCTCTGGTTTCGCGGGCGGGCTTGAAGCCGCGGATGCGGGAGGTGACCGCCACCATCCCCATCAGGATAATCGTCATAAGCAGACCGGCCGCGATGCCTGCGGCAAACAACCGGCCAATGGAGACCTCGCCGATGGTGCCATACAAAATCATACCGACGCCAGGCGGAATGGTGGAGGTGATCAGCGAGGTATAGCCGATAACTGCACCGGTGTAGCCCTTTGGATAGCCCTGGCGCTCCATCTCGGGACCAAGGATGCGCGATTCCATCGCTGCGTCCGCGTTGGAGGAGCCGGAAACACCGCCCATCAGTGCCGAGAGCACGACGCTTACCTGCGCCATGCCGCCCCGCATATGTCCGCACAGCAGCATAGAAAGCTTGATCAGGCGGCTGGTAATCCCCGAGGCGTTCATCAAACTGCCTGCGAACACAAACAGCGGTACCGCCAGCAGGGTGATATTCTGGGTTTGGGAGATGGGAAGCTGTACAATGGTCGTGGTGGGAAACTCAGGATGCTGCAAAAAGAACATCGTTCCCGAAATTGCAATCGAAAAGCCAACAGGGGTCCCGATTGCCAGAAGGATGACAAATACAATGACAACAAGAACCATGCAGGAGCTCCTTTCCTAATTTTACTTTGCCGCAGACCGGTTAACCGGTCTGCGGCAAGCGGGCGGATCGTGTTAGAAGATAATCCTTTGATCCCTGTCTTTGATTGTATGGAAGATTTTTATTAGGGTTGTCACCGACATGGAAGCGCAACAAACCGGCACACTCAAGGTTACCCAGGTGTAGCTGAGAAATGGGATGCCCTGGAACGAACGGTACCAGGTTTTCACCGACTGAATTGCGCCCAGGTAAACCATCGCCACGAGAAAGGTCAGACAGATTAGGTAGATGACGATTTTAAGCAGCTTTTGTGGCCAGCCGGACATGCGATTGAATAAAATATCTACATTGACCAGTTTGCCTGCACGGAAGGCGATATCCGCCCCCAAAAAGGTGCTCCAGGTGAACAGCAGCAGCGCAATATCCGTGCCCCAATTGATGGGGTGGTTTAGCGTGCGCATCACTGCTGCAATGAAGATTGCTGCAACGCTGGAAACCAATCCAAAAATTGCAACGACCATCTCCACTTTGCAAAATTTCTCATACAATTTTTTCACAATCGTTTGCCCCTCTTAAAAGCATTGTTTGTTTGGGGTATCCAGCGATCAGGATTCGCGGCCCAGTTCTTTAAAGATTGCGTTGCGTGCATCCATCAGGTTCAGGTCCTGGTAAGCCTTTTCGCTTGCAGCCTTGAATGCAGCAATGTCCATTTCCTCATAAGGAACGCACTCTAGGCCTGCGTCAAGCATCGCCTGTTTTGCAGCGCCGGTATCCCGCTCCATCTGCTCGGAAACCTCCAGGCCAGCCTTGTCACATTCTTCAATCAGAATCTTCTGATATTCTTCCGGCAGCTCGTTGTACCAATCCGCCGAGCAGACCATGAAGTTGTTCTGGTAGAAGTGTTGGGTTTCCAGAACGTATTTTGCAACCTCCTGAATTTTCAGGCTGTTTGCAGCGATGTAAGGCAGCTCGCAGCCGTCAACCACCTTGGTCTGGATGCCGTTGTAAATTTCGCCGTAAGCGAGCGAAACAGCGGTGCAGCCCAGCGAGTTCACGCCGCCCACCCAAATTGGTGCGCCTGCGGTACGAATCTGCATTCCCTTGAGCTCATCGGGGCTGGTGCCCTTCTTGTTGGAGAAGATGTTGCGGTAGCCCTGTACATACGCGAACGAGATAACCTTGATATTGTGCTGTTCCTCCAGCTGTTTTTCCCATCCGGCGATGGTTGGGGAGTCCAGCAGCTTCTTGACCTCATCCAGATTCTCTAAGAAGTATGGTGCCAACAGGACAGAAAACTCATTGACATAGTTGCCCAAACGTGCGGCATCGGTCTGCCAGCCAACGTTGGTGCCCTGCTTCATCTGCTCGAGTACATCCTCCTCAACGCCGAGCTGGGAGTTTGCATAAACCTCGATTTGCAGCTTGCCACCGGTGCGCTCGGAAACTGCCGCGGCCCATTTTTCATAAGCCTGATGGAACGGGTCCTGCTCGGTCAGGGTGTGTCCGAACAACAGCTTATAGGTTTTGCCATCATCCTTTGGCGGTTCAGCTGTCGATGCAGCACCGCTTGATGCAGGTGCTGGTGCAGGCGCTGCGGATGAAGCAGGGGGCTTGCTGCCACCGCATCCGGCAAACAGGGAACCGACGACTGCCAGGGAACAAACAAGTGCTAATGTTCTCTTTTTCAGACAAATCCTCCTGATTTACAACCGTTACAAGTTTCATACAAACAAAGTTATATGATTAC
>CAJUJI010000065.1:3431-14488 GCA_910586875.1 uncultured Anaerotruncus sp. | reverse complement strand
ACGTCGTACTCTCTCACCGGTGGTTTGTCATGCTTTCTAAGAATTTGTTCGATTCTTTTCAGAAATGGGACTTTTTGTAAAAGAAAAGCCCCATGAACACCGCTAAGCACCTGCTCAATAACCGCCTTCTCGCAGTGGGTTTTCTTCCAGCGGACTGGTCGGATCATCCAGCGGAATTTCCACCTGTTGCGCGATATCCATTTCTACCTCATAGTCTCCGCGCAGGGTCAACACCCCTTCCTCTAAGGAGGCACTATAACGCGATTTTAAAATCTGCGCGCCCCATCGTTGCTGCTCCTCAAGGTTTATCTGCTGCTGGGCAAGGTGCAAGGCGGTTTCCTCGCTGATCTCCTCCTGCTCCCGCACAAAGAAATGGTACTCCTCCTGCGACAGCTCGAACGGCAGCGGAACACCAAACACCTTTGGGGTGCTGGTTTGACATGCAAGCTGGAATTCGCCCTCCAATTTACTATACAAAAATAGGGGGATGCGCAGCCCGCAAATTTCCAGATAACGGCGGCGGACTACCTCACCGGTGGCGGAAAGCTGCTCTTGAAGCAGTGGCACCTCCACTGTTAGGCTTTGCGGCACATGTGCAATCGCAACCGCCTTTGCACGCACCAAATGGGTCATCCCCCAGCGGTCCTCCCATACACCGCTTGCAATCAGCTCCCCCTTTTGCACGGTGTCCCCTTTTTTGCGCATCGCTTGACCGTCGGTGACCTCTAATCGTACAAGCTGCCCATCCATTGCAGCTACTACATTGGCTGGGGCATGGGTGTCAATCTTCTGTGGTGGCAGCGTCCGCTCTCGAACAAGCAGGGTCGCTGTTGTCCCCTGAATATTCAGCGCTGCCCAGGAAATATCATCAAGCAGCAGTGGCATCTGCTGTTTAATAATAAGCGGCTGGATGCGGCTTTTCAGCGCACCTCGCCTGACCCCCAGCGACTCCAATGCGCGCAGTACCGTCTGCTGCTCCAGCCGTTCGCAGCCCTCGACCTGTATCTGCCAAAGGAACTGCTGGGAAATCAGCAGTGATAGTATGAATAGCACGATTCCCGCAATGATTCCCACCCGCGCCCGATAGCGGTAAACAACAAATGGCAGTCCGCGCCGTCTGCGAAGCCTCGGCTTTACGCCGGCCTTGCGCGCCAGGCGGCACAAATCCCGGTAGCTTTGCGGCGCTGTACTGGCAAAAAAGCCCTTATCGGTGTGGCGGATATCCCAAAGGGGCACCTCATGATGTGCACAGAGGTTGAGCAGGCGCTCGTAATCCCCTGCTTGAATTTGAAATTCTACAAATCCACGTGTTTGGCGGAAAATTTGATTGACTGGCATAGCTCCTCCATCTTTGCCTTACGGCTGCTGAAATTCAAAGGTGGAGAACCAGCCCTCCACCCGCACCAGATCGCCCGCCAGATAACTCATCCGCAGCCCGCGCCCGCTAATTCGCAGCACCATCCGGCCGGTATGTAGTCGCACGACCTTATCGTTATATTCCAGCACCCGCTGGCAATGCTCTACCGTCGCCTCTCGATTGCCAAGCAGTTCTATCTGTGGCATTCCCTCTGCAACCTCCATTGGCAGCTCTAAGGTTTTTGCTACCCTGCCCAAAAAGGTTGGCAAAGCCTCGCCCCGTGTTTGTTTTTTGAACATAGGCCCATCCCTTCCGCATTTCAAGCTTTGTTGTCTCATAGATATTACAGGATTTCGTTTTTTATGTGAGGCGATTGGATGAGGCGTTTCAATGGATGTTGGACTTTATTGGCCTGTGGCACAGCGGTTGGACTTTTGTGGAAAACCAATGAGGTATCCGCCGGTGTGCGGCAGGGGCTTATAAGCTGCTCAAATGTGGTAATTCCCGCGCTATTTCCCTTTATGATATTGGCAGGGCTAATCGCGGCTACCCCTGTCGGCGGTCTGCTCAGTAAGCTGCTTTACCCGCTCACCGGACGTTTGGCCGGTATGCCGCACGCATTGGGCAGCGTTTTGCTGATGAGCTTTTTAGGCGGCTTTCCGGTAGGGGCGCGAATGCTTTCTGAACTCTATCAGCGCAGAGAAATTTCTCGCGACGCCTGCCAGCGCGCGCTCTGCTGCTGTGTCAATGCGGGGCCGTCCTTTTTGATTTCCGCAGTAGGTGCCGGGATGCTCGGCAGCCGCCAGGCCGGTGTATTCCTGCTGCTTGCGCAACTGCTTTCTGCGCTGGCCATCGGCACCGCTGTATTCTGGCCCTACCGCCAAACACCGGCACAATCCAAGCGACCCTCCACAGCGGATGGCGGCGGCTTTGTGCAGGCCGTCCAGGGCGCAGCCGCCGGAATGCTGGGGATTTGCGCATTTGTGGTTGCGTTTTCTGCATTGTCGGCACTGCTGCGGGCACTGGGCATCCTGCCATTTGCGGCGGCACTGTTAGGGCAGCTCTTTCCGCGTCTGGGCAGCAGTTTTTTTGATGCCGCCCTAACCGGACTGTTGGAGGTCACCAACGGCTGTGTTGCCGCTGCCCAACTGCACACGCGAGAAGGGTTTATTCTTTGCGCCTTTCTGGTTTCCTTTTCCTCCTTCAGCATCCTGTTTCAGATACGCTCCTGTTTTCCGGCGGATACCGACCTATCCTTCGCCATGTTTTACCGCTCCCGTCTGGCACATGGACTGTTGAGTGCCCTACTCGCGGGACTATTTTGGCGATGGCTGCCTGTACAGGTGCTGTCCGCCATTGCTTCTTCGGTGCAGCCGGTACCGGTCGCGACACCGAACCGTTTTATTTCCTCTATCTGCCTAGTATGTATGTGCACCATTCTTTTATTTCCGCAAAGCAGTGCTGTTTCCAGATTTCATACTGGTATTCTTCGCAAAAATCGCGTATAATGAAACTATCCAAAACAGAATTTAAGTTAGGGGAGTTCAGCATGTTCCAGTCAAAATTATTTTCTAGTGAAATTCCTCCCGCCTGCGAATACTGTAAATACGGATTTTTAACCCGCGATGGCAAAGCGGTGCTCTGCGAAAAAAAAGGGGTCTGCAAGCCGTACAGCTCCTGCTATCGCTACCGGTATGCCCCGCTCAAGCGGGTTCCAAAGCGGATGCCTGCGCTGCCACAGTATGACAAGTCGGATTTTGAATTATAAAGGACGGTTGTTTGATGAATGGTAAAAAACCCAGATTGCTGGTCATTTTGCATACTGCATTCGCTGCCTTTCTGGTGGTTGCGCTGACCTGTACCGTGCTTTATGCAAGCGATCTATTGACCGGTGAGCTCAACCGCAAGGAGTATCCGGAAGGCATCGTTCCTCTTCCTGAGCAGCTGCGCGCGCTGACGATCTATACCCGCGGCAACCAGGATTTCCCCAGTGCCCCAAATCTGTCTGCAAAAACGCTACGGGAGGAGCTGGATCAGATCGTTTCCTTTGCCTCAACCTACGGGTTTAACGCGATCTTTTTTGAGGCAGTGCCAGAATGCGATGCGTTTTACCAATCCTCAGTGCTTCCCTCCAGCACTTACTGGACCGGCCAACAGGGGCGTTTTACCTTCTTTGATCCGCTGGGCTACCTGGTCAACCAGGCGAAGCTGGAAAATTTACAGGTGTATGCGCTGCTCAACCCTTTTAGGCTTTCACAGGAGGTTTCCACCAGCAGCCCTGCTGTACAGCACTCCGACTGGGTGGTAAATGGGATCCTTGATCCGCTGAATCCGGATGTACAGCGGTTTGTTGGCAGTGTTGTCAAGGAATTGGCGTTGCATTACGATATTGCAGGGGTGATTTTTGAGGAGCTAGATGGGAAGGATACCTCCCTGTCCGGCTATCCAGAGGCGGTTACACACACCCTGGAACGCGCACACGCTGCTTTGCGTGACACACAACAGCAGCGCATCGGAATGCTGGCAGACAGCCGAATGCTTGCCTCTCCTTCGCAGGTCGATCTCGCCAGTGATCCGATGCAGCAAGGTATTCTGCAATTTGTTGTGCCGGTCGCAGATGAGGAGCTGCCGCCGGATGAGCTGGGTGCACAGTTTGATGGCTGGGCTGCGCTCTGCAAGCGGCTGAAAACCGCCTATTATCCCAGCTTTCGCGTCAATGATAATAACCTGTTCGCACATCAAATTGACAACAGTCTATTTCTTTCAGAGGATAAGGCTTCGTTTGGGGTCGCGGTCTCCGATTACCACGGATTGAATACCCGCGACCGCACTGCGGCATTTTCGTTGGCGGCGACCTTTGTGCAACAGCCTCTAAAGCTGCCAAACCTTCATTACCCGACAAGCTTTCAGGTGACCCGCCCAACACAGACTTTGAAGGTCAGCGCAGCTACCACAAAATATTTTGTTACGGGAACCTCCAATCCAGGGGAGCCGCTTACCTTAAACGGCCGCGAAATTACTCGCAAAAGTAACAATGGGCTTTGGGGGGTGTTGGTGGATGTTTACGCAGGTGAGAATAGCTATCAATTCCGACAGGGCAACACCACCAAAACTGTCACCATTTCCCGAGAAATGGAGGATACCCCAAACCGCATTTCCGCCCTTGTGAAAAGCTCGCTCTACCCACAATATTCCGAGGCGGTACTCAACGGCTCGATGCTGATGCTTTCCTGTACCGCGCCTGCCGGTGGCAAGGTAACCGCTTCGATTGGCGGACTCAGCGCCGAGCTGGACCCCGTCGAGGAGGCCGAACGCGGCACTGCTGTCACCTACCAGCGCGCGCTTGATCTCACCACCTTAACCTCCTATGGACAGATCAAGCGCATCGGAAAGGTCACCTACCGGTTAAGCTACAACGGTCTTTCCTCCACTCAGCAAAGTGATGGCGAGGTTTATGCCTGTGGAGCGGGTTCCCGCCCAATCGCACAGATGAACGCTTTTATGGTCCCTATCAGCAAAAATGGTCTTGATGATGGGGTGTATACCACCTTGCTCAAACAGGGCTGTGTCGATTATATTGTTGGAAATTTGGGCAGCTATTACCAGTTAAGCTCCGGCGGCTATGTGCTGAAGGCCGCCGCCAACATTCCAGAGGGGCAGCCTTCTGCGCAAAATATCCTTTCGCACATCAGTGCTGAAACAACCGCAAAAGGGGAAAAACTCATACTCAGCGGCACCGTTCAGCCTTACTTTACCGGCGATCTCACCAACGATTCGCTGACAATTACCCTCTCAAACACCGATCAAGCGCAGGCGTTTGACACACAACTGCCGCCTAGCACACTTTACGAGGAACTGCATATTCAAGGAAATGAGGATGGTAGCCTGACGCTGAAATTCCAACTGCTGCAAGGGGTAAAACTGTTGGGATGGGATGTGCAGTTTGACGGTTCCAATACGATTCTTTATCTCAAGCGTTACCCGCAGCTGCATCCCGAGACAGCAAAGCCACTTTCCGAGCTAACGATCGTGTTGGACCCAGGGCATGGAGGCACTGATCCTGGCGCGGCTGGAGTCCCTGGCACCAGTGGCCCCTTGGAAAGCAGCTTCAATCTGGCAAACGCTTATGCTCTGCGCAACCGTCTGGAAGCGTTGGGCGCAACCGTTTACCTCACCCATGAAAACGACACTCTATCGCTGAACGGGCGATTACAGCTTGCGCAGGAGTATGACGCTGATCTGTTCCTCTCCTGCCACCATAACTCCCTATCGGAATCGGCCGACGCTAACACCGTCTCTGGTGTGGAGGCGTACTACTATACAGATGCTTCCAAACGTCTCGCCGACCTAGCCAGCGCCAATCTGGCCGGGGATACCGGACGGGATCTGCGCTTTACCGAGCAATCCTGGTATCGGGTCACAATGATGACCGCCTGCCCTGCAATTCTGCTGGAATCTGGTTACCTTTGCAATCCGGTAGAATATGAGCAGCTTGCAAGTGAATATTCCATGTATTTATATGGCAATGCAGTAGCTGACGCGGTGGTAGAATATTTCCGCTGAATCTTTCAATGCCTAACAGAAAAACCTCTGGCAAAAGCCAGAGGTTTTTGTTTCGGATATTTATTTGCGGCTCCACTGAACACCCTGCGGTGTATCCTTTAGCAGAATCCCCATCTCTGTCAGCTGGTCACGGATACGGTCAGCCTCTGCAAAATTTTTCGCCTTGCGCGCCGCCTGACGCTGTTCAATCAACGCTTCAATTTCATCGTCCAGGCTCTCGGATTTGCGGTCGTACAGCAGACCCAGCACACCGCATAGCTCATCGAATTTTTCGATTGCATAGTGAATGGCGTCTTTGGAACGGGTCACCGTAATAAAGGTGTTGATATCCCGCACCAACTCAAACAGCGCTGCAATTCCATCCGCGGTGTTCAGGTCATCATCCATCGCCTCCACGAACTGCGCAACCCGTGCATCAACAGCAGCCTTGAAGCTGTCCTCCCCCTCGGTTGGAGCGTCACAGGCATTTTTCAGCGCAAAATCAAGGTTGTCACGGCAGTTGTGAAGCCGTGCTAATGCAGCCTTGCATTGCTCGATAACCTCTAAGCTGTAATTGATGGGGCTGCGGTAATGTGCCTGGAGCATCATAAATTTAATCGGCTCATAGCCAAACTCATTGGCCACATCCCGCACGGTGAAAAAGTTGTTCAGCGACTTGCTCATTTTGTTGTTATCCACTGTGATAAACCCATTGTGCATCCAATAATGCACATAGTCCACCCCCGTGCAGCATTCACTTTGAGCAATTTCATTTTCATGATGCGGGAAAATCAAATCCTGCCCGCCGCAATGGATATCGATGGTATCCCCCAGATGCCGGCGAATCATCGCACTGCACTCGATATGCCAGCCAGGACGCCCCTCTCCCCAGGGAGAGGTCCAGCTAGGCTCGCCAGGTTTTGCCGCCTTCCATACAACAAAATCCAGCGGATCCTCTTTGACATCGTTCGCATCCACACGCGCGCCTTCCTCCAGCTCCTCTAGCGGCTGATGAGACAGCTTCCCATAACCTGCGAACTTGCGCGAACGGAAATAAACGCTTCCATCCCGTTCATACGCATAGCCCTTTTCCACCAATGTTTTTACCATATCCAAAATGGTATCAATATTTTCGGTTGCTTTTGGGTGGATGGTTGCAGGGCGTATTCCCAGTCCTTTGGTGTCGGTGAGGTACTCTGCAATATAGCGCGCTGCAACCTCTGGTACGGTGCAGCCTTCTTCGTTTGCGCGATTGATGAGCTTATCGTCGATATCGGTAAAGTTCTGCGCAAAGGTTACTGCATAGCCGCGATATTCCAGGTAGCGGCGCAGGGTATCAAATACGCAGATGGGGCGTGCATTGCCAATATGGATGAAATTGTACACGGTCGGTCCACAGGCGTACATCTTTACCTTGCCGGGCTCAATCGGGACAAATTCCTCTTTTTTGCGTGTCAGTGTGTTGAAAATTTTCATATACTCAAATCCTTTCCTGTTTATTTTATACGCTCTGGTTGTTGTACAGCGCCTGGACCATCAAGCCAAACTGGCTCCTTTGGCTTGATGCTCTCCAACTGCCGCAGCCGTTTTTCCAAGCGATCAAGCTGAATATGCAGCCGGCAAATTTCCTGCGAAACAGGGTCTGGTATATGCACATGGTCCAACCCTGCCGGTTTACGACCCGCAATCCGTGCAACCCGCGCCGGCACGCCAACCGCTGTACAATCAGGCGGCAATGGATTCAGCACCACTGCATTTGCGGCGACCCGCGCGCCGTCCGCAACCTTGAAGGGGCCTAGGATTTTTGCGCCGCAACCTACCGTTACATTTTTCCCCAAAGTCGGATGCCGTTTTCCTTTATCCTTTCCCGTACCACCCAGCGTTACCCCTTGGTAGATGGTGCAGCCATCGCCTACCTCCGCTGTTTCGCCGATGACCACACCTGCGCCATGGTCGATAAGCACCCCACTTCCAATTTTTGCACCGGGGTGGATTTCAATGCCGGTCATAAAACGGGCTGTCTGGCTGATGAACCTTGCCGAAAGATACCTTTTATGCTGGTAAAGCCAGTGCGCTGGCCGGTGCAGAAGAATTGCATGGAGACCGGCGGAAAGCAGCAGTGTCTCCAGATTACTGCGCACAGCGGGATCTCGCTCGCGCACCGCCTGAATATCCCTCTTGATTGAATCAAACATCAAAAATTTCCTTTCTCAAAAACAAAAACGCCTCCGTCCTATTTTGGACGAAGGCGGTCATATCAAACCGCGGTTCCACTTCGATTTGTCACTCAAGCCCTTAACGCGGGAAACGTGCCGCCCTACTCTTTTCAAACGGCCTGCTCGCGGGCGCACTTTCCCTCTTCTTCCGCCAGACGCGCTTTCAGCCGGTGACGCGTCCTCTCTGCTGCGGTTGCCAAAGAGCTACTCTTCCCGTTCATCGCATGTTGCTATACCTCATATACTATGAAAACTATACCATAATTGTTCCAAACTTGCAAGCCTAAATTTTATCTGCCCTTTTTCGTTTACAAGAAACGCCAAAAAAGATGCTCCTGTAGCTTCTGATTTTTTAAGCTCAGCTTTCGTGCACAATACGGGTAATCTCCATCGCTGGTGAGAAAGAAATGACCAACAGTTCATCCGATATCTCTTCCTCAATCGAAAAATCAAAGGTACAGTCTATTTCTCCGTTTGGGCTTACTGTCGGTGCAATCCAAATGGTTCTTGGTTCCAGCTTTTGAAGAAAGCGCTCTGGGGTTATCTGTTGCAGCGTTTTTACATCGAAATAATCCAGCAGTACCTGTTCCTCTATCTCATTGATCTGCGACTGGATGAAGTAGCGGATGACCTCATTTTCCTGATGGCTTGTTTCTATTACCTCCCGCGCCTTCTGGTACATAGCGGGGATTTGTTCCAAAAATGTGATAACATCCGCATAGTTCTGCTCGGTGATGAAATTTTCCCACAAATAAAGCGTTACTGTCAGCTTCCTTCCCCCGAGCAAAATCGAAACATCCTTCATCAGCCCATCTTGGTTTTTAAATTCTAACGCTCCAAACAGGCTGGTTTGCAATAAGACCGTCTCCATGCTCCCCCTCCTTTTGCTCGAATTCAGATGCTATTTTAATAATACCAGAGGTGGAGCATTTTGTCTATTAGATTTTATCCGATTGCTTCATCTGCTAAAATGTAGGTTCCCAGCTTTGTGACCTCTGCGGTATACACAACCCAGCCGTCCTCTCTACCGATGGTAAAGCTAGAAGTGACATCCTCAAACAGGTCTCCCGATTGACGGTAAATCCGCACATCCTCTGCCAATGCTTCCGGGAACGGCAGATAGAGGGTGATTTTCGCCGTTGCGTTGCGAGGTAGCGTACAGTTGCCCTTAAAAGCACGCAGCACCGCCTTTACATTCCGAAAGGCCGTTTGCTGTTTACGGGTCATCTGTGCATCCAGCTTTGGGCGAAAGGAAGCATCCACACCGGTTGCGCTTACCTGCGCCAACGGTTTTCCATCGTTTGGATCATCGTCGTTGTCTACTGTCCAGCGCACGGTAACCCGCTCTTGCCCCTGTGTGGTGCGCTCGGTGCTGAACTTTGCATAGCCGCTGCTGCTGGTATAACTGCGGTCAGCAAAGGCAGCATTTGCATTGGTTTCTTTGGGTGCGTCCTTTTCATCCGCCAGCAACAGCTTTCCGTCCAGCAGCAGCGCGCTTCCCTCCCGACCAATTGGCGTTTTGTCCTTGCGCGCGCCAACGGCGGTTGCGGTAAATTTTACCTGAAAGCGGATGGTCTCCACCTCTTTTGTACAAAGCCCGTCCCGAATTTTCAGCGCTGCATACCAGGTGTCGTCCTCGCGGTTGCTGTAGGTCTCCAGTTGATTGCGCGGCCGCTGCGCCAAACTGACGGACTCCACCCAGTTTGCACCCTGGCTCACCTCATAAGAAAAATGAAAGCAGTTGCGATCCACCAGCAGCGGCACCTGCTGGGAGCCGAGCATATCATCATCTTCTACCTTTGCACCCTGCAACGCAAAATAAACGGTGGTGCCGGGGCTTACCTTTTCATTGTCATCGTTCTTTTTTTCTTTATCCGCTGCAAAGTTTTTTCCCTTGCCGCCCAGCAGATATGCACGCTGGAAATCTGCCTGTACATCGGCGTTTGTGGTACGTATATTTGCAAATGCGGGCAGGCCGATGCTCCATGCACAAATTAGCGCTGCGACGAGCGCAACCCCTTTTTTCATGCTAGCTGCTCCTTTCTCCGATCTTTTTCAAACAATGTTGCAACCTTCTGCCAGAAATTGAGCTGCTGTTCTTTCTCTGGCGCTGGTGCATCCTCCTCTGGAATTTCAATATCTGGGGTGCGCAGGATAAACTGAACCGAATGGATGTTGACGTTCTTTGGGGAAACAAATGAAGTCAAACTATAATCGTCATAGCGATATTTGTCAATCATTTCCTTGACCTTATCGTCTACACGAATGTCCAGATCTGCCGTCTGATTGCGCAGCTCCAAGGTTGCGTCGGCCACCTGCGTTACGCCATCCAGCAGCTCTTTAGAGGCATCATTGAGACTCTTGGAGCCGTCCCGCATGGTAGAAGCGCCCTCCCCCAATGTGCGGGTACCCTCATACAGGTCCCCTGACGCATCCGAAAGGGTCTGCATCTGTTCGCCGGTCTTGCTCGCTAACTGCTCACATAAGGTTTCATAGCCTTTGCAAAGCTGTAAAAACATCTGCTGCATCTGCACTGTTTCTTCTGCGCGATCCTTTTTTACACGATCCAATTCCTGGCTGCTTGATTCAAACCGCTCTGGCTCTTCCTCTCCGGTGAGCAGCTTGCGAATCCGATTGCGTGCCTTTGCCAGATCACCCGACTGCGCTTTATAATCCAACACAAAGTTTACTAGCTCCTCGTCACCGCTCTCCAACAGCTTATGTTCTACACTGCGGCTCATTTCGCTTGCTACAATGCTGCGAGTCAGCGTGACAATCTCTTCGATTTCTGCCTCAGAAAGCCCGCCCTGTTCTACAGGAGGTTTTGGCAGCTCAGACTCAGACGAATCAGAGGGTGGTTCCTCTGGCGGCTGCTCTGTGGGAGGAGCTGGCTCAACCGGCGGCTGCTCTGCGGGAGGAGCTGGCTCAACCGGCGGCTGCTC
>CAJUJI010000065.1:0-3331 GCA_910586875.1 uncultured Anaerotruncus sp. | reverse complement strand
CCGGCGGCTGCTCCGCGGGAGGGGCTGGCTCAACCGGCGGCTGCTCCGCGGGAGGGGCTGGCTCAACCGGCGGCTGCTCCGCGGGAGAATCTGCGCTCTTATCTTCCTCTGTGGTAGCTGCCGCGGTTCTCGTGATGGTATCCCCATCCTCCTGCACCAAAATTTCATCCTTTTGCACAACCGATTGGTTGCCCAACAGTTTTCCAAACTGCTCAAGCTGGCTGCCGAACTCCTTCATTGCGTCCTCTAGCTCAGAGCTTCCCGCCGCTGTATGTACCGCCTTATCCAATGTCTTTGCGCCGGTATTGGCATCCTCTACCCCATTTTTTAGGTCCCGGGTACCATCGTTAATTTTTTCTGCTGCGTCGTCCAGGTCATTGACACCGCCCTGCATCGAAAGTGCTGCATCATCCAGGCTAAAGGCCGCGTCCTGTAGAGTATAGATATCGTTTAACAGGGAAGAAATATCTGGGTCATCAATTGCAATCGAAAGTGCCATCCCGTTTAGTTTGATCCCATCCATCTCAAAATTTCGCACATCTGCGGTAATCACATAATCCTTTTCCTTATCGGGCAGCGCGATAAAATTCACCTGTTTTTGTCCACCAACATTGACGACCGTCCCTTTTGAGTTCGAGCCCGCATCATAAGCGCTTAAATTTTCGCAGTTTTCATTGTCAAAGGAGGCCGAAATCTGCAAGGCAAAATTAGCAAAATATACCGGATTCACCGCTGGGTTTGGTCGGGTGGAAAGGGTGATTTTCAGCGCACCGCTTTTTCCGGCGAGCTGCTCCCCTGGCAGCTCTTTTCCATCCAGATAGTAATGCACCTCTACCAGCCAGGGGATCTCTTTGGTATCCAGATAGCCTTGATAATAAAATTTTCCGGCGGGCGCCTGGATGGATGTTTTTCCCTGCTGTACCGTGATCTCCTCCAGCGTTGTCATATTTTTCGTTTTGGTATAATCGCCGTAATCGGTGATGGTGCCTGCGCTTGCAAGATTAAACTGGTTGACCACATACACCTGGTCTACCGAACCGTCATAATGCAGATTGGTGTAAATATTTTCATCCTTCATGGTATTTTCTGTAGGTTCAGCCGCATAGGTCGAAAGGCTGGTGGTTCCAACTAATGATAATGCCAATACTAAGGGAAGAACTCTATTTTTCATCTCTGTCATCCTTTCTCTGCCGGAAGAGGCGGTAATACCTTGTCAGGCTTAGGTTTCAAATTCAGTTTTAAGGTGGTCACGCACACCAACGGCTCTAGTGAGGTGAGCAGCGCTGGCAGAAAGATTAGCACCAGCAACATCGAGAGCAATGCACCTCGTGCCAGAAGAATGCCCAGCTGGGAAATTACGCCATTGGTGGAGATAAAGCCCAGCACAAAGCCGGCAAACGCCAAAATAAAACCAGAGGTCATAATTGAGCCTGCACAATCGGAAATGGTTTTCTGGATCGCTTGCTTCTTGTGCAGCTCCGCCCGATTTTCCAGATATCGATTGGTCAGCAGAATTGCGTAATCCACCGTCGCACCGAGCTGGACCGAGCTAATAATCAGATAGCCTATGTAGTTTAGAGTTACATCTCTAAAATATGGAACTGCCAGGTTGATAAACACCGAGGATTCGATGGTCAACAGCAGCAGGATTGGCAGCAATAAGGAGCGGAAATTGACCAATAGAATCAGCCCGATTGCGCCAATGGAAAGGAGATTCACCTTCACCGTGTCGGCCAGGATGGTCTGCTTCATGTCGTAAACGTTGGCGCACTCCCCCGCTAGATGGTAACGCTCCCCATAATACCGCTCACCAAGCGCCCGCAGCTTTTCCACCAACGCAAAGGTCTGGGCACTTTCATTTGGCACCTGTGCGGTGATAACTAGGCGGGTGTATTCCTCTGAATTGAGCTGCTCAAGAATTTCGCGTGAGAGGTATTCCACCGGTACCGAGCGCCCGACGTTTTCCACATAGGAAAGGACATTCTTGACCTCTGGCAGCTCCTTGAGCGCGTCATTGAGCGCCTGCTCATTTGCAAGCTCGCCCTGTGGCACCAGCATCGCAAACATGGTGGATTCTCCAAATTGCTCATTGATACGCTCGCGGTCAATCACCACCTGGGAGCCCGGCGCTGACATACCGGACATACCGTACAGGAAGGAAATTTGCTTCTGACCTAGATAAGCAACCGGCAGAACCACCAGCACACAAACCAGCATCCCCCATCGCGCCTTGAGCGCCGCCTTGCTAAACAGATGAAATTGGGGCATAAACGAACGGTGTCGGGTGCGATCAATCAGCTTATAGCAGCACATGGTCAAGCAAGGCAGAAATACCAGCGTCCCCAACAGCGAAAACCCGATTGCTTTTGCCAGCACATAGCCCATATCCGGCCCAATTTTAAACCGCATCACACAAAGTGCTGCAAAACCGACCGCGGTGGTCAGGCCGCTGGAAAGGATAGATGAGGTTGATTTTACAATCGCCTGTGCCATCGCATCCATTGGAGGTTTACCCTCCGCCTTTAGTTCCTCAAAGCGGTCGAGCAGAAATACCGAATAATCCATCGAGCAGGCCAGCTGTAGGATAGAACCGGTCGTTTGCGTAATGAAGGAGATCTCTCCAAATATCAGATTGCTGCCCATATTTAGCAGAATGGAAACGCCAATCCCCACCATGAACAGCACCGGCTCAAACCAAGAGGTGGTTGTGAATAACAGGATTGCAAACATCATCGGAATAATAATGCCCATCATATGCGCAATCTCTGCGCTGGTGCTGTTTTGGGCGGATACCGTATCCACCGGATTGCCGCTCATCGCACCTTCATCCCCGATAAGCTCCCGAATTTCTGCAAGCACCCGTTGCTGCTTGCCTTCATCCACCACCAGACTGTATAGCGCATCCCCCTGCGCATACCAATCCTTCACGACCTCCTGACTCAGCATTTCCAGCGGCAGCTTGATATCCACCTGGTCATCCAGCCAGTTGACATCCTCTACCCCATCAATCGCCTTCAGCTTTTCCTTATAAAGAAGTGCTTGTGGGATGCTTACCTCTGGTATCATTACCCGCACATTGGGTACGCCTTTTGTATACTGCGCATCCATTGTGTTCAGTGCGACGGTGGAGGCCGCCCCATCTGGCAGATAATCGGTCAAATCGTAATTTACCTGCACCATTGCGGTCATCCCAACGCTGAGCACCACTCCAATGATAAACAACGCCAAAATCAAAAACCGGCATTGTAGCAGCTTCTTTACCATCCACTCCATTTGCCCACTCTCCCGCCTTCGATGAAATCATTTCCAAAATTTATTGATAGACAAGGGT
>CAJUJI010000064.1 GCA_910586875.1 uncultured Anaerotruncus sp. | reverse complement strand
ATATAAAAGTTAGAGATATTTGTTCAATGTTATGATACAAAAGGAAAAGCCGCCTGCTTTAATAGGCGGCTCATGGTGGGAATAGAGGGACTCGAACCCGCGACTTCCTGCGTGTGATGCAGGCACTCTAACCAGCTGAGCTATACTCCCGACAACGTTATTTATTATAGCATAAGAGGCGGACTTTGTAAAGAGGAAATTTAGAAGATTTTGGGCCAATAGGTTGCCAAAGCCCCCGCATATACTTACACAGGGGCATTTTCTGTAGTTTATGGCCGAAAGTTTTTGTCAACGCCTAAAAAGATATCAAGTAATGCCATAATTTCACGCTGTTTTATTGTAGGTAAGATAAGTAGTCTGCTAAAATAAAGTTCTAGGTCTTGGTTCCCTTTTATTTTCTCGGTATCCAAATTTTCATCAAATAGCATTACGAGTGGTACGCCAAGTCCAGTCGCCAGCTTGCTCAGGGTCTCCTGTGTAATATTTGTTTGACCACGCTCAACCTTGCTGATAAGGTCGCTGCTCAGGCCACAGCGTTCAGCTAACTCTGCTTGTGTGTATTTAGCGGCTTTCCGAAGAATGCGAACATTCTTTGTGATACAGTTTTTAGAATCCGGCTCCATCATTGCACCTCCTATTTTCATATTATAAGCCTTTTTTCGACAAAATAAAACTGACAAGAATCTGAGTTTCAAGTCTGCTTTTGTAACTTATTGCGAATAAAACCGAAAAATTCTAGAAAAATCAGGCAGATATCAGGCAGGAAAGAAGGAAAGCAGCATGTCAAATTATGTAATTGCATTGGACCAAGGGACAACCAGTTCGAGATGTATCCTTTTTGATAAGGGGGGAAATCTTTGCAGCGTTGCCCAAAAGGAATTCGCACAAATTTTTCCGCAGCCGGGCTGGGTGGAACATGATCCAATGGATATTTGGTCTTCTCAACTGTCGGTGATGGTGGAGGCGATGGGAAAAATTGGCGCACATTGCAGCGATATTGCAGCAATTGGCATCACTAACCAACGTGAAACAACCATTATTTGGGACAGAAAAACAGGAGAGCCGATTTATAATGCGATTGTTTGGCAGTGCCGCCGTACCGCAGACCGGATAGAACGGTTAAAACAGGATGGTATGGAAGAGAAAATGATTGCGCGTACCGGCCTTATTCCAGATGCGTATTTTTCAGGTAGCAAAATCGAGTGGATTTTGGACCATGTAGAGGGGGCAAGAGCGCGCGCCCAGGCAGGGGAGCTATTGTTTGGGACGGTAGACACCTGGCTGATTTGGAACCTGACGAAGGGTACTGTCCATGTGACCGATTACACCAACGCTTCCCGCACGATGCTGTTTGATATTCACCGAAAGTGCTGGGATGAGGAGCTGTTGGATTATTTTAGAATTCCCAAAGCGATGTTACCAGAGGTGAAGCCCTCCAGCTGTGTGTATGGCAGTACCTCTATAGATGTGATCGGTGGACAGGTTCCCATTTCCGGAGCAGCAGGTGATCAGCAGGCAGCATTGTTTGGGCAATGTTGCTTTGCACAAGGGGAGGTAAAGAATACTTATGGTACAGGCTGTTTTCTGCTGATGAATACCGGCAGCAGGGCGGTGCATTCAAAGCATGGACTGTTGACCACCATTGCCGCCTGTATCCAGGGGGAAGAGATTCAGTATGCGTTGGAAGGCAGCGTATTCGTAGCAGGCGCTGCGGTTCAATGGCTGCGAGATGGGATGCGTATGTTGCGCTCTGCACCACAGACAGAGGATTACTGCAATGAGGTGTGCGACACCGGTGGCGTCTATGTGGTACCAGCGTTTGCAGGGTTGGGTGCACCCTATTGGGAGCAGTATGCCAGAGGCACCATCGTCGGCGTGACCCGTGGAACCAGCAAGGAGCAGTTTATTCGGGCAACGGTGGAATCCATGGCCTATCAGGTGTATGATTTGATCGAGGCGATGCAGCAGGACTCCGGTCTCGCGCTCAAACAGCTCAAGGTGGATGGGGGCGCCTGCGCCAACAATTTTTTGATGCAGTTCCAGGCAGACCTTTTGAATGCTGCGCTTGTGCGGCCGGAGTGTATTGAAACAACTGCACTGGGCGCTGCATATCTGGCGGGAATTGCGGTAGGTTATTGGAAGGACAAGGAAGAAATTTGCAGAAATTGGCAGGTCTCCCGTTTTTTTTACAGCCGGATGCCAGAGGAAGAACGTCAAAAGCTGGTAAAGGGTTGGAAAAGGGCGGTACGTTGTGCGCTTGCATGGGCGCAGGATGTAGAATAGCCCATAAAAAGAAAAACGGTACAGCCAAAAGGCTATACCGTTTTTTTACAGATAAACGTATTTCTGTGGAAACGTAAAAGCCCTTCTTCGCTCATTCGGTGCAGCTCGCGGGAGAGTGCGCTACGGTCTACACATAGATAGTCAGCCAGCGCGGCGCGGCTGAGGGAAAGAACAATCTGCCCATGCTCGTCAAATGGCTGTTGTGCAAGGTAGGTCAGCAATCGTTCACGGATGGTGCGGGAGCCAAGAATTGCGTTTTGGTGTTGAAGCATAAGCGCTTGGCTGGCGATTTCTCGCAGCAGATTTTGAATCAGGCGGTTGTGGAAGGTGCAAGAGGTTGCGCAGGTGCTCAATGTCCGGCGCAAATTGAGCATCAATACCTCGCAGTTGGTTGCGGCATAGATGGAGAGTGGACTTTTCAGAACACCGGCACAGCTATGTAGCTCCCCGAACAGGGCGCCATGCTCCAACCGTCGGGGCGGCGTTCCGCATTCCTCCTGAAGCAATTCGCCTGAAAGAACGACACCGATTTGCAGCAGCAGTGCACCGCTTTGCAGCAGAGACTCGCCCTGCTGGTATTGGCATCTGCGCCCACTCAGGCAATGCAGCAACATATTCAGCTCATGTTCTTCGATTCCCTCGAATAAAGGGACATTTCGCAGCAGGGAAATTGTACGTCTCAAAAATTCACTCACCTTAACAGGATGGTAGGCGGCCGAGTACCGCTGCAAGTTATATTAGAAACTATTATAACGAAAAAAGTTTGAAAATGCAAGGAAGCTAGAACGCAGTTATAAAACTTTAAATATCGAGAAATAACGGAGAAATCGTATAGCCGATTTGGGTTAAAAGCTGCACTCCATCCAACCGTTTGTATCCCTGTTGTTCAAAAGTTTCCCCGTTTTTTCTGCACTGCACAATCAGCTGAGAAACAAATAAAGGGCGGTTTAAATTGATTGAAACAGCGTTTCCCTGTAAAGATGCGGGCAGACCTTCGTTTAACAAAAAGTGATCGTGGATGGAAAAAACAAGCTTTAGCGTGGCGTGGGGGTGTGAGTCCATAACGATCAGCAGATAGGGATAGTTCTGATAATCATAGTCGTCAAAACGAAATAGCCACCAATATGTGATATCGTTTACGATAATCCTTCGAAACTGCCGCATCGCTTCACCTCATTTTCCAAGGGCAATGGTTTATGGACAATCATACGAGCGCCGCCGCTTTTCCCCGAAAGATTTTCCGCTGCGCCGCGGTTTCTCTCGGGAGGGCTTGCCGCGGTATTCCATCCGCGGAGCACCCCCGAAATGGCGGGCATTGGGCAGGCTAGAGCGCATTGTAAGATTGGAGGGGGAGAAATGCACCGCACGCCCTTTAATGGTATAATTGCCGCTCTGCTGGGCGACGATGGCAGCATCGTTTTCCCGCATTTCCAAAAGGGTGTGATCGTCGAAAATATCGATTTTACCAACCGCTCGCGCAGATAAATTGGTGATGCTTGTAATTGCATTTACAATATCATTGGGGGTAATGCCTTCCTGCCGCCCCATATCCAGATGTAACACCATCCGGTTCCCATTCTGGAAAGATTTGTGGGTTGCTGCGGACGCCTTGAAAACCGGTATTAGACGCTTGTCCTTTGTGAGCTGTAATTGCAATAGCGCACAGGCGACCTCCCGCAATGCAAAACCGTGGGTGTTGGTCAATTGGTCAAGCTGGTTTTCATATTGGGTAAAGCTGTGGTCGGAGAGCATTTTGGCAACCTTTGCAGAGAGCTTTTCCAGGTGTTTTTGTTGGATATTTTCCGCGGTAGGCATCGACGCCTCCAGAATCGGAGCGTTGATATAACGGCTTAGACTGCGGATAATCTCGGCTTGATGGCGGTTACAGACCAGCGTATGAGAAGCGCCGGTTTTTCCCGCGCGGCCGGTACGCCCGATTCGATGAATGTAATATTCAAAATCCTGGGGGATATCAAAATTATAGACCGCCTCAATATTTTCAACATCAATTCCGCGTGCAGCAACATCGGTCGCAACCAATATGCGGTTTTTGCCTTCGCGAAACCCCTGCATCACATGGGTGCGGCCAGCCTGCTTCATATCTCCGTGCAATCCTGCTGCTTTAAAGCCGTGGTCGTTTAAATAACAAACCAGTTCGTCCACCATGGACTTGGTGTTGCTAAAGATGACCGAACGGCGGGGCTCTTGCATTTGGAGCAGCAGATTGATCGCATCCATCTTGCGGGATTGAGGGACCTGATAGTAAAATTGCTCGATGGTGGAGATGGTGCGCTGTTCGCTTTGGATATCCACCGTTTGAGGGTCGCGCAAAAATTCTTCGGTAATTTTCAAAATTGCAGGAGGCATGGTCGCGGAAAAAAGTACCGTTTGCCGCTGTTGCGGCGTTTGTGCAAGGATGGTTTGGATGTCCTCTAAAAAGCCCATGTTTAGCATTTCATCTGCTTCGTCAAGAATTACCATCCGCAGGTTGTCCAGCCGCAAGGTGCGCCGGCGCAGATGGTCCATCACCCGTCCAGGGGTTCCAATCACAATGTTGGCGGTTTTCAGCTGATGAATCTGCGGCTCCATTGGTGCGCCGCCGTAGATTGCTGCAACCGCAACCCCAGGCTTGTATTTGGCATACTTGCACATTTCCTGGGCAATTTGCATTGCCAGCTCACGCGTGGGGGAAAGCACCAAAACCTGGGCAGATCGTTCGCCGCCAGCCACACACTCAACTGCGGGGATGCCAAATGCAGCGGTCTTTCCCGTACCGGTACAGCTGCGGCCAATCAGATCATTCCCCTGCATCAGCAGCGGAATGGCTTTGGCCTGGATTCCGGTCGCCTCTGTGTAGTTCAGATCTTTGATCGCCTGAACAAGTTCCAGAGAAAGGCCAATGTTCTCAAATAGAAATTCACTAATAGCTGGCATATTCTTTCCTCATATTCTAAATTTACAGTGATTGGAAAAGGACACTGTATGAAACCTTAAAAAAACAAGATAGGTAATATAATGATGAAATGACTAGACGGAAATAAATTCAAAATATTTTTTTATCATATCATAAAAATCGTATTTTGTCGAAGATTTTTGTGAAAAAATTTGTGAACTTTTTGTGGAGGAAATGCTTTCCAAAAAAAGAATGGTAATTTTTCTGTATAGGTAGCTTGTAAAAAAGCTGCAAACAGTGTATGATAAAAACAACAGTAAAAGTTGCTGAAAATTGGCGCGCCGCTCGCCGCAAAGCGGTAACCGCAAGGAGCTTGACGATATGTGGTAGCAGGAGGTTTTATGGACGCAAATTTAGCTGCAATTGTGGAAAAACGCATTGACAAAACAATAGGGAACTTACAGAATAACAAAATGGAAGCCTATTATGTGAAGACAGCCGCCGAGGTGGTGCCGCTGGTGGAAGAGCTGTGTGCTGAAGGGGAAACCATCACAGTAGGCGGCTCGATGACCTTGTTTGAGTGCGGCGTAATTGAACATCTCAAGTCGGGGCGATACCATTATCTTGACCGGTATGCAAAGGGCGCAGACATGCAGGAGATTTTCCGACAGGCGTTTACCTGTGATACTTATATCATGAGCAGCAATGCGATTACCGAAAATGGAGAGCTGTATAATGTGGATGGTAACGGAAATCGAATTGCGGCATTGGCGTTTGGCCCCAAAAGCGTCATTGTAATTGCAGGCTACAATAAGCTGGTGCCAGATTTGGAGGCGGCGCGGCAGCGGGTGCGCGATACAGCAGCGCCGGCAAATGCGGTGCGGCTGGACCGCAAAACCCCATGTAAGGTACTGGGAGCCTGCCGCGATTGCCGCAGTGATGAGCGGCTGTGCAGCATCTATTCGGTGATGGCGCAGCAGAGTAAAAAGGGCCGGATCAAGGTCATTCTGGTGGGAGAACAGCTGGGGTATTGATAGGAGGCACAAAAGTTGATAGGTCGTTTCAAAGAGAAGCTTGTGGCCGCGGTGATGGTATCCGTCGCGCTGCTTTGCATGGGTTTGCCGGTTTCGGCAGAAGGATTGCCTGCCACAGGGGATGGTAGCGGGATGATGCTGCCGGTCGTGATTGGACTTCTGGCGGTTTCTGCGGTTTTGATTGTGGTGTTTTTGGTGTTATCGGCAAAGAACAAACGCAGGTAAAATTTAATCATTTGGCGTACGCCTGATTATGACTGCACGGCAAAGAGTTTGCTGGCTTGCGTCGTCTGATCGCGGCAGCGTATGAAAAATTTCGCCGGCCTTTTGAAAGGCTGCAGGGTCCAGGGGCAGCGCCCCTGGTCGTATAAAAAAGTCCCTTTGGGGCTTTTTTTATGCGAAACGCATCTTTTTCTGAGAAGCGCATTTTTCGGGGTGAATTGTGGCTTGCTTTGCAGGCCACAAGAGGGGAGCTTTTTGCAAGAAAAAAAGCTCCCCTAAAATTTGCTTTAAGGTGCTTTATAGTAAGGATAGCAAGCGCATGGCGGCCAAATCTGCGATTTGGCACCGCGCTTGCTGGGAATATCGCGGCGTGCGCGCCGCTCTTGGAGGATAAAGACGCGTTTCGATAGAAAAAAGCAAGGCCCAACGGCCTTGCTTTTTTCTATCGACCAGAGGCGTTGCCCCTGGACCCCACGATTTTTTGAAAAAAATCGAGTAAAACTTTTGATGTGTTGTGAGGTTTGTGGGGTGGGCATTAGGTGGTTTGGTAATAGGTGCGCATTTCGTGTGTGGCTAAATCCGCCAGCCGTACAGGGATTGGAATATGGCTTTCTGGGCCAACCAGCTGCCGCACCAGAATGGTCGCATCCTCCAGCCCAATCCGCTGTCCTACCGACAAAAAAACCGGTTTTACATTCGTATGGGTGCGCAATACCCTTCCGCAAACAACACCATCCACCACAATTTCAGTAAAAGAACCAGCTTCCTTTTCGGGCATTTCAAAATCGGTATCCTTAACACGATAATAGCTTTTTGCACAGCCGATGGTGGGGACCTTTAGGTAAAAGCCTGCATGGGTTGCAATCCCCATATTGCGGGGATGCAGCATCCCATTGCCATCAAATAGATACACGTCCGGCTGAATCGTGAGCTTTGGCACGGTTTCCAGCACCAATGGCAGCTCCCGAAAAGCAAGACAGCCGGGGATGTATGGAAACTGGACAATACCTTGAGTATGCTGCTGTTCCAGCAGCTTGCCGGAAGGAAACTGCACCACGCAAATACAACAGACTGCCTGTTGGATGCCATCTGTTTCCCAATAGGCGAGGTCCACACCGGCAACCGTTTGCATCCGAGAGATGTCGAAAGGCGGTGGGCTGACCAATTGCGTTCGCAGTTGATTTTGTAGCTCATGGCAATGCGCTTCCGAAAGAAATGCCCAATCTGAAAATTGCATATTGAAAGACCGCTTCCCTTCTATCTATGAGGCAGGACCATCAAATTTCCTGTTGGTGCCTGTACAAATAGTTTACAATACTTTTGAATTCATTACAATCTCGAAATCCTTAGAGATTTTGTGGGAAAAGCTGCCGCATTTTTTGTAGAAATGATACTTTGACGGTGCAATAAAGGAAAGCGTTTTGTGAAAAAAGTTGAAATCTGTCAAAGCAGTTGAGAACAGAATTTTGAAATGCTATAATAAAAGCTATCTGAAAAGAGGTGGTCGTTTGTTAGAGCGTTTGAAGCGAATCATTGTGGTGGTAGGACATTACGGAAGTGGAAAAACCAACCTCGCGGTGAATTTGGCGATAGATTACCGCAATGCGGGCAAGGAGGTTGTGCTGGCGGATTTGGACATTGTAAATCCATATTTTCGCAGCGCAGATTTTGCTGAGCTGCTAAAACAACAGGGGATTGAGCTGGTTGCGCCGGTCTATGCGGGTACGAATCTGGATATCCCAGCTGTCACCGCGCGATTGGATTCACTGCTGGATACCGATAAACAGGTGATTATTGACGTGGGAGGCGACGACGCAGGCGCAGCGGCGCTTGGCCGGTACAGCGCACTGATTGCGCAGGCTGGCGGCTGTGAGATGCTCTATGTACTCAATGGATACCGTTATCTCACCCGCACCGCAGAGCAGGCGGAGCAAATTCTGCTGGAAATCCAGCAGGCATCCCGCCTTTCGGTGAGCGGCGTAGTGAACAATTCCAATCTGGCAAAGGCGACCACCGTTCAGGATATTCTAAACACGATTCCATTTGCACAGCAGACAGCCGAGCATATCGGGGTACCATTGCTGTTTACAGCGGTTAGCCGTCCGTTGGTGTCAGAAACGGCGCGATGTTTACCAGAGGATACCATTTATCCTGTGGATATTTATATAAAAAAGCCTTGGGAATAGAAGCTCCCAGGATACAATAAAAGGAGGTGCTGGAATATGGCAAATACACAGATCAATCAAAATAGCTGCAAAGGCTGCGGACTTTGTGTAGCGGTCTGCCCAAAAAAGATTATTTCACTGGACAAGTCGGTTTTGAACAAAAAGGGCTACCATCCCGCGGCAATTTCCAACATGGCGGAATGTATCGGCTGCGCGATGTGCGCAACCATGTGTCCGGACTGTGTGATTACTGTTGAAAAATAGACAGAGAAAGGTTGTGAACCGGTTGGCTTCCAATGAAAAATTTCTGATGAAGGGGAATGAAGCGCTTGCCGAAGCTGCAATTCAGGCAGGCTGCCATCATTTCTTTGGATACCCGATCACCCCGCAAACTGAAGTTGCGGCATATATGGCAAAGCGTATGCCCAAAATTGGCGGTACATATTTACAGGCGGAGTCGGAGGTTGCTGCAATTAACATGGTATATGGTGCAGCATCCGCTGGCGTGCGCGCAATGACCTCCTCCTCCTCGCCGGGCGTGTCGCTGAAAACCGAGGGGATTTCCTATCTTGCAGGTGCAGATCTGCCCTGCTTAATCATCAATGTACAACGCGGCGGCCCAGGTCTGGGCGGTATTCAGCCCTCGCAGGCGGACTACTGGCAGGCGACCCGTGCGCCAGGCCATGGCGACCTGCATGTGCTGGTATTTGCGCCTTCTACCATCCAGGAGATGGTCAATATGGTGTTTGATGCGTTTGAGCTGGCGGACACCTATCGGATGCCCGCAATGATTCTGGCGGATGGGATGCTCGGCCAGATGATGGAGCCTATTTCCTTCCCAGAGCACCAGGTGAAGCAGTTTGACAAATTTTCCTGGGCAGCCTGCGGTCATCGCGGCGAGCGCAAGCATAATGTCATCAATTCCCTCTACCTCAAGCCGGAGCAGCTGGAACAGGTGGTTGTGGAACGCTTCAAGCGCTATGCAGAGGTGCAGGAGAAGCACACCCAGTCCGAGGCGTATCTGACAGAGGATGCAGAGCTGGTTGTGGTGGCCTATGGTGCGACCTCCCGCATTGTACGCAGTGCGGTAAATACCGCCCGTGAAAAGGGCATCAAGGTTGGTTTGTTCCGTCCCAAAACGGTCTGGCCGTTCCCGACAAAAGAGATTGCACAGCTTGCCGATAC
Organism: uncultured Anaerotruncus sp.; assembly: GCA_910586875.1. Lineage (GTDB taxonomy): Bacteria > Bacillota > Clostridia > Oscillospirales > Ruminococcaceae > Anaerotruncus. The sequence continues at coordinate 5,078 of CAJUJI010000064.1, read as the reverse complement.
CACCCGCCAATTCCTGTGTGTTGAAATGAGCATGGGCCAGATGGTGGACGATGTTCGTCTGGCGGTAAATGGCAAGGTGCCTGTTTCCTTCTTTGGCCATACCGGTGGTATTGTGCCAACACCCGCAGAGGTTCTGGAGCAGATTGAAAAACTTGTGGGAGGGAACAACTAATGGCTATTGTATATCAAAGACCGCACGCATTATTAGACGTACCAACCCATTATTGCCCTGGCTGTACCCATGGTGTAATCCATAAGCTGGTGGCAGAAACGATTGATGAACTGGGCATCGAAGGAAAAACCATTGGAATTGCACCGGTGGGCTGCTCGGTTATGGCGTATGATTATTTTGCCTGCGATATGGTAGAGGCGGCACATGGGCGTGCGCCGGCGATTGCGACGGGTATCAAGCGTTCGCTGCCGAAAAATGTTGTGTTCACCTACCAAGGTGACGGTGATTTGGCGGCGATCGGTACCGCGGAAACGGTCCATGCGGCAACCCGCGGCGAAAATATCACGGTTATTTTTGTCAATAACGGCATTTATGGTATGACTGGCGGCCAGATGGCGCCGACCACCCTGCCGGGCATGGTGACACAGACCACCCCTTATGGGCGCGATGTGGAGACGGCGGGCTTTCCTGTACGGGTTTGTGAGATGCTCTCCACACTGAGTGGTGTTGCCTATGCAGAGCGTGTTGCAGTGGATACCGTCCCCAATATTCGCAAGGCAAAAGCGGCGATTAAAAAGGCGTTCACCTGCCAGGTTGAACGAAAGGGCTTCTCGATTGTTGAGATTCTTTCCACCTGCCCGACCAACTGGGGATTGACGCCGGTGGAAGCGCTGCAATGGCTGCGTGACAATATGATGCCCTATTACCCACTGGGTGTTTATATGGATAGGACAGAAAAGGGGGTCAGAGGGTAATGAATATATTGCTGGCTGGATTTGGCGGACAGGGTGTGCTGTTCGCGGGTAAAATCATCGCTTATGCAGGACTGATGGAGGAGCAGCATGTTTCCTGGCTGCCCTCCTATGGTCCGGAGATGCGCGGCGGCACCGCAAACTGCTCGGTCTGCTTGTCCGAGCAGCCGATCGGCTCCCCGCTGGTGCTGAATCCGGATGTGCTGATTGCGATGAATCTGCCCTCTTATGACAAGTTCATTGACACGGTGGTGCCAGGCGGCGTTGCGGTCATCGACAGTGCGCTGATTGAAAAGAAGTGTGAACGCACCGATATCCATTGCTATTATGTGCCAGCAACCACACTGGCGGATTCGGAGGGGCTCAAGGGCTTATCCAACATTATCCTGCTGGGCAAGGCGCTTCAGGCGACGCAGTTTGCAGCGGAAGAATCGGTGGAAAAGGCGATTGCAAAATGTATCCCGCCGAAAAAGCAGCATCTGGCAGAGCCGAATATTAAAGCAATTAAGCTGGGCATGAGCCTATAAAAGATTGAATAGAGAGAATTTCGCCGCCATCGCGCTCTGCGCGATGGCGGCTTTTGGCAATCAGGGGGCTTAACAATCGACATATTGCAAAAGATGGCTGAGATAGTGGACGATTGCCTGGTAAATTTCCGCGAACCCTTCCAGGTTTTTCTGAATGGGATAATAGATATCCCCTCTTTTCTAAGCGGCGCAAAATGAAAGAAAGCCGCTCGTTTGTGATACTCAGAAGATCTGCAATCGTTTGCTCTTTTGCAACCTATCTTATCAAAAGCGGAAGATATGTAATTTCGTTCTGGCAGGGGATCTGTCCGCATATAGATGGAACATCTAACAATGAATTTGCGAGGTGTGCATCTATGAAAAAACGGCTTGCAGCAATTTTGCTGAACGTTTTGCTCCTGCTGGGCGGACTGCCTGTTTTTGCGCAGGATGAGGTGGATATGACCGTTCTGGAGACTGCCGCGGCGGTGGATGATAGCCTGCCTGCGCGTTCGGCTATCCTGATTGAGCAATCAAGCGGGCGAGTGCTGTTTGAAAAGAATGCGGACGAAATTTTGCCGCCAGCTTCTATCACAAAGGTGATGACGCTTCTGCTGGTAATGGAAGCGCTGGAGCAAAACACCCTGACGCTGGACACAATGGTCACCTGTTCAACCCATGCGGCATCCATGGGCGGCAGCCAAATTTGGTTAAAGGAAGGGGAGCAGCTTTCGGTTGATGATCTGCTGAAAGCAACCGCAATTTCCAGCGCAAATGACGCATCGGTAGCGCTGGCGGAGCAGGTAGCGGGCAGCGAGGAAGCATTTGTAGACCGGATGAACGAGCGTGCCAGACAGCTGGGGATGGAGAATACGCATTTTGTCAATGCAACCGGACTGGATGCAGAGGGGCATGTGACCACTGCGCGGGACATCGCGACCATGAGCAGGGTACTGCTGAACTATCCTCTGATTGCCAACTATTCCAGCGTTTGGATGACCGAGCTGCGGGGTGGTGCAACGCAGCTTGTCAATACCAATAAGCTGGTGCGCTTTTATGATGGCTGTACCGGACTGAAAACGGGAACCACCGATGGTGCAGGGAGCTGTTTGGCGGCAAGCGCCACCCGCAAGGGGATGTCGCTGGTGGCGGTCACACTGGGCAGTCCTACATCAGCCGAGCGGTTTTCGGCGGCGCGCGGCCTGCTGGATTATGGATTTTCCAACTACAGCAAGGCGGAAATTCCCATGCTGGAAAACCTAGAGCCAGTACGGGTGCGCGGCGGCATCGAACAGTGGGTTGATGTGGTATGCGAGCCACCCCAGGCGGTTATCGTGCGCACAGCGGACAAGGAAAGCTTGACCCAGAGCGTAGAATTAGAGCCAGAGGTGCAGGCACCGGTGGAATCAGGGCAGCGCTTGGGGAAGGTGATCGTACAGGCCGGAGGAAATACCCTTTGTGAGTACCGCCTGGTTGCAGCTACGCAGGTGCAGGAGATGACCTTCCTGCGGGCAATGGGCATCCTGTTTGAGAAACTGATTGCATTGTAAAAACAGTAAATGTAACAATCAAAAAGCTCCAACTGCTCTTTTGAAAGGGTGGTTGGAGCTTTTTGACTTGCAGTTTAGCCGCAAAGAAAAGAATTTATAAATCTTTTCTAAAAAAGCAGGCGGATACTTGAAAATTATCCACAAATAGGGTACAATGTAAATAAGATATGCAAGTATCACACCCTGGCGTTTGGTGTGAATTGTACAAAGTCTATCTGAAAGGACTGAGCAACAATGGGAATGAAACTCAACACACGCTATCTTCAAGGGTTTGTCAGCGACCATGAGCTGCACGCAATTGAGCCGCAGGTCAAGGCTGCGCATAAGCTGTTGGAGGAAAAATCCGGCCCCGGCAATGACTTTTTGGGCTGGGTCGCGTTGCCGCGGGATTACGACAAAGAGGAGTTCGCTCGGATTAAAAAGGCTGCAAAAAAAATCCAGGCGGATAGCGATGTGCTGGTAGTAATCGGCATCGGTGGCTCTTATCTGGGCGCGCGTGCGGCAGTCGAGCTGCTAAAAACCCCATTTTACAATAATTGTAAGAAGGATACCCCAGACATCTATTTTGTAGGCAACAATATCAGCGCAGATTACCTGAACACCATTCTGGGACTGTGCGAGGGCAAGCGCCTCTCGGTTAATATTATCTCTAAGTCCGGTACAACAACCGAACCAGCGCTGGCATTCCGCGTATTCCGTGAGCTGCTGGAGAAGCAATACGGCAAGGACGGCGCAAAAGAGCGCATCTATGCGACCACAGATAAGGCGCGCGGCACCCTAAAGGAGCTGAGCGACCGCGAAGGCTATGAAACGTTTGTAATTGCGGACGATGTTGGCGGGCGTTATTCGGTATTGACCGCAGTAGGCTTGCTGCCAATGGCGGTTGCAGGCATCGACTTAGATGCGGTGATGCAGGGGGCACAGGCCGCTATGAATGATTTCTCGGTTGATGATCTGGAGAAAAACGACTGTTATAAATATGCTGCACTGCGTAACATCCTTTACCGCAAGGGCAAACAGATTGAATTGTTGGTCAGCTATGAGCCTTCCTTTACCTTGATGAATGAATGGTTTAAGCAGCTATATGGCGAGAGCGAGGGCAAGGACAACCGTGGACTGTTCCCCGCATCGGTGATCTTCTCGACCGACCTGCACTCGATGGGCCAGTTTATCCAAGAGGGCAGCCGCATTATGTTTGAGACAGTGGTCTCGGTTGGCAAACCGCAGAAGGATTTCTTCATTAAGGATGATCCGGAAAATCTGGACGGGCTGAATTTCCTTTCTAACCAGAATATGTCAATTGTGAACCAAAAGGCGATGCAGGGTACCATTCTTGCGCATACTCAGGGTGGTGTTCCCAACATGGTGTTGGAGGTGCCAGAGCTGAATGAATATGAGTTCGGCTATATGGTATACTTCTTTGAGCGTGCCTGCGCAATCAGCGGATATCTCCTTTCGGTGAATCCATTCGACCAGCCGGGCGTAGAAAGCTACAAGAAAAATATGTTTGCGTTGTTGGGCAAGCCAGGCTATGAAAGCCAAAAGGCGGAGCTGGAAGCAAAGCTCCAATAAATATTCTATTGTTGCAAGATGTTCATATAACCAATTTATAGGAGGAAATTCACATGATAAAGCTGATTGTAGGCAACAAAGGCGCAGGAAAAACCAAAACTTTGATTAGCATGGTCAATGACGCGGTTAAAACATCCAAGGGGAATGTTGTTTGTGTGGAAAAGGGCAATACGCTGACCTACGATGTCAACCACCAGGCGCGGCTGATTGATATTGACCATTATGCAGTTTCTGGTTTTGATGCGTTTTATGGATTCTTCTGCGGCCTGTTTGCGGGCAATTACGACATTACAGAGGTGTTTGTAGACGCTACCTTCAAGGTTGGCGGCAGAGATTTTAACGCGTTTGCAGGCATGATTGAAAAGCTGGTGAAGCTGCTGGACGAAAATGGAGCAACGATGACCTTTACTGTTTCCTGCGACAAGAGTGAGCTGCCGGAAAGTGTGTGCAAATATATCATCTGACCTTTTGCGCGAGGGTAGGGAAAGCCAGGCGGATTGCCTGGCTTTTGCCTTTTGCGTAAAGG